>NZ_JAWJBK010000031.1:0-19916 GCF_032842915.1 Oceanimonas sp. CAM02
ACGAAATGGCAGATGAAGTCCGGTATTATACGGACGAGTATTACCCGAAAGTGCGGCGCCACATGGCGCTGGGAGGAATAACTCCCAATGCCTACGCAGCGGCCGCTTAACTTAAGTGTCTACTTTATCGGGGCCACTCCAGCAGCCCGAGTGGCTTGAGGGATTTATGTGATACCTGTTACACCGCATTAGCAGGCTGATTGCAATGAACCGCAGGCGCGTACGAGCGGCTTAAAGCTGACAGCTGACCGCTTAAAGCTCCCATAGGTTTGGTGAAAACCCGCTTCGGGTGGATAATAAAGACCTCGAAAGCAATGGATAACGCCGAGCCGACTATGACCACACTGACAATTACCCGCCCCGACGACTGGCACCTGCACCTGCGCGACGGTAAGCAACTGCAAGACACAGTACGCGACGCCAGCCGCTATCTGGGCCGCGCCCTCGTGATGCCCAACCTGGTACCGCCCGTGACTACCACAGAGCTTGCCAACGAATACCGCGAGCGCATTCTGGCGGTACGCCCCGAAGGCAGCCGGTTTGAGCCGGTGATGAGCCTGTATCTCACCGACAAAACCGACCCCGACGAAATTCGCAAAGGCCGCGCCAGCGGCGACATTGTGGCCTGCAAACTCTACCCGGCCGGTGCCACCACCAACTCCGACTCCGGCGTCACCGATGTGAAAAACATCTATCCGGTGCTGCAGGCCATGCAGGAAACCGGCACCCTGCTGCTGGTGCATGGCGAAGTCACCGACTCGCGCATCGACATCTTTGACCGGGAAAAAGTGTTTCTGGAAACCGTGCTGCCCGACGTGGTGCACGACTTCCCCGATCTGAAAATTGTGCTTGAGCACATCACCACCGAGCACGCAGTGAACTTTGTGGAGCAGGCCGGCGACAACGTAGCCGCCACCATTACCGCCCACCACCTGCTGTTTAACCGCAACCACATGCTGGTGGGCGGCATTCGCCCGCACTACTACTGCCTGCCCATTCTCAAGCGCAACACCCATCAGGCCGCCCTGGTGCGTGCCGCCACCAGCGGCAGCAAAAAGTTCTTTTTGGGCACCGACTCGGCCCCGCACTTTCAGCACCGCAAAGAGGCCGCCTGCGGCTGCGCCGGTGCCTATACCTCTCACGCCGCCATTGAGCTGTATGCCGAAGTTTTTGAAGAAGCCGGTGCGCTCGACAAGCTGGAAGCCTTTGCCAGCCACAACGGCCCCGACTTCTACGGCCTGCCCCGCAACCCAGACACCATCACTCTGGTAAAAGAATCCTGGACGGTGGATGCCACTCTGCCCCTGGGCGGTGATCAGCTGGTGCCCATTCGCGCCGGCGAAGACATTGGCTGGATAGTGAAATAACCATGGTCAATTAATAAAAGCGCGACTCAGGTCGCGCTTTTTTGTGTTGCATTTGAGTTGATTGACAATCAAGGCCCCGCACCTTACTCTCGTTTCACATTCCTGGGGGAGCCCACACGGGCTGAGACTCCGCCACCAAGGCGGTAACCCTTAGAACCTGATCCGGATAATGCCGGCGAAGGGAAGGAAACGAACGATCCCGCACCATGACGATCCGCCCTCCTCTTCCTTTCGCCCGTATACCCCGGCTATTTCATGCTCGCGGGAGCAAAGGGAGAACACATGCTGGACACCACCACCGCCATTTTATGGCTCTGTTTATTTGCGGCGGTTTTCGCCATTCCCGGGCTGCTGTACGCCCGCCGGCAAAACGACAAACCGGAAGACTTTATTGTGGCCCGCAACAGCCAGAGCGGCACCGCCACTACATTAACCTTGCTGGCCACCACCATGGGCACCTGGATTTTGTTTGGTCCGGCTCAGGCCGCCACCTGGGGCGGTGTGGGTGCCATTACCGGCTACGCCCTTGGCGTGCTGGCCCCCCGGCTGATCATGATTCCGCTGGGCAAACGCATTCGCGAGCTGATGCCCGAAGGCCATACCCTCACCGAGTTTGTAATGGGACGCTACGGCCGGGGCATGTTCAGCTTTGTGCTGGTGATCATGCTGTTCTATATGTTTATTGCACTCACCGCCGGCCTCACCGCCATTGCCCAGATGGTGGCCCTGCTGGCACCGGTGCCGCTGTGGACTACCGCCGGCATTGTGATGGTGGCCACCCTTGTTTACACCCTGTATGGCGGCCTGCGGGTCACCATTTTTACCGACCGCGTGCAGATGCTGGTGATTTTGCCGTTTTTGCTGGTGATGATTGCCCTGGGCTGGCAGGCCACCGACGGTCTGGCCCCGGCCCTGGCCGGCCTGCAACAAAGCGCACCGCACCTGCTTGATCCGCTCGACACCACAGGGCTGAAATCGGGCCTCACCTTCTTTCTTGCCGTGGTGCTTACCGGTCTGTTCTATCAGGGCACCTGGCAACGGGTGTTTGCCGCCCGGGACAACAAGGTAATCCGCAATGGTTTTATTCTGAGCGGCGTGCTCAGCTTTCCCATCATCTTTATTATGGGACTGTTTGGCCTGGCCTTTGTGGGCCTGAACCTGCCCGGCGACGGCTCGGTGGCGCTGTTCAGCGTGCTGATGCCCAATATGCCGCTGTGGTTTGCCATTGGCCTGCTGCCCTTTGGCCTGGCGCTGATCATGAGCAGTGCCGACTCCACCATCAGCGGCCTGACCAGCATGCTGGTGGTAGACCTGCGCCGGCTGCTGCCCAACACCAGCGTGCACACTCTGCTGGGGTTGTCGCGCTGGCTGATTGTGCTGTCTTCCATTCCGGTGCTGTATGTGGCCTCGCAGGGCTTCAGCGTACTTTATTTGTTCCTGCTGGCAGACCTGCTGTGCTGCGCCGCTGCCTTTCCGGTGTTCTTTGGCTTTTACAATGCCCGTTATCAGGGCTGGAACGCCATGCTCAGCACCCTCGGCGGTCTGGTGGCCGGCCTGATGCTGTTCCCGGCCCCGGGCGAAGCCGCCACCTATTTGCTGGAGTCGTTCCTGCTGGCCACCTTTGTGCCGGTGGCCATTTCCGCCCTGCTGCTATTGGTGCCCAACCGCAACCCCTTTGACTTTGCCGCGTTGGCCAGCCGGGTGCGCAGCCTGGAAAACTGAGTTCGTTTTGCTGTAACCATTCGTCGCAATACATTGCCGGCGCGCCCCAAGGCCGCCGGTTTTTTTGTGTTCTACACTGAGTGCACAACAACCGGTAAACCGGTATCCAAGCGGAGAGCACTCATGAAAACAATCACCACCTCACTGACGCTGGCCCTGCTCGTGGCCCCTCTGGCTGTTGCCAACGAACTGACGGGCACCCTGGACGGAAAACAACACAGCTGGCACATTCTGGAGCATGAGCAAGGCTCCACCGCCAACTTCAGTGAACTTATGCCCAGCATGTATAGCGTATCCATACAAGGCCACCGCCAGAACAAATTTGAAACCAAGGGCACATTCGTCATCGACTTTATGGTGATGCAAGGCAAAGCCAGCCATGCTTCCGTATCTTACTTTCCGGAAAGCGCCCTCACCCCGCACTATGGCACCAAAGAAGAGGTTCCCATTCAGCTGGATGTACTGGAATTTAACGGCGACACCGGCCGCGCCAGCGGCAGTGTCAAAGCCAGCCTGCTATATATGGAAAGCCTGCAGGCGGGACACAACCCCGACAACAACCTGCAGGCCGATATTCGCTTTGATGTCACTCTGCAGAAAGAGTAACCGGCCAGACACACCTAGCGGCCGCGATGGCGGTCGTTGTCCTGGCTCTGCATCACAATACCCCGGCTAAGCCGTTGTCTCGCTGACCACGACCCCGGATGTAACTTCCCCCCTTGCCTTCAGCAGGTGCTCGGCCATTTCGGCGAAGCCCTTACCCCCTTCCTCTTCTGTTTGATAGGACGGCAGGCTAGCCAGCCAGGGCAGGCTGTGGACGATATTGGCCACCCCCACACTCAGCGGCAGAGCACGAAACATCGGTTCGTCATTGGCCGAATCACCAATGCACAGCACCTGAGCCTGGATCTGATCCGGGGTCAGTCCCAGCCGGGCGGTGAAATAACGCTCGGCGGCGCGCCACTTGTTGTGATCACCGCTCCACACATTAAGGTGAATCGAGCTGGTGGCATAGTTCACCTCATGCCGGTCCAGTTCGGCGCACAGCGCGCTGACTTCGTCGGTGCTCAGGGTCACCGCCTGGCCGATATCGATAGCCATATCAGTCAGCCGCAACGACTGATCCGCCGCCAGCATGGCCCGGGGCACGGCGGTCAGCGCCGCGTTCACCGCCGCTGCCAGTTGTTCCCGCTGCTGATGGCGACGCTCATCGGGCAACCAGTATTCGGTGCTCAGACCCTGACCATCAAGCTGAAAACGAAAGCCGCCGCCCTCGCCAATCACGGTGTTCACCGGTAACAGACGCACCAGCGCATCGCACCAGCCAGCGCAAGCGCCGGTAATGGGCACCACGGTAATGCCGGCTGCGCGCAGATCATAGAGTGCCTGCAGGGTCCGGGGCAGCAGCTGGCCCCGGTAACTGAGGGTATCGTCCACATCGGTGAGAATGTAACGAATGGCACCGGCCCGGGCCGGAGACAGCTGGTTTATAGGTTTCATCAGTCTATCAGCCTGCCCTGTTGGTCAAAAAACGGATGGGGGCCATCGCTGTCGTCCACATGGCTCTGGTGGCTCAGCAGCAGGCCGCTTTGCGGATGCAGATAAAGCAGGCGGATCATCGCCGGCTCTCTGGTGAAAGATGAAGGTGCGCCGGGCCGCAGATCCAGGGTCACCGCATGGTTATGGGCCGGCCCCACATACACCGGCCGTCCGCACCAGATAAACTCCACCGGCCGGTGCAGGTGACCGCAGAGCAGCAATTCCACCTGCGGATTCTGCTTCAGCACCCCGGCCAGCTCATCGGCACCGTGCAGCCGCTGCACATCCATGTGCTCGAGCCCCACCGCCACCGGCGGATGATGCATAAACAGCAGGGTGCGCTGCGTCGGAGCCCGGCTTAAGGTCTGCTCCAGCCAGTCACGACGTTCTGCGTCAATCAGGCCATGAGGTTTGCCCGGAACGCTGGTATCCAGCCCGACCAGACGCAGTGGCAGGCCGTCGATGGCATAGCTCAGATGATCCTGGCTCTGAAACAGGTATTGATGATCCGCAAACACCGCCCGCAAGGCGCGGCGATCGTCATGGTTGCCCGGCACCAGATAAAACGGCATCAGCAGCCGATCCAGCGCCAGCCGGGCCTGGCGGTATTCGGCTTCACTGCCGAAATCGCCGAGATCACCGGTGATCAGCACCAGATCGGGCCGGGGTTGCAGGTTATTGAGGTGATCCACCGCCTGCTGCAGCCGGGCAAACGTGTCCACCTTGCCGGCATAAGCCGGCTTGCCACCGGCCTTGATATGAAGATCTGTCAGTTGCGCAATGATCATGCTGCCCTCACCCGCTGCTGATCCAGCCGGATCATCTGATCCGGTTTAATTAACAGCCCCACCGTCTGCCCCGGCGTAAACTGCGCCCGTCCGTCGCAGTCCACCAGTACCGGCTGTTCACTGACACCGCTCACCCACACCCGGTTACGATCGCCGATAAACTGGGTCTGCTGCACCACGCCGGTCAGCTGGCCACTGCCGGCCTCGGTGATCTCCATATCTTCCGGCCGGCAGTGAATTCGCCCGGGGCCGTCGGCCAGCGCCACCCCCGGCAGGCTTCCCCCTGGCAGTTGCATACAGCGGTTACGGACCAGGCCCTCAAACACGTTGATCTGGCCGATAAAGTCGGCCACAAAGTCATTTTGGGGTTCGAAATAAATTTCCCTCGGGGTGCCAATCTGGGATACCCGGCCATGCTCCATCACCACAATGCGATCCCCCAGTGCCATGGCTTCATCCTGATCATGGGTCACATAAATAGCGGTAATGCCGAGTTTGCGCAGCAGGCTGTTAATATCAGCCCTCAGCCGGTCGCGCAGCAAGGCATCAAGGGCAGTGAGCGGCTCGTCGAGCAGCAGCACCCGCGGGCTGGTGATAATCGCCCGTGCCAGCGCCACCCGCTGCCGTTGACCGCCCGACAGCTGGCTGATACGCCGGTGGGCCAACGGAGCCAACTCCATCATCTCCAGCATCTCAGCCACCCGCCGTTTGATGTCGGCGGTTTTCACCTTCTGCACCTTGAGGCCATAGCCCACGTTCTCGGCCACCGTCATATTGGGAAACAGGGCATAAGACTGAAACACCATGCCCACCTTGCGTTTTTCAATGGGCTGACGCGTTACATCTTCATCACCGAACAGAATGCGGCCCCCTTCATCGGGAAACTCCAGGCCGGCAATCATGCGCAGTGTGGTGGTTTTGCCGCAGCCCGAGGGACCGAGCAAGACCAGGGTCTCGCCGGCCTGGATGGTCAAGTCCAGCGGGTGCAGGGCCAGGGTGCCGTCGGAAAAGGTTTTGCGGCAGTTTTGCAGGCGAATGGCAACGCCGTGTTCATTAATGGTCATTGAGTCAGTCCTGAAACAAAATACGGATTAACGGGCCGCCGGCTTGCGCAGCCGGGTGCCACTCCACTGCACACCTATCATCAGTGGCAGCAGCATGAGCAGGAAAATCAGGGTATAGGCGCTGCTGATCTCCAGCCGCATTGAGGCATAGGAGTCTGCCAGTCCCACCGGCAGGGTTTTGGTCAGCGGCGTATGCAGCATCCAGGTAAGGTTGAACTCACCCACCGACAGGGTCAGGGTCATCAGCGCGCCGCTGATGATGCCGCCTTTACAATTAGGCACGACCACGTCGCGAAAGCGACGCCAGAAGCCGGCCCCCAGACTGGCAGCCCCTTCTTCCAGCTGTTTGAAATCGATGCTGTGCAGCACTGCCAGCACCGAACGCACCATAAACGGCAGGGTGTACAGCACATGGCCGATAAGAATAAACAGCCAGCTGGTGCGCAGATCACCATGGCCGCCATAGGCGATGATCAGCGCCAGAGCAATGGCCAGGCCGGGAATGGCCACCGGCAGCACGATCAGCTCTTCAAAAATACGCGCCCAGCGGCTGGCAGACGTTGCCAGATAATAGGCCGCCGGCACCCCTACCAGCAGATTCACCAGCAGGGTCGACAGCGCCAGCTGCAGAGTCAGCCACAGGGTATCGCTGTAAAGCGTAAGCACTTCATTTATCCAGCGCAGGGTCAGTCCGCTGGAGAGACCCTGAAAGTAGTTGCTGGTCAGGCCGGCCGTTACCGACATCAGTACCGGCACCACCATAAAAGCGCACACCAGCAGAGTGAACGCCAGTTGCAGATAATAGGAAAAAGGTCGTTTCATGGCGGTGTCCTCAGGCGGCAGGAGTGGAACTGGCCCCCGAGGCCGAGCGTGCCAGCAGCAGCACCAGCCAGGTGATAAGGCCGAGTATGATGCTCAACGCCGCCGCCATGGCGATATTGGCACCCAGGGTAAATTCGGTGTAAATGGTCATCGGCATCACATTAATGCCACTGGCCAGCGCAAAGGCGGTGCCAAAGGCCCCCATGGAAGTGGCAAAGCAGATGGCACCGCTGGCGATCAGCGCCGGTTTGAGCGCCGGCAGGATCACATCCAGCACAATGCGCAGGCGTGAGGCCCCGAGCGAACGGGCCGCCTCTTCCAGCATCAAATCCATCTTCTCCACCGCGGACATCACCGTCAGCAAAACCCGGGGAATGGAGAAATACACATAGCCGACAAACAACCCGGCCAGCGAGTAGGCGAAGGTCCAGCGTGAACCGTCAAGCAACAGTCCAAGCTCGGCGCTCAGACCCTGACGGCCACCCAGCATAATCACCAGAAAGCCCACCACCACACCGGGGAACGCCAGCGGAAACGTCATCAGCGACACCAGCCATGCCTTGCCGGCAAACTGATTGCGGGCCAGAAACAGGCCGGCAACCAGCGCAATCGCCAGGGTAGTGAGCGTGGTGACTACCGACAGCATCAGGGTCTCCAGCATACTGCGCAGATAGCGGCCGTCGGTCAGTGCCTGCCAGTAATTCATGGCACCATTGTCACCACTGACCGAGACCAGGATCAGCTGACCCATGGGGATCAGAAAAAAGGCGCAGGTAATGATCAGCACCGGCAGCATCATCAGGCTGAGGTTGCGTTTGCTTGAAACAGACATGGATGTTCTCAACAGGGGAAAATCAAAAGTGGAATCAGGGCGGGTGCCTGGCACCCGCCCTGGTCACCAATTACTGCATGCGATCAAGGTATTGTTGCTGGAAGCCGGACTGAACCTCGGCCATTTTGCCGTAGTCTACCGCCACGGCACGGGCATAATCAGACTCGGGCAGGAAACGGGCCTTCACGTCTTCCGACATGGCATCGGGGCGGACCGGTCGCAGAAAGGCGTTGGCCCATACCGACTGGCCCTTGTCGGAAAGCACGAAATCGAGGATCTTCCGGCCCTTTTCCGGATTAGGCGAGTTCTTCACCAGGCTCATTACATAGGGCACAACCACGCTGCCTTCTTCGGGGATCACAAACTGTACATTGGCACCGTCCTTGTATTTGGCACGGTAGGCATTGAAGTCGTAGTCCAGCATGATGGGGATCTCGCCCGAAAGCACCCGGGCATAGGCGGTCTGTTTGGGCACAATAGGAGCATTTTCCTGCAGTTTAGCCAGGAAATTCAGACCGGGCTCGAAGTTGTCCAGATCCCCTCCCAGCGCACCGTTGATCGCAACCGCACCGGCATAACCGACAAAGGCACTGGACGGATCCAGATAACCGATCATGCCCTTATAGGCAGGATCGAGCAGATCCTTCCAGCGTTGAGGCACCGGTTTGCCGTCAAGAGCGTCCACGTTCACAAACAGGCCCAGGGTACCGGAATGAATGGTAAACCAGTGGCCTTGCGGATCCTTCAGACCATCAGGGATCTGCTCCCAGTTGGCAGGCTGGTAAGACTCGGTGACGCCCTTCTCAGCAGCGGTAATGCCAAACGACACACCATAATACGCCACATCGGCCACAGGGCTGTTCTGCTCGGCCAGCAGCTGAGACAGGGTCTGGCCCGAGTTCTTGTTGTCAAAGGGAACCTGGTAGCCCAGCTCTTCCTTGATAACCTTGAGCTGGGTAGCCCAGTCGGCCCACTGAGGCGGGCAGTTATAACAGATGGCATCGGCGGCCTGGGCCTGGCCACCCAGGACACTGGCAGTCACGGCCAGGGCTGAAGCCCATTTAACTACACGTTGCTTAAGCATGATGTTATCTCTCACTAAGGGGTTTAACGGGGGAATCGGTAAGGGGCGTCAGGGTGCCACCCGCCACCAGCTGGTAGCTGAGCTGACGCCCCGTGTCCAAAGCATTGAGATGACGCTGGGCCATCAGGGTATCCACGGCAGTACTGCCAATTTCAAGATTGGGGGTGCGCACGCTGGTCAGGGCTGGCATGCGCAGCGCGCCGGCCTGAATACCATCAAATCCGACCAGAGACACATCATCGGGTACCCGCCGGCCAAGCTGCTCCAGCTGGGCAATGGTGGCCAGCGCCAGCAGATCGTTAGAGCAGAACCAGGCGGTCGGCTGTGCTCCCGGCCGGTTATAAATGGCAGCCAGCGCCTGCGCCAGTCCAGTGGCATTGACCGGATCCACCTGCACCAGCTGTGCCAGTTGCACGCCAGCCTGATGCAGGCCCGACAGAAAGCCCGCATGGCGATCCCGGGCCCTGTCGGTACGCACAAATTCGCCCGAAATCATGCCGATGCAGCGATGGCCAGCAGCAAGAATGCGCTCTGCCACCTCGGCGGCGGCACAGAAGTTATCGACGCCGACATGGGCTGCCATCTGCTCACGCGGCACATTGTGCATCAGGCAATAGGGCACACCAGCTTCGTCCAGTCGCTGCAGGGCGGCACTGCGGGCCGCGTCATTCACGGTAAGCAACACTCCGTCTACCTGATAGGCGAGCAGGGTTTCCACCGCGCTCAGTTCCAGCGCATCGTCATAATCGGAGGAGAGAATTAACGGGGTATAGCCCAGGGTCCGGGACCGCTGCTGCAAACCTGCGGCGGTTTCAGCAAACACCGGGTTGGTCAGACTGGGAATGATCACCCCCAGGGTCATGCTGCTGGCGGTTTTCAGTGCCCGCGCCGCCATGCTCGGACGGTAGCCCAGTGCGCTGATTGCAGCCTCTACCCTGGCCACGGTTTCGGCCCGTACCGCCCCCTTGTTGTTGACGACCCGGGACACGGTGGCAATAGACAAGCCACAGTGCTGTGCAATATCCCTGATGGTAACCGTTCTGCTCATAACTGCCCTCCTGCTGATGGAAGGCACTATAGATTTGCTTTTTTACAGTGATGTTAACGTTTACTTAAAGCATGTAATCGTTTACATGAAGATTTTATGACTGCCCAACCACGGGCTGAAGATGATGAAACATCGCCACCCACCTTGCTCCCAACAAAAACGCGCCCCGAAGCGGAGCGCGTTGATTACTGGCTTGCCTGAGTGTGTGTCTGAAGACACAACATCCGGCTTACTTGCTGGCCAGCTTGCCGAAACGTTTGTTGAACTGGGCCACCCGACCCTCGTTACCCACCTGACGCTGCTCGCCGGTATACACAGGATGCGAGGCGCTGGAAATATCCAGGTTAACCAGAGGATAAGTGTTGCCGTCTTCCCAGACGATGGTCTCGGCAGAGGTACAGGTAGAGCGAATGCGGAAGGTCTTGCCACAGGAAGTGTCCTTAAACACCACATATTCGTAGGCGGGATGAATGTTCTTCTTCATGAATGATACCGTTATAACATAACAATTGATATTGTTATTGAACCTGATTCTCATTCGCTTGTAAAGAGCGTTCTCCTCTGTTGTCTGGTGGTGATCAACCAGGAGTCAGGACTGTTACCGGCTGGAACGCCGGCTGTTCAGAGTTCCCTCGGTGCGTAAGGGCGTGAACTGGCTGCGCAAACGGGCCGGGCGTGAGCCATTGAGGTTTGATGGATACGGGGCATTGTTGTACTCGAAACCTTTAGATCCTTACAAAGGTCGATAATGAGCCATACTTGAACACCGATAACTATAATCAGGCTGGTGAAAAGTAAGATATAATTATTTACTCAAAACCACTAAAAATCCAAAAACTGGAGTGAGCATTGAAAAATAAAAATAATGAAATGATTTCTAGACTATTTCATGAACGTAGCAAGTTTATCGTTCTTGGGTTAACTGGTAGAACTGGTTCGGGCTGTACAACCGCCGCCAGCATTTTAGAAAATGAAAAGGCTGACTTCCCTCACGTTGACAATGTCAAACATAAAAAAGAACCATTTTTCTCCGAATTGGACTCTAAGAGGTACAAAATTGCATCTCATTACACAAAAGAGAACTACAGCCCTTTCATATCAATAAAGGTTAGTGATTTAATTTCAGCCTACTTACTAACTTTAACAACCACACAAATTGTGGACTTCATAAAAGAACAAACCGACAATATAAGTAGAGCAAGCATTTACGAACTAATAAGAAAAGGTAGCTTTCAACTAACATACACAAAGAAAGGTGTACTAAAGAACATCTCTAATAAAATGCTCGACCATTGCACCCCCTTTGAGCTTTCAGTAAGAGAAAAAACAAAATTTTTCTCTTTCATGAAACTAATAAGAAAGTTTACTGAAGACTTCAAAAAGGAGTTAAGGGGAATCAATAATGAGCTATATATAAGAGTTTATCAAGCTGCAGGAAACTCCATTAGAAGAACAGGAAAAGTTGAATCTAAATACAAAGAGAAAGCCTTCGAGCCAGAGTCCGTCTTTCACCTCCCTGAAACGATCAACAGAGTGATAAAAAGCATCAGACAAATAAACTCACAAGGTGCTTTCATAGTAATAGATGCAATAAGAAATCCTTATGAAGCTAAATTCTTCAAAGATCGTTATTCGGCATTTTATCTAATATCAATAAATGCACCGAATGAAGATCGTAAAGCTTACTTACAAAATGTCCATAAATACACTGTAGATGAATTTGACGAATTAGAACGTAGAGAATCTGGAAAAACAAGAGTTGATGATGCTGACTTCATAAGCCAAAATGTAAAAAGGTGCATTGAAATATCGGACATTCATATTTTCAACCCAAGAAATGAAATTGATAACAATAATGTACTGAAAGCACAATTAGCTTGGTACTTGGCATTAATAAAACACCCTGGGTTAATTTCACCAACAAACATTGAACGGGTTATGCAAATTGCATATACTGCGAAAGTTAATTCTGGCTGTATATCTAGACAAGTTGGAGCAGTTGTAACTGATGAAAACTACTCTATCAAATCAGTAGGTTGGAATGATGTAGCAAAAGGACAAGTTCCATGCAACCTAAGATCTCTTGATGAGCTAGCAAATACATTTGATGAAGTTACCTATAGTACATATGAACGTCAAAACAGTGACTTTAGGGATGCAGCTAAAGGTGAACTAATAAAAATATCTGGAAAGATAGGCACTCAAGGAAAGAATCTTTCATATTGCTTTAAAGATATAAAGAACTCTTTGGATGATTCAGGAAATCAAGTCCATACAAGATCACTGCATGCTGAAGAAAACGCTTTCCTACAACTGGCTAAATATGGCTCAGCCGGAATAGAAGGCGGAAAACTATTCACAACAGCAAGCCCATGTGAATTGTGCGCAAAAAAAGCATACCAATTAGGAATCAAAGATATTGTATTTATTGATCCTTACCCTGGGATAGCAATAGATCACATCTTATCAATAGGAAAAAATGAGCCAAACTTGATTCAGTTCAGAGGGGCTCTAGGAAAAGGATACCATCAATTATATGAGCCAACCATGTCATATAAGGACGAATTGAACTATCTTAAAGATCATTAAGCTTAGAAAGTGAAAAAGTAAGCTCAGTATGAAACTTTCCCGCTGCTCCCACAGCGGGTCTTTTTATTTCAAATACTCACCTCACTTCATCCCCAGCCGCTTCGCCAGTTTATGCAAATTGCTGGGGTCCACTTCCAGCAAGCGGGCGGCGGCGGCCCAGTTGTGTTCGGTAGCGTCCAGCGCCTGCTCTATGGCCTGTTGCTGGGCCTGATTGGTCACCTGTTGCAGGCTGGCCAGCGGGTGAGGAGCTGCCTTGGGTATGCTTGCTGTCTGTGCGGGTTCGGCTAATGGCTCACTGCCGGCCAAATCCAGCAGCTCCGGTTCCAGGGTGATGATGTCGGCGCGGTCGGCACCCCGGCTGAGGGCCTTGATGGCGGCGCGGCTGATCACATGCTCCAGCTCGCGCACGTTACCGGGCCAGGCGTAGGCGCACAGGGCTCGCTCAGCGGCGGGCGAGAGCCGCAGGCTGCGCAGGCCCAGCCGGCCCCGGTTCAGCTCGAGAAAGTGGCCGGCCAGTATCAGCACGTCCCCATCCCGCTCCCGCAGCGGCGGAATGGGCACCGGATACACCGACAGCCGGTGATAGAGATCAGCGCGAAAGTGGCCATCGCGCACGCTGTCGTGCAGCTGGCGGTTGGTGGCGGCAATAATTCTTACATTGACCTTGCGCGGTTCGTCTTCCCCCAGTCGCTGAATTTCACCGTTTTGCAGGGTGCGCAGCAGCTTGGCCTGAATGCCCAGCGGCAGCTCGCCCACTTCATCCAGAAACAAGGTGCCGCCGTCGGCGGCTTCAAAGCGGCCGGGCCGGGCGTTGCCGGCACCGGAGAAAGCGCCTTTTACATGGCCGAACAGCTCGCTTTCGGCCAGGGTTTCCGGCAGGGCGGCGCAGTTTACCTGCACCAGCGGCTTGTCTTTGCGGGGCGAGCGCTGATGCAGGCGGCGGGCGAACAAGTCCTTGCCCACGCCGGTTTCGCCGGTAAGCAGCACCGGCAAATCCGAGTCGGCCACCACATTCAGCTCGTGCAACAGTCGTTTAAGCCCGGTGCTCTGCCCCAGAATTTCCCCTTCCTGCCGGTCGCCAAGCTGCACGGGTGAATCCTGCCGGGCCAGCCGCAGGGCACGAATGTCCCGCTCCAGCCGGGTCATGCGTACCGCCGCAGCCACGGTGAGCGCCAGCCGTTGCAGGGAATCGCGCGCGTCCTGATCAAAGGTGCCGGCGGTGAGTGCATCCAGGGTCATTGCGCCCCACAGCTCACCATTTACATACAAACTGATGCCCATGCAGTCGTGCACCGGCAGTGCCTCGCCTACATGTTGCTCAAGCAGGCCGTCGTAGGGATCGGACAGAGGCGAGTCGGGAGCAAAGGCCACAGTGCTGCGGCTGGCCAGAATGGCCGCCAGCCGGGGGTGCTGGGCCACCACAAAGCGCCGGCCCAGCGCCTCGTGCACCAGGCCTTCCACTGCTACCGGGCTGAGCACGCCATCCTGCAGCCGCAGCAGACACACGGCACCGCAGCCAAAATGTTCTCGCACCATACGCACCAGGCTTTGTAGTCGTACGGCTCTGGGTAGTTCGGCGGCCAGATCCGCCAGCAACATTTCATAGAGCATGGTTATTTTTACCACAACAGGGTTTTATTTACCCTACTTGAGCAGGGTAAATAAAACCACATATTATTTTTACTACATATAAATCAACAACTTAAAAAATGGCATGTAAAGTGCAATTTATTGAGCAAGGGTAACATGAACAAGGAGCCATATCATGAGCCTGCTCAACCACTCCCTGGGCTCATTGGCCAGGGAAATTCCGGGGGCCACCCGGGTGTTTCATCATTACCGGCTGGATTATTGCTGTAGCGGTAATGCCCTGCTGAGCGAAGCCCTGTCGGAGCGGGGTCTGGATGCCGCCGAGGTGATTGCCCGGCTGGAAGCCCTGCCCGCCCGCTGCGATAACAGTCCCAACTGGGCCGAGGCCGGCACCGGTGAGCTGATTGATCATATTCTGGCGCGCTATCACGAAGTGCACCGCCAGCAGTTGCCCGAGCTGATTGAACTGGCCCGCCGGGTGGAAGCGGTGCACGGCGAACACCCGCTCTGCCCCCATGGCCTGGCGGATCATCTGGCAGAAATGCGGCAGGAGCTGGAAAGTCATATGCAGAAGGAGGAGCAGATTTTGTTCCCCATGCTGCGCCGGGGCCTGTTTGCTCCCGCCCAAGGGCCGATCAGCGTGATGCGCATGGAGCATAACGACCATGGTCAGGCCCTGGCCCGCTTGCTGGAGCTGACCAATCACCTTGCCCTGCCCGCCGATGCCTGCGGCAGCTGGCAGGCGCTGTATGCGGGCATTGAGGAGCTGCAGAACGACCTGATGCAGCACATTCATCTGGAAAACAACCTTCTCTTTTCCCCTTCCCGGCACCAGGAGGTGCAACATGGCTAACTATCGTCGCCTTTGGCTACTGTTATTGGTGGTTGTTGGCATTACTTTTGCCATTCTTGGCTATTTTGGCCGTGAGGTGTATCGCACGGCCCCGCCCATTCCCGCTCAGGTAGTGACCGAAAACGGCACCCTGCTCACCACCCACGACGGCATTCTCGACGGCCAGACCGCCTGGCAATCGGTGGGTGGCATGCAACTGGGCTCGGTGTGGGGCCATGGTGCCTACCAGGCACCGGACTGGACCGCCGACTGGCTGCACCGGGAGCTGGTGGCCTGGCTGGAGCTGGCCGCTCAGGATGAATTTGGCACCGCTTATGCCAATCTTGAGGGCGAACAACAGGCCATGCTGCAACACCGCTTAAAACAGGAATACCGCAGCAACAGCTACGATGCCGAGGCTGACGTACTGGTGCTGTCGGAGCGTCGTGCTCAGGCCATGGCCGACACCGCTGCCTATTACGACAAGCTGTTCAGTGACGATCCTGCCCTGCGCAGCACTCGCCAGAGCTTTGCCATGAAGGAGAATACCCTGCCCAGCGCCGAGCGCCGGGCCGACATGAACAACTTCTTCTTCTGGACCGCCTGGGCAGCCGCCACCGAGCGCCCGGACAGCTACGCCACCTACACCAACAACTGGCCCCATGAGCCGCTGATTGACAACAAGCCCACCGCCGAGAACATTGTCTGGTCCATTGCCAGCGTGGTGCTGTTGATTGCCGGTGTGGGCGGCCTGGTGTGGGCCTGGTCGTTTCTGCGCAAGGAAGACGAAGCCGCCCCCGAGCCGCCGGTGAAAGATCCGCTGACCACCTTTACCCTCACTGCATCTCAAAAGGCACTGGGCAAATATGTGTTCCTGGTGGTGGCGCTGTTTACCTTTCAGGTGCTGCTGGGTGGCGCTACTGCCCACTACACGGTGGAAGGTCAGCATTTCTACGGCATTGAGCTGTCGAAGTGGTTCCCGTACACACTGCTGCGCACCTGGCACATTCAGAGCGCCCTGTTCTGGATTGCCACCGGCTTTCTCGCCGCCGGCCTGTTCCTCGCCCCCATCATCAATGGCGGCAAGGATCCCAAATATCAGGCACTGGGGGTAAACGTGCTGTTCTGGGCGCTGGTGGCCGTGGTGGTAGGCAGCTTTGTGGGCAACTATCTGGCCATTGCGCAAATTATGCCTGCCAGCCTCAACTTCTGGCTGGGCCATCAGGGCTATGAATATGTGGATCTGGGCCGGCTGTGGCAGATTGGCAAGTTCACCGGCATAGTGCTGTGGCTGGTGCTGATGCTGCGCGGCGTGGTGCCGGCGCTGCGTCAGCCCGGTGATCGCCACCTGCTGGCTTTGCTCACTGCGTCCTGTGCCGCCATTGGCCTCTTCTACGGTGCCGGCTTCTTCTACGGCGAGCGCACCCATATCTCGGTAATGGAGTACTGGCGCTGGTGGATTGTGCACCTGTGGGTGGAAGGCTTCTTTGAAGTGTTCGCCACCACGGCGCTGGCCTTTATCTTCTGCAGCATGGGACTGGTGTCCCGGCGTGCCGCTACCACCGCCAGCCTGGCCTCGGCCTCGCTGTTTATGCTGGGCGGCATTCCCGGCACCTTCCACCACCTGTACTTCTCCGGTACCACCACCCCGGTAATGGCAGTGGGTGCTACCTTCAGTGCCCTGGAAGTGGTGCCCCTGGTGGTGCTGGGTTATGAGGCCTGGGAAAACTGGCGGCTGAAAAACAGTGCGCCCTGGATGGAAAACGTAAGATGGCCGCTGATGTTCTTTGTGGCGGTGGCCTTCTGGAACATGCTGGGTGCCGGTGTGCTGGGCTTTATGATCAACCCCCCGGTGGCGCTCTATTACATACAGGGGCTGAACACCACGCCCACTCACGCTCATGCCGCCCTGTTCGGGGTGTATGGCTTCCTGGCGCTGGGATTTGCCCTGCTGGTGCTGCGCTATATTCGCCCCAATCTGGTATTCAGCGAGTCACTGATGAAAACCGCCTTCTGGTGGATGAACGGCGGCCTGGCACTGATGCTGTTCACCAGTGTGCTGCCGGTGGGGGTGATTCAGTTTGTGGCCAGCGCCAGCGAAGGCCTCTGGTATGCCCGCAGCGAAAGCTTTATGCAGCAGGGCCTGCTGCAAACCCTGCGCTGGGTGCGCACCTTTGGTGATGTGGTGTTTATCGTCGGTGCCCTGGCGGTCACCTGGCAGGTGATCATTGGCCTGCGCCAGCCCGCCGGCCATGCCACCAGTCTGGCCATTGAGCCCCAGGAGTGCGATGTGCCCGAGCTGATGAGCAAATAATTGCTTCGGTAGTATGCTTGTTAGTCTGGTTTGGCCCCGCAATGCGGGGCCTTTTTTGTGGTTAACCGATATGCCGGCTGCGCTCATTCACGCCAATTTGGCCGGCCAACGGCACTGTGTTGAAGGCCATGCCGCGCTTACCGGCACGTTTTACCTGATACATGGCGGCGTCGGCCCGGGCCATGACATCGGCAAAGTCGTCCTGCTCTCGCACGCCTTCCACCCCCATGCTCATGCCCACAAAGGCTTCACCGTTATCCAGTTCAAAGGGTGTATCCAGGCAGTCGATGCAGGCCTGGGCCAACGGCTGGGTTTGCGAATTCTGTAGGGCCCAAGGCAGCAGCAGCACAAACTCGTCGCCGCCCAATCGGCCCAGCACCACGTCCGGCGGGCACAAGAAGCGCAGCCGCTCGGTAAGCTGTATCAGCAGCCTGTCGCCGGCGCGGTGGCCCAGGGTGTCGTTGACTTGCTTGAAGTCGTCGAGATCAATAAAGCACAGGGTCAGCGCGCCTTCGGTTTTAAGCGCCTTGAAACGCTCGATCAATCCGCTGCGGTTGAGCAGGCCGGTGAGCGGATCCTTGTGAGCCAGCCGCGACAGAGCAAGCTCGTATTCCTTTTCCTGAGTAATGTCGACATGGGTGCCCATCACGCGTAGCGGGCGGCCCTGCTCGTCCCACTCCACCACCCGGCCTCTGTCCTGCACCCAGGTAACGCTCCCGTTTTTGGCCACCATGCGGTGCTGCACTTCATAAAACTCGCTGCGCCCGTGCAGGTGATCAAAAAAGTTATTCAGTACTTCTTCCCGATCTTCCGGATGCAGGTGGGCCTTCCACACCTCAAAGCTGGCTTCTATTTCCTTGGGCTGAAAACCCAGCATGGAGCCCCAGCGCCGGTTAAAGATAACCAGCTTACCGCTGGGCACATGCAGTTGCCACACGCACAGGCCGGTGCCGTCCATGGCCGCTTCCAGCTTTTCCCGAGCATCGGCAGCAATGCGCTTTAATCGTTCGTTTTCAGCCTGCAGCCGAAGCAGTTCTCGTGAGTAGATCCTGTCCATGGTGTTCGTCCGTCAGGCAACCCTGCTCCACCCTGTGATCTGCTCAGGGCCGAGCAGCTCTTCCAGCATGGGGCGGGCAAACAGGTAGCCCTGCAAATAACGCACACCGGCATTCACCAGATAATCCCGCTCTTCCACGGTTTCGATGCCTTCGGCCAGCACCAGGGCGCCCAGCTCGGCGCACACCCGCTGCACCTCGGCCAGCTGCTGCTGTTTGGCGGGCTCGTTATCAATATCGCGCACCATGCTCATATCCAGCTTTACAATGGAAGGCCGCAAGCTATGCAGCCATTCGAGGCTGGTAAAGCCGGCACCATAATCATCAATGGCGGTATAAAAGCCGTAGCGGGCATATGCCTCAAAAATGCGTTTGAGCTTTTGCTGGCTGACAATGCGCTCACCTTCGGTCACTTCAAAAATAATCTTGTTCAGATCAAAGCCGTACAGTTCAGATGCTTCTATAGTGGCGCGAATGCAGGTGTCGGGGTTGTAGATGGCATTGGGCAGAAAGTTAATGCTGAGCAGCCGGTCACAACCCAGCCGGGCCGCGGTTTCAATGGCTTTAACCCGGCACATTTGATCAAAGTAGTATTTATTGTCGTCCCTGATACGCTCAAATACCCAGCCGGCTCCCTGCCCTTCCGGGCCACGCACCAGCGCCTCGTAGGCAAAAATGTCTTGTTGCTGCCAGTCGATAATGGGCTGAAAGGCCATGCGAATGTCAAACCCGAGAGAGTGACCGCTCAGGCAGTCCATGCAGGTTTGCTGCTTGATTTGTACTGGAATATCCATTTTCACCGCCCGATGATCATCAAAACATCCATTGTAATAGGTTGTTCGCTGAAAAACGCACCAAAAAGCCGAAAAGTGCGATGAAAGCAACATCCACCTGCTCCGGTCTTAAAAGCTCAGCATTATCAGTAGTTACCAAAGGATTCTTCACCATGCTGACCGTATTTTACGATGGCCGTTGCGGCCTGTGCGATCGGGAAATTGCCTTTTATCGCCGGCGGGCAAAGCCCGGCTCGGTGCGCTGGCTGCTGAGTGCCGGCTACCGGTTGTTTTTATGCTGGTACCGCCGCCAGCCTCATGTTCAACAATGCACCATTCATACTATTGACTGCTCACCTCCCTAAAGGAAGGGGATTCCCAATTCACCGAGAACCGGACACGGAGACTGACCCCATGCCGCTTACATTCTCTCCAAGGGCTAACACCGCCAGCCCGGCGGCTTTAATGTTTGTCGCGGCGTTGATGTCGCGGTCATG
>NZ_JAWJBK010000032.1:0-5199 GCF_032842915.1 Oceanimonas sp. CAM02
ACGAAATGGCAGATGAAGTCCGGTATTATACGGACGAGTATTACCCGAAAGTGCGGCGCCACATGGCGCTGGGAGGAATAACTCCCAATGCCTACGCAGCGGCCGCTTAACTTAAGTGTCTACTTTATCGGGGCCACTCCACGCTAGGTTGGGACAAGCCCCAACATTGCTGTCGCCGGGCCAGTCCAAGCTGTTATGCTTCCCGCTTCCCGCTTCCCGCTTCCCGCTTTCAGCGGGGGTTGCTTTTGCTGTATTCCAGCAGTTCGTCCATCACCCTGTGTTTAATTTCCAGCTGTTGCTCCGGTTCCAGACCATAACGCACCGCCAGACGAGCGTAGTCGTCCGGACTCAGCGACACCGTTAACCGGGGGCGCTTGGGGCGGGCTGAGGTGGGCAGATTCAGAATATGCCGAATCTGATCCGACGGACTCAGGCCATTGTCCAGTGCTTCCCGGCGAATGCGGTATTGCAGTTTTTCATCCATATCAAACGCCACCTGCACCGCCCGTGCGGCGCGCACCGAACTCTGCCACTTGTCGGGCAGCTTGCGTTGACTCATGAGCGCTGCTTCCGTTGTTGCTGCAGCCGGGCCAGCACCTGGTCGGCACTGGTGCTGGCAGGGGCCGGCGGCGCAGCGGGCTCGTCGGCGTCCTGCTGCTGCTCCCGGGCGCGAATATCGGCCAGTGCCTGCTTGGCATTGATCAGAGTGACGTCCGGGTGTTCACGAATGGCAGCCATGGTCTGGCGTACGCAGCGACTGGCTCTGGCCATGGCCAGTTGCCGGCACAAGTCGTGATAATGACGCTCGGCTTCCTGCCAGCGGCGGCGATACCAGGTCAGCCGTTTGCTGATATGACCCAGACGGGTGGCATGACCGGTCTGCTCACTTTCCAGTGTTGCCAGCAAGTGTGCCAGGCTCAGGGCCTGCTGTTCATCGGTATCCAGTGCTGCCAGCACCTGCTGCTCCAGCTGACGATGACGCTGAAGCAGGCTGCCGGCTTGCTGCTGCAACCTTGCTTGTTCATCTTTTAGTTGCCGGTACTGACGTTCCAGTCCCTGCATATGCTGCTCGGCATGGCGGCAGTCCTGCATCAGTTGCAGGCAAACCTGTTCCGGATTGAGACTGCTGTCCTGCTCATTCTGCAGACTGCGGAGCACCTGACCCAATACACTCATGATTGCGCCCTCACAACAAAAATTCCGCCATGTCTTCGATCACTTCCAGGCAGTTGTCACTCAGCACTGCCAGTTCATGCTCTATATCTTCCAGAGAAGAGTTCAGCGACAGGGCACCAAACACTACATACCAGTCATCCAGCCGGGCAAAGGCCGACAGCGGCATGGGAATATTCATATCGAGCATGGCTTCCAGCATGGCCTGACGGCGGGCCGGATTGACCTGACTTTCATCCCACAGATAGCTGATGCACAAGATCTGATCGTCCGACACGGAAATAAACAGGGGCAGCTCCTCTCGCCCGTCTACCGTGACTCTCAGCACTTCCACTTCGCCGGGAATGGGATAGCACTGAAAGGTAAAGCCGGTGGTTGAGGCCTCACCCAATTGTTCCAGGTGACGGCCGATTACTGATAGTTCCATGAAGTATCCTGACATAATAAGTCAGTTACAGACTAATTCAGCCTGCCCCGGCTGCGCAAGCGTCATGACAACCGCATAAAATGCCGGGTTAACGCTGTGCATGGCCGGTAAGGGTGATAATCTGGGGCTTACTGCCGCATAAAAGGAATTGCCGATGTCCGCATTGCCCGCTTCCATGGCCGCTCAGGCCGAAAAGCACTGGTCTTTATTTGCAGAACGTGCCGCCGGCGTGTTGCCGCAACTCAGTGCCGGGCGGGTCACTCAGCTGAAGCAGTTGTTTGCCTGCAGTGACTTTGCCGCCGACAGCCTGTGCCGTCAGCCTGAGCTTGCACTGACGCTGAGTGATGAGCGGGACTTGTTTAATGCTGACAGGTCCGGGCGGTATCAGCCCGAGCTGACAGCCATGCTGAATGACGTGCATGATGAGGCGGTCATGATGCGGTTGCTGCGCCAGTACCGGCGACGGGAGCTGCTGCTGATTGCCTGGCGGGAAATGCTGCTGGATGCCGGGGTGGAAGAAAGCTTTGTGCATATTTCTGCGCTGGCCAATGCGCTTATTGTAGAAAGCTACCGCTGGCTGTACCGGCGTCTGTGCGCCGAGCTGGGCACCCCCACCGATGCCGAAGACAAGGCTGTGCCCATGCTGATCCTCGGAATGGGCAAACTGGGTGGCGGCGAACTTAACTTTTCTTCCGATATCGATCTGATATTCACCTTTCCTCACAACGGCGTGACCAAAGGCGGACGGCGGGAGCTGGCCAATCAGCAGTTTTTTATTCGCCTGGGGCAAAAGCTGGTGAATGCCCTCAACCAGACCACCATAGACGGCCAGGTCTACCGGGTGGACATGCGGCTACGGCCCTTTGGCGAGTCGGGGCCGCTGGCGGTGAGCTTTACCGCCATGGAAGATTACTATCAGCACCATGGCCGCACCTGGGAGCGCTATGCCATGGTCAAGGCACGCATTCTGAACGATGAGGGTGAATACACTGCCGAGCTGCGCGCCATGCTCAAGCCCTTTGTCTATCGCCGTTACATCGACTTTGGTGTGATCGACTCCCTGCGCCAGATGAAGGCCATGATTGCCGCCGAAGTGCGCCGCAAGGGGCTGAAAGACAACATCAAGCTGGGGGCCGGCGGCATTCGTGAAGTGGAGTTTATCGCTCAGGTATTTCAGCTGATCCGCGGTGGCCGCGAGCCGGCACTGCAGGTGCGTCATCTGCCCGATGCACTTAGGGCCGCCAGCGACGCCGGTGCTATTTCGCCCGAAGTGTTTGACGAGCTGCACGCCAGTTACCGTTTTTTGCGCAAGGTAGAAAACTTCCTGCAGGCCTTTGCAGACCAGCAAACCCAGACCCTGCCGCAAGACGAACTCAACCAGGACCGGCTGGCCTGGCTTACCGGCCATAACAGCTGGAGCGAGTTTCTCGCCACACTGCACACTGCCATGGACAAGGTACATCGCCAGTTTGAACTGCTGATCGGTGACAGCACCGAAGCTGAAGAGGAAGATGTGGCCCAGATCTGGTCTGATATCTGGCAGACCGACTGGGAGGACGAAAGCGAGCTGGCAGCCCTGCTGGCAGAGCAGGGCATGGCGGACGACAAGGCCGCACGTCTGGCAAAAAATCTGAACACCTTCAAGGAAGAATGCCCGCGCCGGGCCATGGGGCCGCAAGGCCGGCAGGCGCTGGAAAAACTGATGCCGGTGCTGCTGGAGCGGGTGAGTCAGTCAGACACTCCGGGCACCCTGTTTGCCCGGCTGCAGAAACTGCTGCTGCAAATTGCCACCCGTACCGCCTACCTGCAGCTGCTGGTGGAAAACGCCGGTGCCCTGACTCAGCTTATTCGTTTATGCGAGGCCAGCTCGCTGGTGGCGGAGCAGCTGGCGCGGTTTCCCATTCTGCTGGACGAGCTGCTGGTGCCCCAGGTGCTGTATAACCCGATTCCGCCGGAAACCTACAAGGACGAGCTGCGTCAGTTTCTGCTGCGGGTGCCGGAAGAAGACGTGGAGCAGCAAATGGAGGCGCTGCGCCAGTTCAAGCAAATTCAGCTGTTGCGCATTGCCGCCGCCGATGTGGCCGGAGCCCTGCCATTAATGAAAGTCAGCGATCATCTCACCTGGCTGGCGGAAGCCATAGTGGAAGAAGTGGTCAATCAGGCCTGGCATCAGATCAGTGCCCGCCATGGCGTGCCGGCGCAGCTGGCCGACACCGGCGACAAGGGCTTTGGTGTGGTGGCCTACGGCAAGCTTGGGGGCATTGAGCTGGCCTACAGCTCGGATCTGGATCTGGTGTTTGTGCATCAAAGCGGCCTGACCGGTCAGACCAATGGCCACAAGCCCCTGGACAGCCGCCAGTTCTATCTGCGTCTGGCCCAGCGCATTATTCACCTGTTCAGCACCCGCACCGCCAGTGGTGTGCTTTATGAGCTGGATATGCGGCTGCGCCCCAGCGGCAACGCCGGCCTGATGGTGACGCCCCTGGACGGCTACGGTCAGTACCTTGAAAAAGATGCCTGGACCTGGGAGCACCAGGCGCTGGTGCGCAGCCGCATGATAGTGGGCGAGCCGGCCCTATTTGAGGAGTTTGCACGCATTCGCACTCATATTCTGACCCGGCCAAGGGACGCCGGTGCGCTGGCGCTGGAGGTAGTGGCCATGCGCGAGAAAATGCGCGAGCACCTGAACCGGGCCAAGGCCGGCGAAATTCACCTGAAGCAGTCTGCCGGTGGTCTGGTGGATATTGAGTTTCTGACTCAGTATCTGGTGCTGGCCCACAGCAGCGAGCACGAGGAGCTGACCCGCTGGTCCGACAATATGCGCATTCTGGAAATGACAGTAGAAACCGGACTGCTGAATGAACAGGAGTCGTTACAACTGCGCCGGGCCTATTGCGCCATTCGCGATCGGGGCCATCGTCTCAGTCTGTCGGACCTGCCCGGCCTGGTGCCCGACACCGAGCTTACTCAGGAGCGGGAGTGGGTGCAGGCAAGCTGGCGCAAATGGCTTAAGGGCGGGGAATAGGGACTGGGGAATAGGGACTGGAGGGGAAATATGAAGACGCACAAGCGACTGGATGTCTGGCGTGAATCCATGCTGCCGGTCAAGCTGACTTATGAGGTCTCGGCGTCATTCCCTCGGGCCGGGTTGTTTGGTCTCACGTCCCAGATGCGCAGAGCCGCCATTTCAGTGCCTTCGAACATTGCCGAAGGTGTGGCCAGAGCGAGCACCCGTGAATGCGCTCATTTTCTGAGCATTGCCAGAGGCTCGCTGAATGAGCTCGACACTCAGATGGAGATTGCGTGTATGCTTGGCTTGCTGCAGGAAACTCATCAATTTTGCGCGGGAAACCCCGTCCTTTTAGGGCGGGGAGGGATAGCGCGGCGGCGTCAGCCGCCCCTGTTCCCGCCTCTCCTTTTAAACTGGCTATTTATACAGTGGTTTGCTAAACTAAGCGCATGACGAAACGCGCCTATAAATATCGGTTTTACCCAACTCCCGAACAGGCTGAGCTGCTGGCGCAGACCTTCGGCTGTGTGCGTTTTGTCTATAACGCCATACTGCGCTGGCGTACCGATGCTTTTTATCAGCGTCAGGA
>NZ_JAWJBK010000033.1:0-182645 GCF_032842915.1 Oceanimonas sp. CAM02
CTGACAGATCTGTTTATCACCGACCAGGGTGAACGGGTCGGCAATCCCCGCCATACCGCGAAATACGCCGCCAGGCTGGCCAAGGCACAGCGCCGGCTGAGCAAGAAAAAGCTCGGCTCGGCCAATCGCGCCAAGGCCCGCCAGAAGGTGGCGACACTTCACGCTAAAATCTCCGATTGCCGACAGGACAGCTTGCACAAGCTGTCCCGCAGATTGATTAACGAGAACCAAGTAGTCTGCGTTGAATCCCTGACAGTGAAAAACATGATCCGCAACCCGACACTCAGCAAGGCCATTGCTGATGCAGGATGGGGCGAGTTCGTGCGCCAGTTGGCGTACAAGGCAGAATGGGCCGGGCGCTCACTGGTCGCCATTGACCAATGGTTCCCCAGCTCCAAACGCTGCTCGGGTTGCGGGCATACCTTGTCGTCGCTGCCGTTGTCGGTCAGGAAATGGGACTGCCCCCGAATGTGGCGCACACCATGACCGCGACATCAACGCCGCGACCAACATTAAAGCCGTCGGGCTGGCGGTGTTAGCTCTTGGAGAGAATGTAAGCGGCATGGGGCCAGTCTCCGTGTCCTGTTTTCGGTGAATTGGGAATCCCCTTCCTTTAGGGAAGGGGAGCAGTCAATTGGTCTCGGTCAGGATCAGAATATAGCGTCGGTGCAGCCGGCGCTGTTGTTGTACGTCCCGTCCGTGGGAGTGCGCATCAGATCCGATGCGCGGCAAATTCATTCAGCATGTCGTCCACCAGCGCCAGCCGGGCTTTGGCGTCATTGCTCGGA
Organism: Oceanimonas sp. CAM02; assembly: GCF_032842915.1. Taxonomy (NCBI): domain Bacteria; kingdom Pseudomonadati; phylum Pseudomonadota; class Gammaproteobacteria; order Aeromonadales; family Aeromonadaceae; genus Oceanimonas; species Oceanimonas sp. CAM02. The sequence continues at coordinate 789 of NZ_JAWJBK010000033.1, forward strand.
ATGGCAAAGCGCAGCCTGGTGGGGCCCTCCATTTTGTAGATGCGGGGCTGACTTTGCAACAGGCCCACCAGATAGCCGGGATCTACCCTGGCATCTTCACCAAAATTAATGGTCCCTCCTTGCGGGCCGGCATCAATTTTTTCGATGCCAAGCTCGCTTGCCTTTGTTTTGAGTGCAGACAGCGCAATCAGGTTTTTGCCCGGCTCCGGCAGCAGGCCAAAGCGGTCAATCAGCTCCACCTGCAACTCGCGCAAGGCAGCATCGTTCTCGGCAGCGGCAATGCGCTTGTACATGGACAGGCGCATGTTCACATCGGGAATATAATCGTCCGGCAGCAGGGCAGGCAGGCGAAGCTCAATCTCGGTCTGGCTGGCCAGCAGCTTGTCCAGCGCCGGCTCCTTGCCGGACTGCAGCGCCTTCACCGCCTGCTCCAGCATTTCCATATACAGGCTGAAGCCAATGGCAGTGATCTGGCCGCTCTGCTCGTCGCCCAGCAGCTCGCCGGCACCACGAATTTCCAGATCGTGGGTGGCCAGGGCAAAGCCGGCCCCCAAATCTTCCAGCGCGGCAATGGCCTCGAGCCGCTTTTTGGCGTCTGTGGTCATGCGCTTGGGGTGGGGCGTGAGCAAATAGGCATAGGCCTGATGATGGGAGCGACCCACCCGGCCGCGTAGTTGGTGCAGCTGGGCCAGGCCCAGCTTGTCGGCGCGGTCCATGATAATGGTGTTGGCGCTGGGCACATCGATGCCGGTTTCGATGATGGTGGAGCACAGCAGCACGTTAAAGCGCTGGTGATAGAAGTCTGACATTACCTTTTCCAGCTCGCGCTCGCGCATCTGGCCGTGGGCAATGCCAATGCGGGCCTCGGGCACCAGGGTGCGCAGGGCATCCAGGCTGTTTTCTATGGTCTGCACCTCATTGTGCAGATAATAGACCTGACCGCCGCGTTTCAGCTCCCGCAAAATGGCCTCACGCACCACGGTCGGATCCGACTCGCGCACAAAGGTCTTTACCGCCAGCCGCTTGGCCGGCGGCGTGGCAATAATGGAGAGATCGCGCATGCCGCCCATGGCCATGTTCAGGGTGCGCGGAATGGGGGTGGCAGTAAGAGTGAGAATGTCCACGTCGGCACGCAGCGCCTTGATCTTGTCTTTCTGGCGCACACCAAAGCGGTGCTCTTCGTCCACAATCAGCAGGCCCAGATCTTTAAAACGCACATCCTGGCTGAGCAGCTTGTGAGTGCCAATCACAATATCAATGCTGCCGTCTGCCAGCCCTTCCAGCGCTTTGTCCTGCTCCTTGCCGGTCTTGAAGCGGCTGATCAGCTCTACCTTTACCGGCCAGTTGGCAAAGCGGTCGCGAAAGTTGTCGTAATGCTGCTGGGCCAGCAGGGTGGTGGGCACCAATACCGCCACCTGCTTGCCGCCGTGCACCGCCACAAAGGCGGCGCGCATGGCCACTTCGGTTTTGCCAAAGCCCACGTCGCCGCACACCAGCCGGTCCATGGCCTTGGGTTGGGTCATGTCGGTGAGCACGGCACTGATGGCCTTGAGCTGATCGTCGGTTTCCTCAAAGGGAAAGGCATCACAGAACTGGCGGTAGGCGTTCTTGTCGTGTGCAATGGCCTGGCCCGGCTGGGCGGCCCGGCGGGCATACACATCCAGCAGCTCGGCGGCCACGTCCCGCACTTTTTCGGCGGCCTTGCGCTTGGCCTTGGCCCAGGCGTCGTTGCCAAGGCGGTTCAGGGTGGGCTCGTCGGCACCGCTGTAGCGGCCTACCAGATGCAGGGCGGTCACCGGCACATAGAGCTTGTCACCGCCGGCGTATTCCAGGGTCAGGTATTCCGACTTCATGCCGCCGGCGTCCAGGCTTTGCAGGCCCAGGTAGCGGCCCACGCCATGATCCAGATGCACTACCGGCTGACCGATGGACAACTCAGCCAGGTTACGAATAAGGGTGTCGGGGCTGAGGCTGGCGGACTTTTCCCGCCGGCGGCGCTGGATCACCCGGCCACCAAGCAGGTCCCCTTCGCACACCAGCGCAAAGCTGTCGTTCAGCACAAAGCCCTGTGCCAGCGGGCCCACTATCAGGCCCAGTTTATCGCTGCCGGCGGCAAAGTCGTTCAGGCTCTCCACCGGTGTGAGCTTAAGGGGAGAGCCTGCCAGCAGCTCGGTCAGCGCCTCGCGCCGGCCGGCGCTTTCCACCGAAAACAGAATGCGCCCGGCAAAGGACTGACAGAAATTCAGCAGCCTCGCCAGGGGCTCGGTTTTCTGGTGCTCTACCTCAAGCAGGGGCAGGGCAGACACAGGCGCATTTACCCGATCGCCTTTTTCCGGTACCGGATCCTGACTCAGTTGCAGCCGCGGCCAGTGATTCAGTTGCTGCATCAGGGCATCGGGTTTTAAATACAACTCGTCGGGTGCCAGCAAGGGGCGCAGCATGTCGTGACGGCGGTCTTCGTAACGCTCGTTTACATCGCGCCAGAAAGTCTGTGCGGTGGGCTCTATATCACCCACTGCCAGCACCTGCATGGACTCGGGCAGGGCATCAAACAGCGTATTGGTCTGCTCAAAAAACAGCGGAAAATAATACTCAATGCCCGGCGGCAGCTGACCTTGGCTCACTCTGTGATAAAGCGACTCCGGCTCATTGCGCAGGGCAAAGCGCTCTCTGTACTGGCCGCGAAATCGCTCTATGGCCCCGCTGTCGGTAGGAAACTCCCGGGCCGGCAACAGCCGCACTTCGTTTATCTTGTCGCGGGAGCGCTGACTGTCGGGATCAAAGGGGCGCAGGGTATCAATTTCATCATCAAAAAAGTCGATGCGCACCGGCTCTGCCGCCCCCATGGGGAACAGATCCAGCAGCGCTCCCCGGGCGGCAAACTCACCATGCTCCAGCACCTGCTCCACGGCACGGTAGCCGGCCTGCTCCAGCCGCTGGCGCAAATGGTGCATATCCAGCCGGTCGCCCACTTTAAGCAGCAGGCTGTTTCGCTCCAGCCAGTCCCGGGGCGGCGTGCGCAGCATCAGAGTGGTCACCGGCACTATCAGCAGACCCCGGCTTAATGCCGGCAGACCATAGAGGGTTTCCAGCCGCTGGGAGATAATGTCCTGATGGGGTGAAAACTGATCATAGGGCAGGGTTTCCCAGTCGGGCAGCAGCTGCACCGGCAAGGTGGCATCATTCAGCAGATGGCGCACTTCCTGCTCCAGCCGCAGGGCGGTGGGGGTGTCGGGCACCACCAGCAACATACGCTGGTGGTGCTGTTTCACCTGATGAGCAATGGCCAGAGCCAGGCTGCTGCCAATCAAACCGCCCAGGCTGGCTCTGGGTTTGGGCGTGGGGCTGGAAATATTAATCATGAGGCAGGTTTGTCATTCTGTTGGGCGCGCTGCTCGGCGCGGGCTTTAAGTTGTTTGGCCTGTAGCTGCAGGCTGGCGCGAATAAGGGCGTCTCTGTCCTGCTCGCGAATGCAGGTAAAGCGGCAGTGACAGCGGTTGGCATCGGGGCCGTTATGCACTTCACCATAGGCAAAGACCGCCACCGAATATTCCGGCAAAAACAGTTTAATGCGCACCGCCTGGCCGTCGGTCATGGGGTGTCGCGGGGTAAAGTCAAAACCGCCGCCGCCCAGGGTCAGGGTGTAGCTGCGGCAGTCCGGGTCGTCCTGCTCTGCTAATACATGACTCAGCACCAGGTCGATTTTGCGGGACTGCTGATTAATCACGTCTACCAGATCACTGGCGTGATCGTCCAGGTTACGCAGCAGCCGGGCCTGATGAGTGTCGATGCGGGTGACTTCGCTGATCAGCCGGAAAGGACCGGGAATGTCGGCCTCCAGTTGTTCCACATCGGGCACGGTTTCGCCTTGCTCCAGAGGAATAAGATTCACCCGGGCACGATACTCCACACTGAAATAAGGATCTGTCATGCTTCGCTGCTCTTGTTGCGCCTGTCACAAGCCTTTATTATTCCGCAACTTGCGGGTGACGTAAAACCCTTTGAAAAAACGGAAGATTATGCCATGTTTCAACCCCTGACGCTGATGCTGGGCCTGCGCTATGCCGGTGCCCGTGGCCGGCGCAGCTTTGCCTCCTTTGTTTCCGGTTTTTCCACCATTGGCATTTTGCTGGGGGTGGCGGCACTGATGCTGGTGTCGTCGGTGATGAACGGCTTTGAGCAGCAGCTCAAAACCAACCTGCTGGGGGTCATTCCCCATGCGCTGGTCACCAACGACGCCCGCCGGCTGAGCGACCCCGAGGCACAGGCCGGGCGCTTTGCCGGCGTGCCCGGTGTGCTGGCAAGCAGCCCCTTTATCAGCGCCGAGGCCATGGTGCAGGGGCCGGCGGCACTGACCGGTGCCGAGCTGTACGGCGTGGATCCAGATAATGCTTCAGACCGGCTGCTGAGCCAGCTGGATGAACAAACCCTGGGTTATTTTCGCGACCTGCCCTATGGCGTGGTGCTGGGTGCCGGTCTGGCCCGCGAGCTGGGCGTCACTCCGGGTGACAAGGTGCGCCTTACCGTGACCGAAGGCAGTCGTTTTACGCCGCTGGGCCGGGTGCCCAGCCAGCGGCTGTTTACTCTGGTGGGTACCTTTGCCACCGGCCAGGATGTGGACCGTCAGCTGGCCCTGACCCGGCTGGAAGACGCCGGCCGGCTGCTGCGTTACCGCCCTGAGCAGGTATCCGGCCTGCGGCTGTGGCTGGCGGATCCGTTTGAGGTGAGTGAGCTGCCGGCGCTTGATGCCGGCCTTAAGTACGAAACCTGGCAGCACAGCCGGGGCGAGCTGTTTCAGGCGGTGGCCATGGAAAAACGGCTGATGAGCCTGATGCTGGCGCTGATTATTCTGGTGGCAGCCTTTAATATTCTTTCTGCCATGGTGATGGTGGTGACCGACAAGGAAGCCGAAATTGCCATGCTGCAGACCCTGGGGCTGAGCCGTAACCGTGTGATGGCGGTATTTATGATTCAGGGCGGCTTCAGCGGTGTGCTGGGCAGTTTGCTGGGCTTTGCGCTGGGGCTGCTGCTCACCCTTAATCTGGATGCGGTGCTTAACGCCCTGGGCATTAACTTTTATTCCTCTGCCGGTGGCAGTCAGCTGCCGGTGCTGCTGCTGCCTGGCCAGCTTGTTACCATTTTGTTTTCCACCCTTGTCCTGTGTGTGCTGGCCAGCCTGTATCCGGCCTGGCGGGCGTCCCGGGTGCAACCTGCCGAGGCCCTGCGCTATGAGTAATTCGTTGTTGACGGTTGAAAACCTGACCAAAACCCACCGCGACGGCGAGCGCTCGGTGAGCATTTTGCACGGCGTGAGCCTGGGCCTGAACGCCGGCGAGAGTCTGGCGGTGGTGGGCAGCTCCGGCTCGGGCAAAAGTACCCTGCTGCATTTGCTGGGCAGCCTCGATACGCCCACGTCGGGCCGGGTGCTGGTGGAAGGGGAAGATCTGCACCGGCTGCCCAACCGGGCTCAGGCCCGTTTTCGTAACCAGAAAATGGGCTTTGTGTATCAGTTTCATCATTTGCTGGGGGAGTTCAGCGCCCTGGAAAACGCCGCCATGCCACTGCTGATTGCCGGCCGGCCGGTGGCCGAAGCCAAAGAGCGGGCTGAAACCCTGCTGGGCCGAGTGGGGCTAGCGCACCGGCTGGATCACCGCCCGGCTCAGCTTTCCGGTGGTGAGCGCCAGCGGGTGGCCATTGCCCGGGCGCTGGTGAACAAGCCGCGGCTGGTGCTGGCCGACGAGCCCACCGGTAACCTGGACGCGCACAGCGCAGCGGATGTGTTTGCGCTGCTGGCAGAGCTACAAAGCGAGCTGGGCACCGGTCTGGTGGTGGTCACTCACGATCTGGCGCTGGCGGGGCGGCTCAACCGTCAGGCCCGGCTGGTGGACGGCCATCTGGAGGAACAGTAATGTTTCGGCCATTACCGGTTTATCTGGGCTGGCGTTTCAGCCGGGCCAAACGGCGCAACCGTTTTATTTCCTTTATTTCGGTGGCCTCCATTCTGGGCATTGCCATTGGCGTGAGTGCGCTGATCTTGGGGCTGTCGGCCATGAACGGCTTTCAGCGTGAGCTGGAAAACCGCATTCTGTCTGTGCTGCCCCATGGCCAGCTTTATACTGCCGACGGCCCGGTGGCCACCTGGCAGCCCATGCAGGCCAGTCTGGAGCGGGCGAAGGGCATAGAGGCGGTGGCTCCCTTTGTGCCGCTGGAAGGGCTGCTCAGCAAGGGCAGCATGCTGAAGGCGGTGCAGTTGCAGGGGGTGGACCCAGAGCGGGAAATGCGCATCTCGGCGCTGGGGCCCTATCTGGACGGCGGTAACCTGGACGCGCTTAAGCCCGGTGAGCGGGGCATTATTCTGGGCCAGGCCATTGCCGACAAGCTCAAGCTTGAAACCGGCGACAAGGTCTCGTTGCTGTTGCCGTCTCCCGATGAGCAGGGTTTTGGTTCACCCCGCCGCCATGCCTTTACCCTGGTAGGGGTGCTGCGCCTCGGCGGTCAGCTCGACACAGTGCTGGGCTATACCCATATTCAGGACGCTCAGGAGCTGAAAGGCATGGACGACAGCGTGATGGGCTTTCATCTTAAGGTGAATGAGGTGCTGCGCGCCGATCGCATCAGTTTTGATGCGGCCATGGGGCTGCCCGCGGGCTTTTATGTAACCAGCTGGATGAACAGCCAGGGCAATATTTACCGGGATATTCAGCTGGTGCGCACCCTGATGATAGTGGTGCTGTTGCTGGTGATGGCAGTGGCCAGCTTTAATATTGTCTCTACCCTGGTGATGGCGGTAAACGAGAAAAAAGGCGATATTGCCATTCTCAAAACCATGGGGGCCGGGCCCTGGCAGATTCGGGGTGCCTTTGTGGTGCAGGGCATGCTCAATGGCGTGACCGGCGTGCTGGCCGGCGGCCTGCTGGGAGCCTTTCTGGCCAGCCGGCTGTCGGAGCTGGTGGCCGGTGTCGAGCGGCTGACCGGCCACAGCGTGCTGAACCCGGATGTGTATTTTATTGACTTTATTCCTACCGAGTTTCACTGGGCAGACCTGTGGCTGGTCACCGGCTCGGCACTGGTGCTGATCTTTATCGCCACTCTCTATCCTGCCTGGCGGGCGGGACGGCTGCTGCCAAGGCAGCTGTTGGGAGAAGGGTAAAACATAGCTGGAAGCTTCCAGCTACGGCTCGCGTCGTGCGCGCCGGCGCAGCAGCGCCAGCTGCACTTTCCAGCGCCAGCCCAGGCGGGTGAGCAGCCAGCCCAGCGCCGCCGAGGCAAGGGCCAGCAGAAGGCTGCCGGCAAACAGGGGAGCGGCCACTGCCAGCGCTTCGTGCTCCAGTGAGAAGCCGGCGCTGAACTGCATCTCGGGCTGATTCAGCAATGTTAAACCCAGCTCATAGGCAAGATAAAACATGGGGGCTATGGTAAGCGGATTGTTTACCCACACCATGGCAATGGCCAGAGGCAGGTAGCCGCGCATCAGCACTGCCAGAGCAATGGCTACCAGGGTATGCATGGGTAAGGGCAGCCAGGCGGCAAAGAGCCCGGCCGCTACCGCCACGGCGGCAGAATGGCGGTTGCAAAACCAGTAGTCCGGATCCAGAAGGCGATCACCAAAAAGCCGTAACACTTTGTGCTGACGCAGTGCCTCCTGGCTGGGCATTCTGTTGCGAACCCACTGGCGCAGCATCAGCGCTCCCGCCGTCGTCGTTTCCACTGGCGTGACACTGACCAGCGCCACAAGCCGTGAATAAACATATACCCAATGGCCGAACTCACCAGCGCCAGCACCAGGCTGCCCAGTAAAAAAGGCGGGCCTGCGGTGCTCATGGCACCGGCCAGCCAGCTCAGACTCACTTCAAAGTGCTCGTAATGGTGGGGCCGGTTCAGCAGGAAAGAGCCCAGGCGATAGGCAAAATAAAACATGGGGGCCATGGTTAACGGGTTGGTCAGCCATACCAGTACCGCCGACAGCGGCAGATTAACTCGAAACAGCATGGCACCGCCGGCGGCGACCACCATCTGAAAGGGAATGGGCAGCCAGGCACAAAACAACCCCACTGCAAAGGCACCGGCAGCGGAATGACGGTTCAGGTGCCACAGGTTGGTGTCGTGTAACCGGTCGCCAAACAGGCTCAGGTATTTGTTGTTTCTGATGGTACCTTGCTCGGGCATCAGACGTTTCAGGATCTTTCTTGGCATTTGCTCCAGGTCCGCAATACTTACCGGATGGACAAGCGGCTGTTTTTCTTTTGTGCTGGCATTGCCAGTTGCCTGTGGTGGCCCTGGCTGCCGGCCCGGGAACTATGGATACCACTGGCAATATTAAGTGTCGCCGGTGGGCAGACCCGCCCCGCTGCAGCCGCTTTTATGCTGGGGGTAGTGTGGGTGTTATGCTTCAGCCACTGGCAGCTGAGCTGGCTGCAAACCACCGATGCCATGGATCGCAGTCAAATCATGACGGCCCGTGTACTGGAGGTTCAGCCCCGCCAGGATGGCGTCAGCCGGCTGATTGTCGGCCTGACTCACCTGCAGGGTCAAGCACTTTCACCCAGGCCCCGCGTTATGCTGAGCTGGTATGGCGAAAATCCGTCCCCTCAGCCCGGCGATCGCTTCAGTGCCATCACTCAGCTGTCACCCCCCCATTCGTTGCTGAATCCCGGCAGTTTTAACAGTGCCCGCTGGCTGCTGGGGCAGGGTATCACTGCCAGAGGTTATATTACCGGCACGCTTGCTATCAGTCCGGCCCGCACCGGGTTAAGGCAGCAGTTGTTGCATCGGTTTAATCTCAGCACGCATTCCCTGGCGTCGCAAGCCTGGCTCAGGGCGCTGAGTTTTGGTGAGCGCAGCGGACTGGCCAGCGACGACTGGACCATGCTGCGTGCCCTTGGTGTCAGCCATTTGTTTGCCATTTCGGGGCTGCATATTGGTCTGGTAGCGGGACTGGGCTGGCTGGCCGGACGACTCACCGGCCATTACACCACGGGCCTGGTGGCTGCGTTGTTGCTGGCTGCCGGCTATGCCTGGCTGGCCGGGTTTGGGGTAGCCACCCAGCGGGCGCTGCTGATGCTGGCATTATGGCTGGGCTTGCTGTGGTGGGGCCGGTTCTGGAGCGGGCGGCGTATTTTGCTCAGCACCATGACCTTGTTGCTGGCAGTCAACCCCTGGTTGGTGCTGAATCTGGGGTTCTGGATGTCAGTGCTGGCGGTCGCTGCCCTGCTGGCGCTGGCCGGCGGACGGCGCAGCCTGTGGCGTTTGCAGCTGGGGCTGGGACTGTTGTTATTGCCGCTGGTGATGCTGCTGTTTGGTGGTGTCAGCAGTTTATCGGTGCCGGTGAATCTGATACTGATCCCCTTGTTTTCCCTGCTGTTGATACCGCTGCTACTGGTGGCGTGCTGTTTGCTGCTGTTATGGCCGCCACTGGCTGCTCCGGTGTTTTCGCTGCTGAACAGTCTGTTTACGCCCTTGATGAGTGCGCTGCACTGGCTGGCGGCTTATCTCTCTCCCTGGGCAGAATTATCAGCCTTTGCTCAGGGTATGATACTGCTGCTGATGTTGCTGTCGCTGGCACTGTTACTGCCCGCCGGGCGCTGGCTGGCGCTGCCGCTGGTGTGGCTGGCCGGATTGTTGTTATGGCCTGGTCCGTCCTGGCAGGTGCGGGTGCTGGATGTGGGGCAGGGGTTGTCGGTGCTGGTGACCCAGGGAGAACGGGCGCTGCTGTATGACACAGGTAACCGGTTTCCGTCGGGTTTTAATATGGCCGATGGCGTTATTTTGCCCTTGCTGGCCCGGCTGGGAATAAGCAAACTCGACTACCTGATAATAAGCCATGAAGACAGTGATCACAGTGCCAACCGCCACTATCTGGCCAGCCGGTTGCCGGTAGCAAAACGGTGGGGAGCCTGGCCTCACGGCATGCCCTGCCGGGCGGGGCAGCTGCGACAATGGGGCAGGCTGCGGCTGGAAATGCACTGGCCGGTCAATCCAAGTGGCCATCGTAATAATGACTCCTGTGTATTGCGCATTACCGATGGCAGGCTGGCAGTCTTGCTGACCGGTGATATTGAACGCCGGGCTGAGCAGGTGCTGATCAGCCGGAAAACACGATTGCAGGCGCAGCTGCTGTTAAGTCCGCACCATGGCAGCGGCAGCTCTTCCAGTGCGGCGTTAATTGAAGCCGTATCACCGGCCTGGGTGGTACACACTGCCGGCTTTGGTAACCGCTGGGGTTTTCCTGCCGAGGAGGTGCTGGCCCGTTATCAGGCCGCCGGAGTGTATCAGTTGATCACAGGGCAAGACGGCATGATCCACTTTGCCGCCAGTGGTGATCAATGGCGCAGAGTGGGGCAAGGGCGGCCCGGCCCCTGGTATCAGCAGCTGGCCGCCTGGCGTGAAACTGGCAGAAATGCGGTGGGGCCGTTAGAATAGCGCCTCGTTTTCCACGGCAGAGTTTTTATGTCTACAGATGTACACTCCTCGTCCTGGCCTGTGCTCAAGCGCCTGCTGGCTTATGTAAAGGAGCGCAAGCTCGGCCTGGTGGCTGCCATTATTGGCATGGCTGGCTATGCCGCCGTTGACACTACCTTTGTGTATTCCATCAAACCGCTGATCGACGAAGGCCTGACCGGTGATAATCCTGCAGTGCTGAAGTGGATGCCGTTTTTTGTAATCGGTATCGTCTTTTTACGCGGCCTTTGTACCTTTTTGTCGGGTTACTGCATGGCCTGGGTGGGTAACCATGTGGTGATGTCGCTGCAGCAGCAGGTGTTTGACAAGCTGATGGCCATGCCGGTGGCATTTTTTGATAAACACAATACCGGTAATTTGCTGTCAAAGGTCACTTACGATGCGTCTCAGGTATCTTCTGCCGCCAGCTCCACCCTGGTCACCCTGGTGCGTGAAGGGGCTACCGTCATTGGCCTGCTGGGGCTGATGTTTTATCACTCCTGGCAGCTGTCACTGATTTTCTTTGTGGTGGGGCCGGTAGTAGGCATCATGATAGCAGTGATCAGCCGTCGTTTTCGCCGCATCAGCAAGGGTATGCAGGCAGCCATGGGCAACATCACCAGCAGCACCGAACAAATGCTCAAAGGCCATAAAGAAGTGCTGATGTTTAACGGCCAGAAAGTAGAAAGTGGTCGTTTCTTCAAGGTGAGCAACAAGGTCCGCCAGCAGAACATGAAAATGGTGGCCGCCGATGCGGTGGGCACGCCGCTGGTGCAGGTGATTGCTTCTACTGCACTGGCCATTCTGCTTTATGTGGCCAGCTTTGACGGTATGCAGGAGCAGCTGACTCCCGGTACCTTCACCGTGATAGTGACCTCCATGATGATGCTGATGCGCCCGCTGAAGAGTCTCACCCAGATCAATGGCCCTTATCAGCGCGGCATTGCCGCCTGTCAGAGCCTGTTTGAACTGCTCGACAGTGACGCCGAAACCGATAAAGGCACTCAGCCACTGGAACGGGCTGAAGGCCATATTGAGTTCGACAAGGTGACCTTCTGTTATCCCACCAAAGAAACGCCGGCTCTGAAAAACATGAGCTTTACCCTGGAGCCGGGCAAAACCGTTGCGCTGGTGGGCCGCTCCGGCTCGGGCAAAAGTACCATTGCCAGCCTGCTGACCCGTTTCTACGACATTAATGACGGCGAAATTCGTCTCGACGGCGTTAATATTCAGGATTATAAACTCAGCGATTTGCGCCGGCAGTTTGCGCTGGTGTCCCAGCACGTGCACCTGTTCAACGACACCATTGCCAACAACATTGCTTATGCTGCCGAAGGACGTTACAGCCGTGAGCAGATAGAAGCCGCCGCCAAACTGGCCTATGCCGATGAGTTTATCAATAAGCTGGATCAGGGTTACGATACCGTGATTGGTGAAAACGGGGCCAGTCTGTCCGGTGGTCAGCGTCAGCGTATTGCTATTGCCCGGGCCCTGCTGCGCAATGCGCCGCTGTTAATTCTGGATGAAGCCACCTCGGCGCTGGATACCGAGTCGGAGCGTCATATTCAGGCCGCCCTCGACGAGTTGCGTAAAGACAGAACCGCGCTGGTGATTGCGCACCGGTTGTCCACCATTGAAAATGCCGATGAAATTCTGGTGATTGATGAAGGCCGCATTGTAGAGCGTGGCAGCCATGCCGAACTGATGGCTCATCATGGCGCTTATGCCCAGCTCAGAACCATTCAGTTCGGCGAACACTGATGCGAGCCTGGTACCGGGGGGCGCGCTGGTTGTGGCTGCTGTGGCCACTCAGCCTGTTGTTCGCGTTGATAAGTCACCTGCGCCGGCAACTGTTTGCGCTTGGTCTTAAGCGAGTTTACCGTGCGCCGGTGCCGGTGCTGGTGGTGGGTAACCTCACCGTGGGTGGCAACGGCAAAACGCCTGTGGTGGTATGGCTGGTGGAATGGCTGCGTGCTCAGGGTTACCGCCCGGGCGTGATCAGCCGGGGCTATGGCGGCAAAAGCGAGCAATATCCGCTGGTGCTTAATGACAATACGCCAGCCGCTCAGGCCGGTGATGAGCCGGTATTGATTTACCGGCGCACCGGTTGTCCGGTGGTGGTGGGGCCAGGGCGGGCCGATGCTGCAGCACGGCTGGCGGCGCTGGGCGTCGACATTATTATCAGCGACGACGGCCTGCAGCACTATGCGCTGGCACGCGACCTGGAGCTGGTGGTGGTGGACGGCCAGCGCCGCTTTGGCAATGGCCGGCTGCTGCCCATGGGGCCGCTGCGGGAAGGCAAGTGGCGGCTTAATAGCGTTGATGCGGTGATCAATAATGGCGGCCCTGTCCAGTCCGGTGAATATCTGATGACGCTGGCACCCGGCGAGCTGCGGCCGGTAAGCGGCGAGGGTAAAACGCCGGCGTCCGGCACCACAGTGCATGCGTTGGCGGGCATCGGCCATCCGCCGCGGTTTTTTAACACCCTGCAGGGCCTTGGCTTTATACTGGATAAACAAATAGCACTGGCAGATCATGAGCCCATGCGGCCGGCTGAGCTGGTATCGCTTGCGGACAAGCCTTTGCTGATAACGGAAAAAGACGCGGTTAAATGGTCCGGCGGCCATGATGACTGCTGGTATTTGCCGGTGCAGGCCTGCCTGCCGGTGGAGTTTGAACAGATGCTGTCGAAACGACTAAAGGAGCTGAATCATGGCAATTGATGCCAAACTGGTGGAAATTATTGCCTGCCCGGTCTGCAAGGGCAAGCTGCAACTGGACCGGGAGCACAATGAGCTGGTGTGTCGTTTTGACCGTCTGGCCTATCCCATTACCGAAAACATTCCGGTGCTGTTGGAAAGCCGGGCTCGCCGGCTCGATCTGGATGAGCTGCCGGGATGAGTTATACCGTTGTTATTCCTGCCCGCATGCAGTCTACCCGGCTGCCGGGCAAGCCCCTGGCAGATATTCACGGCAAACCCATGATCGAGCGGGTGGCAGAGCAGGCGCTGAAAAGCGGCGCAGGGCGGGTGGTGGTAGCCACTGACGACCAGCGTATTGCTGATGCTCTGGCCCATACCAGTGTTGAGATATGCCTGACCGGCAGCCATCATGAGTCCGGCACCGAACGACTGGCAGAAGTCGTTGAACAGCTTCAGCTTGCCTCCGATGAAATAGTGGTGAATGTACAGGGCGATGAGCCCCTGCTGCCGCCGGTCCTGATAGATGAAGTGGCGGCACTGCTCGCCAATGACAATGCGCCTATGGCCACTCTGGCCACGCCACTGCTGCATACTGATGAACTTACCGATCCTAATGTAGTGAAGGTGGTACACAGCCTGCAAGGCAGGGCACTTTACTTCAGCCGCGCCGCCATTCCCTTTGACCGCGATAATACCAATGCCCGCCTGGATCATTGCCTGCGCCATATTGGTATCTATGCCTACCGTGCCGGTTTTATCAGCCGCTATGTGGCCCTGCCTGCCGGCCCCCTTGAACAACTGGAAAAGCTTGAGCAACTGCGCGTGCTCTGGCATGGCGAGCACATCGCGCTGGGAGTTGCCAGTGAAATACCCCCTGCTGGTGTGGACACACCCGCCGATCTGGAGACAGTACGCCGCTTGCTGGCCACTTGTACCCACAAGGTTTAATTCGTATCTGCCGGCAACAGCCGATGCTGCCGCATAATTTAAAGCAAATATCTGAGGACATTATGATTACCCTGGGTGAATACATAGTAAAAACACAGTCTGAATACCCCAGCGCCACCGGCGAGCTGTCGTCGCTGCTGTCGTCCATTCGTCGTGCTGCCAAAATTGTAAACCGTGAAATTAACCGTGCCGGTCTGGCAACCGACATCATCGGTGGCAGCAATGGCAGCCAGAATGTACAGGGTGAGGTTCAGCAAAAACTGGATGTATTCGCCAATGACAAGTTCAAGGCGGCGCTGGAAGCCCGTGGCGAAGTGTGTGGCATTGCCTCCGAAGAAGAAGACTATTTCGTCTGTTTCGACAGCGCCAAGCGCAGCGACGCCAAATACGTGGTGCTGATGGATCCGCTGGACGGCTCCTCCAACATAGACGTGAACGTGTCTGTGGGCACTATCTTCTCCATTTACCGGCGGGTCAGTGAGCCGGGCACGCCGGTGGTGATGGAAGACTTTCTGCAGCCGGGCGTGAATCAGGTGGCCGCCGGCTATGTGGTATACGGCTCCTCCACCATGCTGGTGTACACCACCGGTAACGGCGTGCACGGCTTTACCTACGATCCGTCCCTGGGATCTTTCTGCCTGTCTCACGAAAACATTCGTATTCCCGAGCAGGGCACCATTTATTCCGTAAACGAAGGCAATTACATCAAGTTTCCGGAAGGCGTGAAGAAATACATCAAATACTGCCAGGAGCAGGACGAAACCACCAAACGCCCTTATACCTCCCGCTATATCGGTTCACTGGTATCCGATTTTCACCGCAACATGCTGAAAGGCGGTATCTACATTTACCCGTCCGGCACCAGCGCCCCCAACGGCAAGCTGCGCCTGCTCTATGAGTGCAACCCGCTGGCATTCCTGGCCGAGCAGGCCGGTGGCAAGGCATCTGACGGTTATCAGCGCATTATGGAAATCAAACCCACCGAGCTGCACCAGCGCACCCCTTACTTTGTGGGCTCCACCGCCATGGTGGAAAAAGCCGAAGGTTTTATGAGTGAGTTCTCAGCGGCCAAGTAAGCCCGAATTTATTCATGCAAACCGGCCATCCTGCATCACGGTGCCCCGTTGAAACGGGGCCTACGGCAAAGGCCGGAATAACAAACACAAAAAAAGGCCGGCAAATTTGCCGGCCTTTTTATTGCTGTGCTGAAGTTACTTGTCGGTGACATCAGTCTTGAACTGACGCTCCGGCGCACCGGTATACAGCTGGCGCGGACGACCGATCTTCTGCTTGGGATCAGACATCATTTCGTTCCAGTGCGACATCCAGCCCACGGTGCGGGCCAGGGCAAAGATAACGGTGAACATGCTGGTAGGAATGCCAATGGCTTTCAGAATGATACCGGAGTAGAAGTCGACGTTCGGATACAGCTTACGCTCTACAAAGTATTCATCAGACAGCGCAATGCGCTCCAGCTCCATGGCCACGTCCAGCAGCGGATCTTCAATTTTCAGATCATCCAGTACTTCGTGACAGGTTTCACGCATTACCTTGGCGCGGGGGTCAAAGTTTTTGTACACCCGGTGGCCAAAGCCCATCAGACGGAAAGGATCATCCTTGTCTTTGGCGCGGGCAATAAATTCCGGAATGCGGTCAACCGAGCCGATTTCTTCCAGCATCAGCAGGCAGGCCTCGTTGGCACCACCGTGAGCCGGTCCCCACAGAGAGGCAATGCCGGCGGCAATACAGGCGAAGGGGTTGGCACCACTGGAGCCGGCCAGGCGCACGGTAGAGGTAGAGGCGTTCTGCTCATGATCCGCATGCAGGGTAAAGATGCGGTCCATGGCTTTTTCTACTACCGGGTTTACCTTGTAGTCTTCGCAGGGCACGGCAAACATCATTTGCAGGAAGTTGCCGGCATAGCCCAGGTCGTTGCGCGGGTAGACGAACGGCTGACCCACAGAATATTTATACGCCATGGCGGCAATGGTCGGCATTTTGGCGATCAGGCGCTGTGCGGCCAGTTCGCGATGCACAGGATCATTGATATCCATGGGGTCATGATAGAAAGCAGACAGACCGGCGATTACACCACATACGATGGACATGGGGTGTGCGTCACGGCGGTAGCCCTTGAAGAAGGAAGACAGCTGCTCGTGCACCATGGTGTGGCGCATGATGTTCCGGCGGAATTGATCATACTGCTTGGCAGTGGGGGCCTCGCCGTACAACAGCAAATAACAGACTTCCAGGTAGCTGGCATCCTGAGCCAGTTGTTCAATGGGGTAACCGCGGTGCAGCAGAATCCCCTTGTCACCGTCAATGTAGGTGATATCGGACTGGCAGGATGCAGTTGCCAGGAAGCCGGGATCATAAGTGAAGTAGCCGTGTGAGCCGAGAGAACTGATATCGATCACATCATAGCCAGCGGTGCCAGAAGCAATCGGAAGCTCAACGGGTTCCTTGCCTGGCAGATGCAGAGTGGCCTTTTGGTCAGCCATAGCACGTCTCCTTTGCTTTTTATAATAGGTCCACGAGTAAGCGCATTTTCGCACAGAAAGCTTAAGTTTTTCAGCATTTCTGCTTCCCGTGGTGCCGGCATATTGAAAACAAAGCAGGGTTCAATGTCAATTTTACTGGAGGCTCGCAACAGCCTATTAACGCCGTTGTGCGATCAACTTTACAGAATTCGCAATTGATTCAGGTGCTTCGTTGTATTTGCCGATTCCCTCCTTATACTGTTTTTCCGAGGGTATAGGACGCAGTTGTGGCCATGCCGCAGTCACACTGCTTCTGCTATCTCAGCCAGTCTGGTGACATAGTAAAAGCAGCTTGTTCTCGGTAGGGTTCGCAGTCCATATATCCGGGTAATGTCTGTCAAAACAATAACTAACGTGCTCAATGGAGCTAGTGGGCAAGACCGTGACTAAAAAACAGAGACCTGTAAACCTCGACCTGCGGACTATTCGCCAGCCCGTCGCCGCCATTTCATCCATCCTGCACCGGATTTCCGGCGTGATCACCCTGTTCGCGCTGGCCATTCTGCTGTGGCTGCTCAGTGAATCCCTCGCTTCCGAGCAGGGCTTCAATGCAGTAGTGGATATTATGGATGGCTTTTTTGTCGGCCTCATCCTCTGGGGTGTGCTGACCGCACTGGCCTATCACATTGTAGGCGGCATTCGCCACCTCATCATGGATCTGGGCTATTGCGAAGAGATTGAATCCGGTGCCAAGAGTGCCAAGATAGCATTCGGCGTCACCATTGTTCTGTCACTGCTGGCGGGAGTACTGGTATGGTAAGCAATTCTGCAACATTTGGCCGCAGCGGTGTGCACGACTTTATGCTGCTTCGTGCAACGGCTGTCATTCTGACGCTTTATACCCTTTATCTGGTTGGCTTTATTGCCTTCAACGACATCACCTATCAGGTATGGACGGGCTTTTTTGATCGCACCTTTACCAAGGTGTTCACCCTGCTGGCGCTGTTCAGTGTGCTGATGCACGGCTGGATTGGTGCCTGGCAGGTACTGTCCGACTATGTAAAACCTGCGCTGTGGCGCGGCATTGCCCAGTTTGCCGTGGTAGTAATGCTGCTGTCCTATCTGCTGACCGGTATCGTTGTATTGTGGGGTGTTTAAGGTGACTATTGCTATTCGAGAATTCGACGCCGTGGTAATCGGCGCCGGCGGTGCCGGCATGCGCGCCGCCCTTCAGATTGCCGAGTCGGGCAAAAGCTGTGCGCTCTTGTCCAAGGTATTTCCAACTCGTTCTCATACCGTATCTGCTCAAGGGGGCATTACGGTAGCGCTGGGCAACGCCCACGACGATAACTGGGAATGGCACATGTATGACACCGTCAAGGGCTCCGACTATATCGGTGACCAGGACGCCATCGAGTTTATGTGTCAGACCGGTCCCGAGGCTATCCTTGAGCTGGAAAAAATGGGCCTGCCGTTCTCCCGCTTTGATAACGGCAAAGTCTATCAACGGCCTTTTGGCGGCCAGTCCAAGGCCTTTGGCGGCGAGCAGGCGGCCCGCACGGCGGCGGCGTCTGACCGTACCGGCCATGCGCTGCTGCATACCCTGTATCAGCAGAACGTTAAGCACAAAACCACCGTGTTCTCCGAGTGGTATGCGCTGGATCTGGTAAAAAACCAGGACGGTGACGTGGTAGGCTGTACTGCCATCGACATCGAAACCGGCGAAGTGGTTTACTTCAAGGCCAAAGCCACCGTGCTGGCCACCGGTGGTGCCGGCCGTATCTTCCAGTCCACTACCAACGCCCATATCAACACCGGTGACGGTGTCGGCATGGCGCTGCGTGCCGGTGTGCCGGTACAGGACATGGAAATGTGGCAGTTCCACCCCACCGGCATTGCCGGTGCCGGCACCCTGGTAACCGAAGGTTGCCGTGGTGAAGGTGGTTATCTGCTGAACAAGGACGGCGAACGCTTTATGGAGCGTTATGCCCCCAACGCCAAAGATCTGGCCGGCCGTGATGTGGTCGCCCGCTCCATGATGATCGAAATTCGTGAAGGTCGTGGCTGCGATGGTCCCTGGGGTCCGCACATTAAACTCAAGCTGGATCATCTGGGCAAAGAGGTGCTGGAAAGCCGTCTGCCGGGTATCTGTGAGCTGTCACGCACCTTTGCTCACGTGGATCCGGTAAAAGAGCCGATTCCGGTCATTCCTACCTGTCACTATATGATGGGTGGTATTCCCACCAACGTGAAAGGCCAGGCCCTGAAGCAGGATGCCAACGGCAACGACGTGCCGGTGAAAGGTCTGTTTGCGGTAGGTGAAATTGCCTGCGTATCGGTGCACGGTGCCAACCGTCTGGGCGGTAACTCGCTGCTGGACCTGGTGGTATTTGGCCGTGCTGTGGGTCGTCATCTGACCGAAGCCCTGAACGAGCTGGGTGACAGCCGTGCCGCTTCCGAGTCTGATCTTGAGGCGTCTCTGAGCCGCTATAACCGCTGGGAAAGCACCCGCAGTGGTGAAGATCCGGTTCAAATCAAGAAAGATCTGCAAAGCTGCATGCAAAACAACTTCTCGGTATTCCGGGAAGGCGACGCCATGGCTGCCGGTCTGGCTGAACTGAAGGAGATTCGTGAGCGACTGAAAAATGCCCGTCTGGACGACACCAGCCGCGATTTCAATACGCAGCGAATTGAATGTCTGGAACTGGACAACCTGATGGAAACGGCCTATGCCACTGCCGTGGCGGCCAACTTCCGTACTGAGTCACGGGGTGCTCATTCCCGCTTTGACTATCCGGAGCGTGATGACGAGAACTGGCTGTGCCACTCCTTGTACTGCCCCGAGTCAGAGTCCATGTCCCGTCGTTCCGTGAATATGTCACCGGTCACCCGTGACGCATTCCCGCCCAAAGCACGTACCTACTAAGGGGAGGCGATAATGCAAGTTACTATCTCTGTTTATCGGTATAACCCGGAAACCGATGCCAAGCCCTACATGAAAGACTATCAGCTGGATGTGGCTGAAGGCTCCGACATGATGGTGCTGGATGCTCTGCTGCAGCTGAAAGAAAAAGATCCGAGTCTGGCGTTTCGCCGTTCCTGTCGTGAAGGTGTATGCGGTTCCGACGGTGTAAACATGAACGGCAAGAACGGTCTGGCCTGTATCACACCGTTGTCTGATCTGCTGGGCAAGACCAACAAGCTGGTGGTTCGCCCGCTGCCCGGTCTGCCGGTGATCCGCGACCTGGTGGTCGACATGAGTCAGTTCTACACCCAGTGGGAGAAGATTAAGCCCTTCCTCATTGCCGACGACAAACAACCGCCGGCGCGTGAGCGCCTGCAGTCTCCGGAAGAGCGGTCCAAGCTGGATGGGCTGTATGAGTGCATTCTGTGCGCCTGCTGCTCCACCTCTTGTCCGTCTTTCTGGTGGAACCCGGATAAGTTCATTGGCCCGGCCGGCCTGCTGGCCGCCTATCGCTGGCTGGCTGACAGCCGCGATACTGCCACCGATGAGCGCTTGTCCAATCTGGACGATGCCTTCAGCGTATTCCGCTGTCACGGTATCATGAACTGCGTGAACGTGTGTCCCAAGGGCCTGAATCCCACCAAGGCCATTGGTAACATCAAGTCCATGCTGCTGAAACGGGCAGTGTAACCGTCCCGAATAATAAGCTGCCGCCCGTCAGGGCGGCATTGACTCGACGACCAAACGACAGTAGCCCTGTCGCGAAGTGACAAAGGGATAAAAATGCACAATGGCGTAATGCAAGCCTGGCTGGATTCTTCTCACCTCGCCGGTGCCAATGCGACCTATGTAGAAGACTTGTACGAAACCTATCTTGCTGATCCCGACTCTGTTCCCGAAGAATGGCGCACCGTGTTTGACGGCTTGCCCTCCGGCGAAGAGCCCGCGCAGGATCAGCCTCACTCTCAGGTGAGGGATTATTTCCGCCGCCTCGCCAAAGATACTTCACGCTATGCTACCCCGGTCAGCGATCCGCACACCGATGCCAAACAGGTAAAGGTGCTGCAGCTGATCAACGCGTATCGTTTCCGCGGTCACCAGAATGCCAACCTGGACCCGCTTAATTTATGGAACCGCAAAGAAGTTGCTGAACTTGATCCGGCCTTTCATAACCTGACCGGTGCTGATCTTGATGCCACTTTCAACGTGGGCTCCTATGCCATTGGCAGCGAGACCATGAAGCTGAAAGATCTGGTCTCAGCCCTGAAAAAAACCTATTGCGGCTCTGTGGGTGCAGAATATATGCACATCACCAGCACCCGCGAAAAACGCTGGATCCAGAGCCGGCTTGAGCCGGTGGTAGGCGCTCCCCAATACACCGATGAAGACAAGGTGCGCTTTCTTGACAGCCTGACCGCCGCCGAAGGCCTGGAAAAATACCTGGGTGCCAAATTCCCCGGTGCCAAGCGTTTCTCCCTGGAAGGGGGCGATGCCCTTATTCCCATGACCAAAGAGCTGATCCGCCGTTTTGGTGAAAAAGGTGGTCGTGAAGTGGTGATCGGCATGGCTCACCGTGGTCGTCTGAACATGCTGGTCAACGTGCTGGGCAAGCGCCCACAAGACTTGTTTGACGCTTTTGCCGGCAAATACGACACTCAAAGCTCCGGTGACGTTAAATACCACATGGGCTTCAGCTCCGACTTTGACACTCCCGGTGGTCCGGTGCACCTGGCGCTGGCATTTAACCCGTCTCACCTGGAAATTGTTAACCCTGTGGTCATTGGCTCGGTCCGTGCCCGCATGGATCGTCTCGATAATCCCGACGGGCGTCAGGTGCTGCCGGTTACCATTCACGGTGACTCCGCCTTTGCCGGTCAGGGTGTGGTAGCCGAAACCTTTAACATGTCACTCACCCGGGGCTACGGGGTGGGCGGCACTGTGCGTATCGTGATCAACAACCAGGTTGGCTTTACCACCTCCAATCCGCGCGATACCCGCTCTACCGAATATTGCACCGACATTGCCAAAATGGTGCAGGCACCTATCTTCCACGTGAATGCCGATGATCCGGAAGCCGTGGTGCAGGTCACTCAGCTGGCGCTGGACTTCCGTAATGAGTTCGGCCGCGATGTGGTGATCGATCTGGTGTGCTACCGCCGCCATGGTCACAACGAAGCCGACGAGCCGAGTGCGACCCAGCCGCTGATGTATCAGAAGATCAAGAAGCACCCGACCCCGCGCAAGATCTACGCTGACCAGCTGATCGAGAACAAAACGGTCTCGGCGGAGCAGGTGACCACCATGATCAACGAATACCGCGATGCGTTGGATCAGGGTGAGTGTGTGGTTAAGGAATGGCGGCCGATGCAGAAGCACTCGGTAGACTGGTCCCCCTATCTGGGTCACGAGTGGGATATGCCATACGACTCCACTTATGATCTCGACCAGCTCAAGGAGCTGGCCGGGCGCATGATTCGCTATCCCGAGACCCATGAGCTGCAGCGTCAGGTGGCCAAGATTTATGCCGATCGCAAGCTGATGGCCGAGGGTGAAAAGCTCGTGGACTGGGGTTTTGCTGAGACGCTGGCCTATGCCACGCTGTGTGACAACGGCTATGAAGTGCGTCTGACCGGTCAGGATTCCGGCCGCGGCACCTTCTTCCACCGTCATGCGGTGCTGCACAACCAGAACGACGCCAGCATTTACACCCCGCTGTGCTACCTGTCTGAAGAGCAGGGCCAGTTCCAGGTGTATGACTCGGTACTGAGTGAAGAAGCGGTCATGGCCTTTGAATACGGCTATGCCACTGCCGAGCCGGTGGGCCTGACCATCTGGGAAGCCCAGTTCGGTGACTTTGCCAACGGCGCTCAGGTGGTGATTGACCAGTTCCTCAGCTCCGGTGAGCAGAAGTGGGGCCGTATGTGTGGTCTGACCCTGTTGTTACCCCATGGTTATGAAGGGCAGGGGCCCGAGCACTCCAGTGCCCGCCTTGAGCGTTATCTGCAGCTGTGCGCCGAGCACAATATGCAGGTGTGCGTGCCCACCACGCCGGCGCAGGTATTCCACATGCTGCGTCGTCAGGTGCTGCGTCCCATGCGTCGTCCGCTGGTAGTCATGACGCCCAAGTCACTGCTGCGCCATCCGCTGGCGGTTTCCGAGCTGGAAACCCTGGCCCAGGGCACATTCCAGAACGCGATTGGCGAAATTGATGATCTGGATCCCAAAGGCGTGACACGTGTGATTCTTTGTGCCGGCAAGGTGTATTACGATTTGCTCGAAGCCCGTCGCAAGAACGAACAAACAGATGTGGCCATTATTCGGATTGAGCAGCTTTACCCCTTCCCGCAGGAAGAAGTGGCCGCCATTCTGGCTGATTATCAGCACGTTACCGATTTTGTCTGGTGCCAGGAAGAGCCGCAAAACCAGGGTGCCTGGTACTGCAGCCAGCATCATTTCCGGGCCGCCATTCCGGATGGCGCCAAACTGAGCTACGCCGGCCGTGAAGCCTCGGCCTCGCCGGCAGTGGGTTACACCTCGGTTCACTTACAACAACAAAAAGCGTTGGTGGAAGATGCACTGACGCCCAAAGCTTAACGCACTAAGGACATATTGATGAGCATCGAAATCAAGGTTCCCGACCTCCCAGAATCCGTTGCCGACGCCACCATCGCCACCTGGCACAAACAGCCCGGCGATCGCGTAGAGCGCGACGAAGTGATCGTCGATATTGAAACCGACAAGGTAGTGCTGGAAGTGCCGGCACCGGAAGCCGGCGTGCTGGAATCCATTGTTGAGGACGCCGGTGCTACCGTGCTGGGTCAGCAGGTCATTGGCAAGCTGAAAAAAGGTGCCGTGGCCGGTGAAGAAACCAAAGAAAAGCCGGCTTCCAGCGAGGATGCCAAAGCCGACGCCAAAGCAGAAAACGACGATCTGAGCCCGGCAGTTCGCCGGCTGGTTGCCGAGCACAATATTGACGTGAGCAAGGTCTCCGGCTCCGGCAAGGGCGGGCGCATTACCAAGGAAGACGTGGAAGCTGTTATCAAGGACGGTGGCAAGGCCAAAACCGCCGACAAGCCGGCCGCGGCCAAGACCCAGGATCTGGAGCTGGTTCGCCCCGACGAGCGTGATGAAAAGCGCGTGCCCATGACCCGTCTGCGCAAGCGCGTGGCCGAGCGTCTGCTGGAAGCGAAAAACACCACCGCCATGCTGACCACCTTCAACGAAGTCAACATGAAGCCGATCATGGAGCTGCGCAAGCAGTATCAGGACATTTTCGAGAAGCGTCACGGCATTCGCCTGGGCTTTATGTCCTTCTATGTGAAGGCGGTGGTGGAATCGCTCAAGCGTTTCCCGGAAGTCAACGCCTCCATCGACGGCGAAGATATTGTTTATCACAACTTCTTTGATGTCAGCATTGCCGTATCCACCCCCCGTGGTCTGGTCACCCCGGTGCTGCGCGACTGCGATCGCCTGAGCCTGGCCGACATCGAGAAGGGCATCAAAGAGCTGGCCATCAAGGGCCGTGACGGCAAGCTGACCGTGGACGAGCTGTCTGGCGGTAACTTCACCATCACCAATGGCGGCGTGTTCGGCTCCCTGATGTCTACCCCCATCATCAACCCGCCGCAGAGCGCTATTCTGGGTATGCACAAAATCCAGGACAGACCCATGGCGGTAGACGGCAAAGTAGAAATTTTGCCCATGATGTACCTGGCGCTGTCTTACGATCACCGTTTGATCGACGGCCGCGAATCGGTCAGCTTCCTGGTCTCCATCAAGGAGCTGCTGGAAGATCCGACTCGTCTGCTGCTGGACGTATAAGCCAACAATAACAAGAGGGCGGGCCCGATCCCGCCCCATGCCCTGAACCCTACAACAACGGAAACACAACATGAATTTGCATGAATATCAGGCAAAACAGCTGTTCGCCGAATACGGTCTGCCCGTATCCGAAGGCTACGCATGTGATAACCCGCAGGAAGCGGTAGAAGCGGCCAGTAAAATTGGCGGTGACATGTGGGTAGTAAAGTGTCAGGTCCACGCAGGTGGCCGTGGTAAAGCCGGCGGCGTCAAGCTTGCCAAAACCAAGGAAGAAATCCGGGAATTCGCCGAAAACTGGCTGGGCAAAAATCTGGTAACTTACCAGACTGATGCCAATGGTCAGCCGGTGGCCAAAATTCTGGTGGAGTCGTGTACCGACATCGACAAGGAACTTTACCTGGGCGCGGTAGTAGATCGTGCGACCCGTCGTGTAGTGTTCATGGCATCCACTGAAGGTGGTGTTGAGATTGAAAAGGTGGCGGAAGAGACTCCTGAACTCATTCACAAAGCTGCCATTGATCCGCTGGTGGGTCCGCAGGCCTATCAGGGGCGTGAACTGGCATTTAAACTGGGCCTGAAAGGCGACCAGATTAAGCAGTTCACCAAAATTTTTCTCGGTCTGGGACAAATGTTCCTGGACTATGATTTCGCCCTGCTCGAAATCAACCCCCTGGTGATCACCAGTGAAGGCAACCTGCATTGCCTGGACGGCAAGATCAACATTGACTCCAACGCCATGTACCGTCAACCCAAGCTGCGCGACATGCACGATCCGTCTCAGGACGATGCCCGCGAAGCCCACGCAGCCAAGTGGGAGCTGAACTATGTGGCGCTGGATGGCAACATCGGCTGCATGGTGAACGGTGCCGGTCTGGCCATGGGCACCATGGACATCGTTAACCTGCACGGCGGCTCTCCCGCCAACTTCCTGGATGTGGGCGGTGGTGCCACCAAGGAGCGGGTGACCGAAGCGTTCAAGATTATTCTCTCCGACAGCAATGTAAAAGCGGTGCTGGTAAACATTTTCGGCGGCATTGTGCGCTGTGACATGATTGCCGAAGGCATTATCGGTGCGGTGAAAGAAGTGGGCGTAAAAGTGCCCGTGGTGGTTCGTCTGGAAGGCAACAATGCCGAAGCCGGCACTGCCAAGCTGGATGAATCCGGCCTTAACATCATCGCCGCCACCAGCCTGACCGACGCTGCCGTTCAGGTCGTTAACGCCGCCAAGGGGAAATAACAGCATGAGCATTCTGATCAACAAAGACACCAAGGTTATCTGCCAGGGCTTCACCGGCGGCCAGGGTACCTTTCACTCTGAGCAAGCCATTGAATACGGCACCCAAATGGTGGGTGGCGTGTCTCCGGGCAAGGGCGGCACAACTCATCTGGGCCTGCCGGTGTTCAACACGGTACGTGAAGCGGTAGAAGCCACCGGTGCTACCGCCACCGTGATTTATGTGCCGGCTCCGTTCTGTAAAGACGCCATTCTGGAAGCCATCGACGCCGGCATTGAGCTGATCGTGACCATCACTGAGGGCATTCCTACCCTCGACATGCTGGACGTAAAAGTAAAGCTGGATGAAACCGGTGTGCGCATGATTGGACCCAACTGCCCGGGCGTGATCACTCCCGACGAGTGCAAGATCGGCATTATGCCCGGTCATATTCACAAGAAGGGCAAGGTGGGCATCGTGTCTCGCTCCGGCACCCTGACCTATGAAGCGGTGAAGCAGACCACAGACGAAGGCTTTGGTCAGTCCAGCTGCATCGGTATTGGCGGTGACCCCATTCCCGGCTCCAACTTCATTGATATTCTGAAGCTGTTCCAGGACGATCCGGAAACCGAAGCCATTGTGATGATTGGTGAAATCGGTGGTACCGCTGAAGAAGAAGCGGCTGCCTTCATCAAGGAAAACGTCACCAAGCCGGTGGTATCCTACATCGCTGGTGTGACTGCGCCTCCGGGCAAACGCATGGGCCATGCCGGTGCCATCATCTCCGGTGGTAAGGGCACTGCAGACGAGAAATTTGCCGCTCTGCAGGACGCCGGCGTGAAAACCGTACGCTCCCTGGCCGACATCGGCTCCGCCCTGCGGGAAGTGACCGGCTGGTAACGTAGAGCTGAAAGCTGGAAGAAGAAAGGAGCCGCAAGGCTCCTTTTTTAATGACTAAAACAACCCCACCCTGACCCTCCCCTTGAAAAGGGGAGGGAGCCGCTTTCTATCACAGTCCCTTAAGTATAGTGCTCATGGCTCAGCCGGCGCAGGACGTGACCTCTGCTCGAACTTGATCCAGATCAACGACAGCAGCGAATGACATTTCTTTACCGCGTTATTACTCTAGAATGGTCTTCTTTCGGACTCATTCAGAGGCCCACAAGGAATGCGCAATCTGTCTCTCAACTGGAAAATATTTTTACCGCTGCTGGTGATTTTTGTGTTGGTCTTTGCCCTCTGTTATGGCATTTCCACTCAGCTGCAACGCGGTCTGGCCCTGCATCTGGCCGAAGAGAAAATTGACACCACTGCCAACCTCTATATGGATCAGCTTAATGTGCTGATGGTAAACGGGGCCATTCATCAGCGCGGTCTGGTGCAAAGCAAAATTCAGGAAGAAAAAGGCATAGAGCAGGCACGGGTGATCCGTGCAGCGGCGGTGACCAAACTATTTGGCCCGGGCGCACCGGATCAGGCCATTCAGGATGATCTGGATCGGCGTGCCATTGAGCAGGGTGAAACCGTGCTGGAAATGCACCTGGAAGACGACATTCCCAACCTGACACTGATCAAGCCGTTCAAAGCCTACAAGGAATATCGCGGCACCGCCTGTCTGCAATGTCATCAGGTGCCTGAAGGCACCGTCATGGGCGCGGTGCGCATCAGTTATGATCTGAGTGACACCTTCAGCCAGATCCAGCGCAATAACCTGCGTCTGGCGGCTGTGCTGATTGGCGTGTTTCTGGTGGCCTTTATTGTGCTCTGGCTGGTACAAAACCATTACCTCAAGCGGCCCATTCTCAATATCAGCCAGCGGGTACAGCGGGTGGCTGCCGAGCGGGATCTGTCTGTTCGTCTTGAGCCCATGGGCAATGACGAGCTGGGCGGCCTGACCAAGGCAGTTAACGGCCTGCTGAGCAGCTTTCAGAGCAGCCTGACAGAAGTGCGCCGTGTGACCGGGCATATTCATAATGCCGCCGGTGACATTCAGCACACCGCCCAGCAAACCGACAGCTCGGTAAAGGCGCAAGACAGCGAAACGGCCCTGATTGCCACTGCCATTAATGAAATGGAAGCCTCTGCCCGGGAAGTGCGGGAAAATGCCCGCCTGACTGCAGAAACCTCGGAGCAGAGCCACGCTTTTGCATTAACCGCCAACGATCAGGCCCGGGTAGCGGTGGAAGGCATACAGCTGTTAAACGGCGAGATAAACCGTATCGACAAAGTAATACGCGAGCTGGACGGCCGCTGTGATCAGGTCGACAAGGTGCTCGACATGATCAAGGGTATTGCCGAGCAGACCAATCTGCTGGCACTGAATGCCGCTATTGAAGCGGCCAGGGCAGGGGAGTCGGGCCGGGGCTTTGCGGTGGTGGCCGATGAAGTACGCACCCTGGCACTGCGCACGCAGCAGTCGGCAGAAGAAATTACCGGCATGATTCGGCTGTTGCAGAACGAGGCCAAGGATGCAGTGCAGGCCATTGAAAAAGCAGAAGGCCAGGCCGCCGACAGTGTGGCGCGCACTCAGGACGCCATGGACTCGCTGCAGGCCATTATTGACCAGGTGGCGCGCATTAATGAACTCAATGCTCAGGTGTCTGCTTCGGCCGACGAACAAAGTGCCGTTTGCTCCGAGGTGAGCCGCAACATTACCCGGGTGCGGGATGCATCGGGCGATACTCTGTCTCAGGCAGAAGCCGCCGCCACCGCCAGCCTGCAACTGGTGGAAGAGTGCAAGGTGCTGGAACAGATGATTGCTCATTACCGGCTGCAGCAGCCACACCGCCATGATGAGCTGCCAGCCGACACCGGCCTGGTGCCGGTGCGCTGACAACAAAAAAGGCTGCTTGCGCAGCCTTTTTTACTCTCCCAGACACTCAAGGAACAAGTGTTTAATCTGCTTGGTCTTACTCCTTGCCCAGATAAGAAGCGCGCACATCCGCCCAATTATCCGCTTCGGTCACTCTCAGCACCTGCTCCGAAATCGGCGCGCGCAGCGGGCTGCCGTCGGGCAGGGCCAGGGCATACAGCTGCTGGGCAAACACGCCGGGCAACACTGTCAGTTTTTGCTGGCCCAGCTGCAGATTGCGGTATTGCAGCAAAGCGCGGTCATACACAATGGCATCGGTCTCGCCGTTCAGCACCGACTCCATGGCCGCGGTCAGGTTTGGATAAGTCTGATAACGAATGCGTTCTTCTTCCAGATAACGCTGGCTGGCGGTGTCGTTAATGGTGGCCACCACCTTGCCGGGCAGGTCACTCACTCCCTGAATACCGGTACGCAGATTATTGACGGTGAGTGACGAGGTAATGGCGGCGGTAAAGCTGGCCACCATGATCATGCCGGCAAACATCCATATCAGACCCACCAGGCGACCGGCAAAGGTGACCGGTGCCTTGTCGCCATAACCCACTGTTCTGTAATCCGAGAGAAGTGGACCTGGTGCTGGATAAGATACGGTCGTTCACCAAAGTGACAAAAATAAAAGAAGTAAAAAGCTCGCGGCATCTTTTCTCATAAAAATTCAGATAGTGTTTACTGTTTGCCAAAGCTGGGGCCACTCATGAACTGGTGGTGCCCGCAGCAAAGCAAAAAAGCCAAAGCCGGCTGACGGTTGTGCTGGTAGCAAACCGCGGCGTGAATGCCGCGGTGTTCGTTAGCGGGTTGATATTACCCGGCTTACCACTTCGCCATTGGCCAGCCGGGTGCTGATAACGTCATTTTCCTTTATCTGGCCGGTATGGGTGAGCACTTTATTATTGTGCAGGGTAATGCTGTAGCCGCGGGAGAGGGTGGCCAGGGGGCTCATGGCGTGCAGCCGGGAGCCGGCCAGTGCCAGTTTGTGCTCAAAGTGGTTCAGCCTTATGTTCAGTGCGCCGTGCAGCCGTTGCTCCAGCGTGTGCAGCCGGTCTTTGCTGTGCACCAGACGCTGGCCCGGATGCTGGTGTGCCAGCCGTAATGCTGCCTGGCCGGCTCGCTGCTGAGCCTGCTCCAGCCGCCGGCTTATGGCGCGCTCCAGCCGCAGGTGCAGCTGATCGAGCTGCTGGCTTTGCTGCTGCAGGCGCTGACTGGGGTGCTGGCGTTGCAGCCGTTGCTGTAACTGGCCCAGTTGATTATGCCGGTCGGCAAGCCAGCGCTGCATGGCCTGCTCAAGGCGCTGGCCCTGTTGTTGCCACTGGCGGCGTTGCACGCTGCTGTCTGCACTGACCAGTTCGGCGGCGGCGGATGGAGTAGGGGCGCGCAGATCGGCCACCAGATCACTCAGGCTCACGTCCACCTCGTGGCCCACGGCGCTCACCACCGGCAGGCGTGAGGCAGCAATGGCACGCACCAGGCGTTCGTCGTTAAAGCACCATAAGTCTTCCAGCGAGCCGCCGCCCCGGGCCAGCAGCAGCAAATCGGTCTCGTTGCGCCGGTTGGCCTCTGCAAGCGCATGAATAAGCTGGGGCACGGCGCTTTCACCCTGCACCGAGCTTGGGTAGAGGATCACTTCCAGCTGCGATGCCCGGCGGGCCAGCACGGTGAGAATGTCGTGCACCGCGGCCCCGGTGGGGGAGCTGATAATGCCAATGCGGGCCGGGTGGGCCGGCAGCGGTCGCTTGCGTTCGGCGGCAAACAGGCCCTCGGCGGCCAGCGCCTGTTTCAGGGCTTCAAATTGTTGCTTGAGCAGGCCTTCCCCTGCCGGTGCCATTGTTTGCGCCACCAGCTGAAAGTCGCCTCTTGGCTCATAAAGCGTCACTTTACCGAAGATAAGCACCTGATCGCCGTTTTTAGGCCGAAAGCCCACACTGCGGTTGTTGCCCCGGAACATGGCACAGCGCAGCTGGGACTGGTTGTCTTTCAGGGAAAAATACCAGTGGCCCGAGGCTGGCATGGCCAGGTTGGAGATTTCACCGGTCAGCCACACGGCTCCCATGTCGCCTTCCAGCAGCAGGCGGGCATGACGGGCAAGCCGGCTGACGGTGTAGATGTTGGTTAATTTTTCCTGCTGCAAAATGGCCTCTGTTGAGTATTTTTATTTGAAAATAAACCCGGTTGGGGAGGTTTTTTCGGCTAATAAGCCAAAATAACAAAAAATCGCTTTACCCGAGAGGGCCGAGTGCCTAAAATTCTTTGGCAATATTTTTACCCCCCAACCTATGGTGAATATTGCGATGCTTAGGATTGCCCAAGACGCCCTGACCTTTGATGATGTACTGCTGGTCCCAGCTCACTCCACCGTGTTGCCCAACACCGCTGACCTTCGCACCCGGCTGACCCGGGAGATCAATCTTAACATCCCTATTGTGTCTGCTGCCATGGACACCGTCACCGAAGCCGATCTTGCCATTGCCATGGCGCAGGAAGGCGGCATTGGTTTTATTCACAAGAACATGTCCATTGAGGCCCAGGCCGCTCAGGTGCGCAAGGTCAAGAAGTTCGAGAGCGGCATGGTGTCCGATCCGGTAACCGTGACCCCCGATATGACCATTGCTGATGTGCGCGAATTCACACTGCAGAACGGCTTTGCCGGCTATCCGGTGGTAGCCGCTGATGGCGAGCTGGTGGGCATTATCACCGGCCGCGATGTGCGCTTTGTGCAGGACATGAGCAAGCTGGTAAGCGAAGTGATGACCAACAAGGCCCGTCTGGTGACTGTGCCTGTGGGTGCGGGCCGGGATCAGGTGGAAGCCCTGATGCAGCAGCACCGCATTGAAAAAGTGCTGGTGGTAGAGAGCAACGGTCGTCTGGCCGGCATGATCAGCGCCAAAGACTTTCAGAAAGCCGAAAGCAAGCCCAACGCCTGCAAAGACGATAAGGGCCGCCTGCGCGTGGGTGCCGCTGTGGGAGCGGCCCCTGGCAACGAAGAGCGTATTGCTGCCCTGGTGGCCGCCGGCCTCGACGTGCTGCTGATTGACTCTTCCCACGGCCACTCCGAAGGTGTGCTGCAGCGCATTCGTGAAACCCGCGCCGCTTACCCTGATCTGGCTATTGTGGGTGGCAACGTGGCCACTGCTGCCGGAGCTCTGGCGCTGGCCGAGGCGGGCGCAAGTGCGGTGAAAGTGGGCATTGGCCCGGGCTCCATCTGTACTACCCGCATTGTTACCGGTTGCGGTGTGCCGCAAATTACTGCCGTGGCCAACGCGGTGGAAGCCCTGAAAGGCACAGGTGTGCCGGTGATTGCCGACGGTGGCATACGCTTCTCCGGCGACATTGCCAAGGCGCTGGCCGCCGGTGCCAACTGTGTGATGATGGGCTCCATGTTTGCCGGTACCGAAGAATCACCCGGTGAAATCGAGCTGTTTCAGGGCCGTTCGTTCAAGTCTTACCGGGGCATGGGCTCGCTGGGTGCCATGAGCAAAGGATCCAGCGATCGTTACTTCCAGAGCGACAACGCCGCCGATAAAATGGTACCGGAAGGCATTGAAGGCCGGGTGCCTTACAAAGGCAAGCTGAAAGAGATTATTCATCAGCAAATGGGGGGGCTGCGCAGTGCCATGGGCCTTACCGGAAGTGCTACCATAGATGACCTGCGCACCAAGGCAGAATTTGTTAAGATATCCGGCGCGGGCATTCAGGAATCGCACGTGCACGATGTAACCATTACCAAGGAAGCGCCCAACTACCGGTTGGGTTAATCCCGGAACGCGATGAACGGGGGGCTGGTCTCCCCGTTTTTCTATTGCCGTCTGCTCCCCCCACAGGCGGTGTTTGTAACGAGTAGGAAAACGATGAGCAAGAACATTCACGACAACCGGATCCTGATCCTCGACTTTGGCTCACAATACACCCAGCTGATCGCTCGCCGCGTGCGTGAGCTGGGCGTGTATTGCGAACTGTGGGCCTGGGACGTGACCGAGGAGCAGATCCGCGACTTCAATCCGAACGGTATTATTCTGTCCGGGGGGCCGGAGTCGGTCACCGAGGAGAACAGCCCGCGGGCACCGGAATACGTGTTTAACGCTGGCGTGCCGGTGTTTGGCATTTGCTATGGCATGCAGACCATGGCGCACCAGCTGGGTGGTGCCGTGGCCGGCTCTGACGAGCGTGAGTTTGGTTACGCCCGGGTGCAGCGGGTAGCCGATTGCGCCTTGTTCAACAATATTGAAGACGGCATTGACGACAACGGCAATGCCCTGCTCGACGTGTGGATGAGCCACGGCGACAAGGTAGTGGCCCTGCCCGAAGGCTTTGAAAAAGTGGCCCAGACCGGCAGCTGCCCCTTTGCCGCCATGGCCGATGAAAGCCGCCACTTTTATGGTGTGCAGTTCCACCCGGAAGTAACTCACACTCGTCAGGGTGCCCGCATGCTGGAGCACTTTGTGCGCGACATCTGTAAATGTGAGGCGCTGTGGACCCCGGCTTCCATCATTGAAGACGCCGTGGCCCGTATTAAAGAGCAGGTTGGCGACGACGAAGTGATTCTTGGTCTGTCCGGCGGTGTAGATTCTTCCGTGGTGGCCATGCTGGTGCACCGCGCCATTGGCGACAAGCTCACCTGTGTGTTTGTGGACAACGGCCTGCTGCGCCTGAACGAAGGCGAGCAGGTGATGGAAATGTTCGGTGACCACTTTGGTCTGAACATTATCAAGGCCGACGCTGAAGAACGCTTCCTGTCTGCCCTTAAAGGCATTGACGAGCCGGAAGCCAAGCGCAAGGCCATTGGCCGGGTGTTTGTGGAAGTGTTCGACGAAGAGTCTAAAAAGCTCAAGAACGCCAAGTGGCTGGCCCAGGGCACCATCTACCCGGATGTGATTGAATCTGCCGCCTCTGCCACCGGCAAGGCCCACGTGATCAAGTCTCACCACAACGTGGGTGGTCTGCCCGACGACATGAAGATGGGCCTGGTTGAGCCGCTGCGCGAACTGTTTAAAGACGAAGTGCGCCGCGTAGGTCTGGAGCTGGGTCTGCCCTACGACATGCTCTACCGTCACCCCTTCCCGGGGCCGGGTCTGGGCGTGCGCGTGCTGGGCGAAGTGAAGAAGGAATACTGCGACCTGCTGCGCCGTGCCGACGCCATCTTTATTGAAGAGCTGCGCAAGCATGACTTGTACAACAAGGTAAGCCAGGCCTTTACCGTGTTCCTGCCGGTACGCTCCGTTGGCGTAATGGGCGATGGCCGCAAATACGACTGGGTTGTTTCCCTGCGTGCGGTGGAAACCATCGACTTCATGACCGCCCACTGGGCTCACCTGCCGTACGATTTCCTGGGCCACGTGTCCAACCGCATCATCAACGAAATCGACGGCATCAGCCGCGTGGTATACGACATCTCCGGCAAGCCGCCCGCGACCATCGAGTGGGAATAAACCAGTTTAGCTGAATGACAAAAGCCCCTGCAGTGCAGGGGCTTTTTGTTTTGGAGGTGTTCATGATTTTACCGTGTTCATGAATCGTGAACGTTTTCTGGGTGTGAACGTTTAAGCGTGCTCCTATGCCAGCTTAAGCAGTATCACGCCCAGAAAGATGGCGGCTACGCCGGAACATTCCACACGGTTGAGCCGTTGCCTGAATAGCACCAGGGCAGTAGAGGAGGTAAGTAGTATGCCAATGCCGCCCCACAGGGCATAGGCTACGGACAGGTCTATGCCCTTAACTGCCTGCGACAGAGACGTGAACGAGGCCAAAATACTGATGATGCCCAAAGTACCGATCATTCGTTTGCGAAAACCATCAGAATATTTGATGAGTATATTGGCCGCCACTTCCAGCACAATGGCCAGCAGCATAAAGACATAATGAATAAGTTCGGCGTTTTGCATGGTTTAATCCCCCGCAACATTTTTTGTGGAGGCCCCTACAGTTGTTAATACCACGCCAGTGACCAGCACGGTAAGTCCAAGCAGTTTGGTCCAGCTGAGGCTTTCATTGAAAAACTGAAAGCCGATAAAGGTGATGCTGATCAGGCCTGCTGCCTCCCAGGTGGCGTAGGCTTTGGCCAGTGGTATTTGCTTAACAGCCAGCGCCAGAAAGTAGAAAGACAGCCCAATCATGGCGTACATAAACAGCAATGCCGGCACGGAAGTGCTGTCAGAGACTATTTTCATGGTAACTACTCCCACTACTTCAGCAGCGATGGCAGCCATCAAAAAGATCCATGGTCCTGTCATTGTCATGATTTTCTTTGCTCCTTTAAGCACCGTTATAACGCCATTGTTACCGTAATCAATACGGAACCAAAGTTTGACTCTATCTGTTTTATTGATAGATTGGCGGTATGCAATGGAATCTTGAACAATTAAGGCAGTTTGTTGCCACCGCTGAGCACGGTTCAATCAGTGCCGCAGCCCGTCATTTGGGCAAGGCACAATCGGCGGTCAGCACAGCGCTCGGATTGCTGGAAGCCGACCTGGGCGTGGTGCTGTTTGATCGCAGCAAGCACCGCGCTACTCTGACTGATGCCGGCCAAATCATGCTGCTGGAGGCGCGGGAGCTGTTGCGGCAGGCACAGGCTCTGAACCAGCGCGCGCTTGCTCTTGCCACTCGTAACGACGGCAAGCTGGCGCTGGCACTGGATGAAGTCTTACCGCGTACGGCCATCAGGACGCTGGCACGGGATATTGCCTGTCACTTTCCTGAACTTGAGCTTACCCTGCTGAATGGCACGGCGACCGAAGTAGCTGACTATGTGGATCAGGAGCGTGCCGATCTGGGCTTTCACTTTAACCGGGAGCCACTGCGGGAGCGCTTTGACGAACGACATATAGGGGCGCTGAACCAGGGGTTATTTGTGTCTGAGGGACATGATCTGTTGCAGAAAAAGCAGGTCAGTCGCACCGATCTGGCCCGTTATCGGCAGCTGGTCATGCATTCCGAAGATATTGAAGAAAATGTATACAGCCCGCGTGTATGGCGCGTGGATAACTTTCATACCATTGCCGAAATGGTGGCGGACGGGCTTGGCTGGGCGGTGTTGCCGGCGCACATTGCTGCTTATGGCAGCCATAATACGCCCTTGTGTCAGGTTTATTGTCCGTTTTTGGACTTGCCGCAGTTGTCTGTGCGCATGCTGTGGTGTCAGGGCAGCAGCCCGGGTGTCACGGCACACTGGGTGGAGAAACGGTTTATGGCGCTGCTGCAGCAATAAATGTATGTCGCGGAGTTACCGCGACATACGGCGTTACTCAATAAGACTGACTGTGCACCCCTTTTACTGCCCGGCCGGATGGATCTGCCATGTTTTTCCATTGCTCGTCCCACTCCAGCGCGGTAGGCGTGGAGCAGGCCACGGAAGGGCCACAGGGCACACACTGGGCGGCAGAGTCTTGCGGAAAGTGGCCTTCAAAAATGGCGCGGTAGTAATAGGCCTCTTTGGACGTGGGGGTGTTGATCGCAAAGCGGAATGCTGCCGTGGCCATCATCTGATCCGTCACCTGTTCTTCTACCAGTGCCTTCAGGCTGTCGATCCAGGAGTAGCCCACGCCGTCGGAAAATTGCTCCTTCTGTCGCCAGGCCACTTCATGAGGCAGCATGTCTTCAAAGGCTTCACGCAGAATGTGCTTTTCCATTTTACCGTTAACGCACATTTTGTCGGCGGGGTTGAGACGCATGGCCACGTCCATAAATTCCTTGTCGAGAAAGGGCACCCGGGCTTCCACGCCCCAGGCCGCCATGGACTTGTTGGCACGCAGGCAGTCAAACTGGTGCAGGGCTTTTAGCTTGCGCACCGTTTCTTCGTGAAAGGCCTGAGCATCGGGGGCTTTGTGAAAATAGAGGTAGCCGCCAAAAATCTCGTCGGAGCCCTCGCCGGAGAGCACCATTTTAATGCCCATGGCCTTGATCCGCCGGGCCATTAAATACATGGGCGTGGAGGCGCGAATGGTGGTGACATCATAGGTTTCCAGGTGGTAAATCACGTCACGCAGGGCGTCCAGGCCTTCCTGCACCGTGTAGTGCAACTCGTGGTGCACGGTTCCCAGTTCATCCGCCACCTTGCGGGCGGCAATCAGATCCGGTGCGCCTTCAAGGCCAATGGCAAAGGAGTGCAGCCTGGGCCACCAGGCGTCGCTGTTACCGCCGTCTTCAATGCGTTTGTCGGCATAGCGTTTGGCAATGGCCGAGATAATGGAAGAGTCGAGCCCGCCCGAGAGCAGCACGCCATAGGGCACATCGCACATCAGCTGACGCTTCACCGCCGCCATCAGCGCTTCACGCAGCTCGGGCACGCTGGAGGTATTGTTCTTCACTGCGTCATAATCTTCCCAGTCTCGCCGGTAATAACAGCGCAGCTGGCCTTCCTTGCTGTAGAGCAGATGGCCCGGAGGGAATTCACTGATGGTTTTGCAGATGGGGGTGAGCGCCTTCATCTCGGACGCCACATAGAAGTTGCCGTCTTCATCATGGCCGGTGTAGAGGGGAATAATACCCATGTGATCGCGGCCAATCAGATAGGTGTCGTTTTCCTCGTCGTAGAGCACAAAGGCAAAAATACCATTGAGATCGTCGAGAAACTCAGGGCCTTTTTCCTGATAGAGGCCGAGGATCACTTCACAATCAGAGTGGGTTTGTGGCTTATAGTCACAGGTGAGGGTGGCTTCCAGCGCTTTGTGGTTATAGATTTCACCATTTACTGCCAGCGCATGTGTGCCGGTCGTGTTCAGCAGAGGCTGAGCACCGCTGTCCAGACCGACGATGGCCAGGCGCTCATGCACCAGAATGGCTTTATCATTACTGTAAATGCCAGACCAGTCCGGGCCGCGGTGGCGTAACAGGCGGGAAAGCTCCAGCGCCCGGGAGCGCAGGGCGGCCGAGTCTGATTTTAGTTCCAGAATACCGAATATTGAGCACATGGTGTTGTCCTTAACCAAAAAAGCGATTGCTTTGAGATTGGCAAAGGATGGAAGAACTGGAAAGCAAAACTTATAAAAAACCAGCAAAAATCCTTTGCTGGTTTTGAATCGTTAAAAATACAGTCCTATTTTTAACGGTTGAATAATTCAGGCTCAGGGTATGCTACAGCCTGAGGGCAGGGGCAATGGGATCATCTACTCTGAACCAGCCGGCAATACTGAGCCGGGAGCGGTTTGCCGGTAATACCTCGTGCGGAAAGCGCTCGGATAAAAAGCACACCAGGGTGCCGCCATGTGGCGTTACGCTGTGCAGAGGTACTTTGCTTTTTTCACCATAGATCAGCAGCTCGCCGCCATCTGCAGGCTGCCAGCCGTCGTTCAGGTAGAGCACTGTGGTCAGCCGGCGGTTGCTGCGGCCTTTAAAGGCATCCAGGTGCTTTTTATAAAAGTCACCCTGATCATAACGGGCATAATGACACTCGTAGTCTTTTAGCCCCATAAACAGGTGCCGGTTAACCGCCTGCTGCAGATCAGCCATTAATGATAGATAAGCTTGCTGAGGGGCGGTGGTGCCGTCCAGCCAGCGGGTTTTGTCGGTTCGAATATGTTCATTGTTGTGATTGGCCTGCTCGCGACCGATACCAGCCGGGGTAAATTCCCAGTCGGGCAGGTGATGAAAGTCATCGCGCAGCGCCGTTACCCGGGCGGGGTCGAGAAAATCAGGAAAAATACCCATGCCGGGGCCGGCAATGGCGTCAATAATATCGTCAAGAACCCATTTAGTGTGCACTGCGCTGGTCAATGGCAAACCCTCCTGTGGAGCGCTTTTTTACACCTTCAACAACGCGGGGAACAGCGAGAAATATTTCCCGTCAGAAAGAGTAGATTCATGGATGGTGCCAAATACCGCATGTAAACGCAAAAACCCGCGCATTGCTGCGCGGGTTTTTTAATGTGGCGGTGAGAGAGAGATTCGAACTCTCGATACGTTGCCGTATACACACTTTCCAGGCGTGCTCCTTCAGCCACTCGGACACCTCACCAAATTTTTGCTCCCTCGGGAACGGGACGTAATGTACTGGGTGCGGCGGGCAGGTTCAAGTACTTTTATACGTTTGTTGTTTGATTGCCTTTTTACTGCGCAGAGTGGCGGCTTAATGCACAGCTGCCGGCATTTTCTGTGGTTCATCCTGCATCAGATAGCCCAGATCACCCAGCTCCTGCGTCAGCTGATGAGTCGCCATCATGGTCTGCTGCATAATCCACTGAAACTGATGCTGCTCTATCCCTGCCTGAGTATGCAGGTAGTTGGCCACAATCAGCCGGGGCAGATTGTCATCTACAATATCCACAAAGATTTTAAGGCTCGGGTAATTCATGTTCAGCCTTCCCAGATCTGCCATCAGCATCAGCAGGGCGGTGGGACGAATTTCCACTTCGGTAGTAACAATGGCGTCTTCGTGCTCTACAAACAGCCGGCTTTCCAGAATGCCGTCCAGTTCTTGCAGTTCAGCAAGGTGAATGCCATGACAGTTTTCGCAAATATAATGATCTATGTGGCCGGCCACCAGCCAGCGCATGGCAATTTCTGCTGTTAACACGTGTTATCCCGATAAAAGAAAGCTGAAGGGGCAGCATTGTAAACCAAAGCAAGGATGCTGCAAAACCGGCATTACCTATCTGCATCGGTTGCTTTTTATGCGAAAAAAAGGAAAGCTGTTCCACAACGGCCGTCATGGCAGGGATGCAACAAAAAAGGGTAAGTAAATGAAGATATTACTGGCAGCAGTTGATCTGCAGGAAGGCGCTGAAAGGGTAGTCGAACGGGCCGGCATGCTGGCTGCACAGTTAAATGCCCGTTTGCATCTGGTGCATGTGATTAATGAGGCCATGGTGCTGTATGAGCCTATGGTGGAAATTTCCGTGCGCCGGAGGCTGCAGCAGGGCGCAAACCAGGCACTTGATCAGCTGATCCACCAACTACCGGCGGCACAGGCGGCGGTCACGGAGCGTCATGTTATGCTGGGCAAGCCGTCTCAGGCACTGGCGCGCAAGGCGGCTGAGCTTAACGCCGATCTGGTGATTGCCGGCCGCCAGCACGACGAGCCGGTACAAGAGCTGTTTTTGGGTACCACGGTAGAGCGGCTGTTACGTCGCTGCACCATGCCAGTGCTGGTCGTGTGCAATACCAGCCGCATTCAGCCCTATCACCATCTGGTGGCAGCTACCGATTTCTCCCGCAGCTCTCACCATGCGTTGCGTTCCGGGCTGATGCTGGCACCCAAAGCCAATGCCACTTTGGTGCATGTATTTGAGCCCCCCATGCTGCTAAGGTTGTTACAGCAGGACAACATGCACCCCGACAGCATGATGGCCCACCAGCGCAGCCGCATCGAGCAGGAAGTGCAGGAAGAAATGTCCCATTTTATTGCCACGGATGATCATCACCGCATCAGCACCCGCATTATGTCGGGTGAGGTAAAGAAAACCATTTTGTCGGTCGTAGAAGAAACCCATGCTCAGCTGCTGGTGCTGGGCTATCATGGTCGTCAGGGTATCAGCCGCTTGCTGGTAGGTAACCTGGCCATGAGCTTTTTAAGTGCGCCGCCCTGCGATGTACTGGTGGCTCGTTAATCTGGTTAATTTCTGCCCAAGCCTTTGAACTTTCCCTCGGCCGCCGGTATCCTTGGCGGCCTTCGGCATTCTGCCTGTTTCTCTTCAATTGATAGTGAGTCTGTTTCTTTGATTTCCACCAACAACATCACCATGCAGTTTGGCGCCAAGCCGCTGTTTGAAAATATTTCCGTTAAATTCGGCGACGGCAACCGTTATGGCCTTATCGGTGCCAATGGTTGCGGCAAGTCTACCTTTATGAAAATTCTGGGCGGTGATCTCGAGCCCAGTGCCGGTAACGTCAGCCTGGATGTCAATGAGCGCATCGGCAAACTGCGTCAGGATCAGTTCGCCTATGAAAATAACCGGGTGCTGGATGTGGTGATGATGGGTCATGTAGAGCTGTGGGCGGCCATGCATGAGCGCGACAGCATCTACGCCAATCTGGAAGCCACCGACGAAGACTATATGCGTGCCGCCGAGCTGGAAGGGCTGGTGGCGGAATATGACGGCTACACCGCCGAAGCCCGAGCCGGAGAACTGCTGCTGGGCGTGGGCATTCCGCTGGAGCAGCATAACGGCCCCATGAGTGAAGTAGCGCCTGGCTGGAAACTGCGGGTGCTGCTGGCGCAGGCGCTGTTTTCCGATCCTGATGTGCTGCTGCTTGATGAGCCCACCAACAACCTGGACATAGACACCATTCGCTGGCTGGAAGGTGCGCTGAACGAGCGCAACAGCACCATGATCATTATTTCTCACGACCGCCACTTTCTGAACAGTGTGTGTACTCATATGGCGGATCTGGATTATGGTGAACTCAGAGTTTATCCGGGCAACTACGACGATTACATGTTTGCTGCCACTCAGGCCCGGGAACGCCTTTTGGCCGATAACGCCAAGAAAAAGGCCCAGATTGCCGAGCTGCAGAGCTTTGTCTCCCGCTTCAGCGCCAACGCCTCCAAGGCCCGCCAGGCGACTTCCCGCGCCAAGCAAATCGACAAGATCAAGCTGGAAGAAGTGAAAGCCTCCAGCCGCCAGAACCCCTTTATTCGCTTTGAGCAGGACAAGAAGCTCTACCGCAATATTCTGGAAGTAGACAGCCTGGCCAAGGGCTATGGTGAAGCACCGCTGTTCAAAAACCTGAACATGCTGGTGGAAGTGGGAGAGCGGGTTGCCATCCTGGGTACCAACGGCATTGGTAAAACCACCCTGGTGAAAACCCTGGTCGGCGGGCTGACCCCCGACAGCGGCACCATTAAATGGTCCGAAAACGCCAGCATAGGCTATTATGCGCAGGATCATGCTGCCGACTTCGACACTCAGATGACAGTGTTTGAATGGATGAGCCAGTGGCAGCAGGAAGGAGACGACGAACAGACAGTGCGCTCTGTGCTGGGCCGGCTGCTTTTCAGCCAGGACGATATCAAAAAGAAAGTGGGCGTGCTGTCGGGTGGTGAGCAGGGCCGCATGTTGTTTGGCAAGCTGATGATGCAAAAGCCAAATATTCTGGTGATGGACGAGCCCACCAACCACCTGGATATGGAATCTATCGAGTCATTGAACATGGCGCTGGAAATGTATCAGGGCACTCTGATCTTTGTGTCTCACGACCGGGAGTTTGTGTCGTCGCTGGCCACCCGCATTCTGGAGCTGAGCGAGAACGGTATTCGTGACTTCAGCGGCAGCTACGATGATTATCTGCGCGAGCAGGGCGTAGTGTAATCAAATAAAAACGCCGGGCATTGCCCGGCGTTGTTGTATTCAGGGGTTATCAGCGCAGGATCAGCATGGGTTTGTGCGATTCCTGCAGCATCAGGTTGGTGATGCTGCCCAGCAGCCACAGGCGAATACGGGAGTGGCCGTAAGCACCCATCACCATCATGTCCATGTTCTGCCTGTCCTGATAGGCCAGCAGATTTTTCTTTACCTCTCCCTGCAGCAGCGCTGCCGTGGCCTGATGGCCGTTATCTTCCAGCAGCTGACGGGCGGCTTCAAGCTGAGCCTGTTTTTCCTCGTTGGGGCCAGCCACCATGACCACATGGCATTCCAGACCCTTAAACAGGGGAGACCTGGCAATATATTCCACGCATTTGCGTGTTGTTTCGCTGCCGTCAAAGGCGATCATGACCCGCTCGGGGGCCTTGAATTCACCGTCGGTCAGCAGCAGCGGCTTGTCGGTGGTGCGAATAACATGCTCAACATGGCCGCCCAGACGGCCGGGGCTGTCATCTTCGTTATTGCCGCGCCGGCCCAGCACCACCAGATCGGCGTAATCATCGTATTGCTCCAGCACCTCGGTCAGGCGACCCTCGCGGGAAATGGTACGCGGAGCGGGATAGCCTGCCTGCTGAACGTGCTGGCTGGCCTGCTCCAGAATAACCTGGCTCTGGGCCTTGGCGAGTTCGGCACGTTTTTTGTCGAGATCAGCCAGTTCTGCGTGAATTTTATCCTGAGCACTCAGGCTGGCAGCAGCGCTCATGTTGTAGAGCAGGGTAGGCTCTGGTTTGTGCATAACGTTCAGCAGTACCAGAGAGGCAGAAAGTTGCTGGGCAGCCCAGGCCGCATATTCGCTGACACAGGCGGTGTGTTTGGAACCGTCGATACCGGCCAGTACATTGGTGCTCATCTTTTTCATCCTGATATAGAAAGGTGATTGACACAATATGAATGTAGGGGGCTTGTTGGGCGCACTGTATCACAGTTTGCCGCAGGTTAAAGATGGCTTGGCCAAGACCGTCACTTTTATTGATTCAGAACAAAATGACCTTAAGTTCACATTGCTTAGATGAAAATAAGATGTAAAAAATCGTAATAAATTTGATCCTGATCATGTCTAACTAGCTAGCCGACAGGTTTTCTTTCGATCGCGTTGTGTTAACACTGCACCGCTGAAGCTGGAGTTCACTTAAAGGTTTTGGCGCTTTACCAGGAGAATTACCATGAAAACCGTCATGTCCTTGCTGTTTGCTGCTGTATTTACCATTGGCATGGTGCCGATTTCTGCCACCGCCGCCAGCGGAACTGCGCCTGCGTTTGAAGTCCCCCTTAAAATGGGTGATGGTGCAGACAATCGTCAAT
The DNA here is from genome assembly GCF_032842915.1 of Oceanimonas sp. CAM02. Classification (NCBI taxonomy): domain Bacteria; kingdom Pseudomonadati; phylum Pseudomonadota; class Gammaproteobacteria; order Aeromonadales; family Aeromonadaceae; genus Oceanimonas; species Oceanimonas sp. CAM02. Next base: position 43,819 of record NZ_JAWJBK010000033.1, read on the forward strand.
GTAAAATGCTGGAAAGGCAGGGTAAAAAACTGCCGGGTTATTGCCGTCTCTGAAAGCCGCAAGTCGTAATGCGGTAAAAAAAGGAGCCTTATGGCTCCTTTTTCTTGTGTGCGCTGCGGCGTTCAGCGCAAGATCAGCAGGGGGGCTTGTGCATCCTGAATCATGGCGGTGGTAGTACTGCCCACCAGCCACTGCCGAATGCGGGAATGGCCATAGGCACCCATGATCATCAAATCAACGCTGTGTGCCTGCTGATAGCCTGTCAGCGCCTTGCCGGCCTCGCCGGGCACAATGGCAGTGACGGCACAGATGCCGGCCTGCTCCAGCAACTGCCGAGCCCAGTCCAGTTGAGCGCGGTTGTCGTCGGTATCGGCACCGGCCAGCACCAGATGCAGCTCCATCCCCTTGAACAGGGGGCTGGCGGCAAGCATTTCCACGCCCTTGCGGGTGGTGGCACTGCCGTCAAAGGCCAGCATCACCTTTTGCGGAGCGGCAAACTCACCCAGGGTTACCAGTATGGGTCTGTGCATGGCGCGGATCACCTGCTCCACATGGCTGCCCAGGTGAGCAAGCGCCGAGCCGGACGCTTCACCCTGGCGGCCCAGCACCAGCAGCCGGGTGTCGGTTTCAAGCTCTGCCAGCGCCTCCACAAAGCTGCCGTGGCGTTGCAGCGTACTGGCGTTACTCACACCCTGCGCAGTTACCCGCTCTTTGGCGGCGTCCAGCATCAGCCGTCCCTGCTCCCGGGCCAGCTTGCCGCGTCTGGCATCCAGCTCGGCCAGCTCGGCCAGCAGCTGCTCCTGGCTGCCAAGGCCGATGCTGCCGCTTAAATTACCCTGCACCGGGCCGGTTTCTTTGTCGAGAACATGCACAAAGGTCAGAGGAGCATTCAGGCGCTGCGCCGCCCAGCCGGCCCAGTCGCACACGGCTTCAGCGTGGCTTGAGCCGTCGATACAGGCGAGTACTTGTTCGGTCATGCTGTTCTCCTTTAGTGGCCCATCAGTTTTTCAACGGCTTTGGGATCATTATGTACGGCAAAGCGATCCACCAGCGTAGCGCTGGCCTCATTCAGACCAATTATCTCTACGTCTGTGCCTTCCCGTTTAAAGGTAATCACCACCTTGTCGAGGGCACTGATGGCGGTAATGTCCCAGAAGTGAGCGCGGCTCAGGTCAATGCGCACACGGTCGACCACTTCCTTGAAGTCAAAGGCGGCCACAAACTGCTCGGCCGAGGTAAAGAACACCTGACCCACCACCTTGTATTCACGGGTGCCGTCGGCGGCTTTTTCCGAGCCGATATACAGAATCTGGCCGACCTTGTTGGCAAAGAACAGGGCGCTCAGCAGCACACCCACCAGCACGCCCCAGGCCAGGTTATGGGTGTAAACCACCACGGCCACGGTAGCAATCATCACCAGACTGCTGCTTTTGGGCAGAGTGCGCAAATCGCGAACAGACGCCCAGCTGAAAGTACCAATGGACACCATGATCATCACCGCCACCAGCGCCGCCATGGGAATTTGTGATACCCAGGGGCCGAGAAATACCACCAGAATAAGCAGCACCACACCGGCCACCAGAGTAGACAATCGACCACGGCCGCCGGATTTTACGTTAATCACCGATTGGCCGATCATGGCACAACCGGCCATGCCACCCAGCAGACCGGTAGCAATGTTGGCCAGGCCCTGACCTTTACACTCGCGGTTCTTGTCGCTTTTGGTGTCGGTGAGATCATCCACTATGGTGGCGGTCATCATCGACTCCAGCAGGCCCACAATGGCCAGCGACAGTGAGTAGGGGAAAATAATGGCCAGCGTCTCCAGGTTCAGCGGCACATCGGGCCACAGGAACACCGGCAGGGTATCGGGCAGCTCGCCCATGTCGCCCACGGTGCGCACATCAATATTGAACAGCATGGCCACCAGGGTCAGGCCCACAATGCACACCAGCGGCGAGGGCAGCAGTTTACCGACCACCGGCACCAGCGGCAGCAGGTAGATAATGCCCAGACCGGCGGCGGTCATGGCATACACATGCCAGGTGACATTAGTCAATTCCGGCAGCTGGGCCATAAAAATCAGAATGGCCAGCGCATTCACGAAACCGGTGACCACAGAGCGGGACACAAAGCGCATTAACTGGCCGAGCTTGAGATAGCCGATAATAATCTGCAACAAGCCACACAACAGAGTGGCGGCCAGCAGGTATTGCAGGCCATGCTCTTTCACCAGGGTGACCATCAGCAGCGCCATGGCACCGGTAGCAGCAGAGATCATGCCCGGCCGGCCTCCGGCAAAGGCAATCACTACTGCCATGCTGAATGAGGCATACAGACCGATTTTGGGATCGACGCCGGCAATAATGGAGAAGGCGATGGCTTCCGGGATCAATGCCAGGGCTACCACCAGGCCGGCCAGCACGTCTCCCTTGATGTTGAAGAGCCAAACTTGTTTAAGATTGGGGATCATTGCGATTTCCGAGTTGTAGAGCTTGGACCGTCCGAAGTTGCCGAACGTCATGAAATCTTTATCGTTTTATAGCGTGCTGCGATTTAAGAGCGGGTATTATAGGGATCAGCCAAAGCCTGAACAAGGCCGGACACATGTTGAAACAACCGGGAGAAGACAATGAGCGATAACCGAATGCTGGGCAGCCGCGTGCTGGATGCCCTGCAGCATATAGGCCTGATTATTGTGGCGGTCGCCACCGTGGTGGCGGTGGGCATAGAAGTGAACACCATGTGGCAGAACCGGACCGTGACCCTGGCAGATCTGCTGCTGATGTTCATCTATCTGGAAGTGCTGGCCATGGTGGCCATCTATCTGCGCTCCGGCAAGCTGCCCATTCGTATTCCGCTTTACATTGCCATAGTGGCGCTGGCCCGTTATCTTATTCTTGATATGAAAGGCATGGATAACTGGCGGCTGATCACCGTAGCCGGCGCGGCCCTGGTGCTGGCACTGGCCGTGCTGGCCATTCGCTTTGGCCACGCCAAATATCCCTACGACAAGGAAGAAGGCGGGCACTAGCCCGCGTGTTCTATTACATGGCGGGCAAAACCGCTGCCTGCTTCTTCATAAATATTAAACACCTCATCGGCCCCCAGCTCACGCAGCTGGGCGCCTTCTTCCGGATAGCGAATAATGGCGGCCACCCGGCCACTGAAGTTGGCATGGCGTATTTGCTCCAGCGCATAGAGGTTACCGGCATGGTTGGGCATGGCCAGAAAGATATATTCCAGCTCGGTACCAATGTTGGCCTTGTCCCAGAAGTCGGAGTCGGATGCATCACCCTTTATCACATTAATATTCAGCTCTTTCAGCAGCGGAATTTTCTTCTCGTCAGAATCTATTCCTACCAGCTTGCGGCCTGAATTAACACTTTCCAGCTCCATATAGGCACCCTGACCAATGCGGCCCATGCCTACAATCAAAATATTGGCATCCCCCAGATGAATGGGCATGTCATCCGGGTGCAGACGGTTCGGATCCCGGGGTGAAAGCCTGTGCATCAGGCGACGGTAAATATTTTCGTTATTCGCATTAAGCGGGGCCGAGGCCACAAAGGAAACGGCCAGAGCGATAGAGGCCACAATGACCCAGTCGTTACTGAGCATGCCCTGCTGGGCAGCCAGTGCCGCTACAATCAGACCAAATTCGGAATAGTTGCTCAGGCTCATGGTGGCCAGCAGGGCGGTACGGGGACGCAAAAAACAGCGTTTGTACAGTTGGTAATACAGCAGGCTCTTCAGTGGCAGCACCAGCAATAAAATCAGCGCTATCCACAGCGCATCCATGGTGGGCATGCCGTTTAGGCCAATGTTCAGGAAAAACGCCACCAGAAACAGTTCTTTCATATTAAAGAAGGACTTGGCCAGATCGGGCGCGCTGTAGTGTGACGCCAGCATCATGCCGATAACCAGCGCGCCCAGGTCACCCTTGAGCCCCACCAGCTGAAAACCGCCGTAACCCACTACCAGCGCCAGAAATACCGCAAACAGGGTTTGCAGCTCGCCATGACCGGCCCGCTCCAGAATACGAAAGAAAACCGGCCGCAACAGCGGCAGCAGCACCAGCAAACTCAGTGCCCAGGGGCTGGGTACCTTGCCGGCAGAAATGCTGAGAAAAGCGACAGCAAACAAGTCCTGCATCACCAGCACGCCAATGGCCACCACGCCATAGAAGGTGTTCATGTCGCTGCGCTCTTCCAGCACTTTTACGGCAAATACCGTACTGGAAAAACTCAGCGCAAAGGCCATCAGCATGGCCTGTTGCCATTGCAGCTCCTGCGCCAGGGCAAAGCCCAGGGTCTTGATGGCCAGCAGTACCAGGGTAAACAGCAGGGTAGAAGAAACGATATGACCGCAGGCGGTGCCCCACACTTCCTTGCGCAGCAGGGTTTTAATATCGAGCTTGAGCCCGATGCTGAACAGCAGCAGGGTAACCCCCAGATTGGCGAGGGTATCGAGAGTGGCGTTGGGCTCAAAGCCCATGGCATTCAGTACAAAGCCCGCGGCAAGAAAGCCAATCAGCGGCGGCAGTCCAATCAAATAAACAGCCAGACCGCAGCCAAAGGCAACAGCAATAAAAATGGGATCCATGTAATTCTTATCGGTTTTAATTAGCTCCTGAAGTGGCATTATAGTGGGCGTTTGGCCCGTGTGTTGTCAACAAAGCTCGCCACTTTCAGGTATTTTTGTCAGAACAGATCGATGTCGTGCACCGAGCTGTAAATATGCTGCGGCCGGAACGGCATTTTATCAATGTCGGCCACCTGGCTGACGCCGGTCAGTACCAGAATGGTTTCCAGCCCGGCCTGAAAACCGGCCAGAATATCGGTGCGCAAATTATCACCGACTATCAGGGTGTTTTCTGAGTGTGCGTCCATATGATTAAGGGCGGCACGAATGATCCAGGCGCTGGGCTTACCCACATAAAACGGTTTCTTGCCGGTCATGCGCTCAATGGGGGCACACAGGGCACCACAGGCCGGATGCATCTGCGGGCCGTGGGTGTCGGGATTGGTAGCAATAAAGCGGGCACCGTTGGCCACAAAGCGGGCCGCCATCTGAATCATGCTCCAGTTGTAGTTGCGGGTTTCGCCCACTACCACAAAATCCGGATCAATATCGGTAATGGTAAAGCCGGCTTTATACAGCTCATGGATCAGCGCGCCTTCGCCAATCACGTAGGCTTTCTGACCGCTCTGGCGCTTAAGAAAGTCGGCGGTGGCCATGGCGGATGTATAAAAGCAGTCTTCGGGCACTTCGATGCCGGCAGAATAAAACCGGTTCTGCAAATCTTTGGGAGTCTGTGCCGGATAGTTGGTTAAAAACAGCAGGTTCATATCCTGCTCCAGCACCCGGCGCACAAAGGCATCGGCACCGGGAATTAAATCGTTGTTGTGCAGAATAACGCCGTCGATATCGCAGATAAGATTATTTTTTTGCATTGCCTCTCCTTAAACCGGTGTTGCCGGTACCTGAACCACTGTGTTGCCAGAATATGACAGTTTCATGACCAAGTCCGGTTTTATTACCGGTTTATGCAAGTGAGCCAGCCTCCCAGACCATTAACACGGCGGGAAATGGCGGCGGCCCGCTGATTGACATACGCTGACGGGCGGGCAGCAGAAAACTGCCGGGGATTAGGCAGCACGGCGGCAAGCAGGGTGGCCTGACGGCGATTGAGGCTGGCTGCCGGGGTATTGAAATAAGCCTGAGCAGCCGCCTCGGCACCATAAATGCCCGGACCAAATTCGGCAATATTCAGATAAAGCGTCAGAATACGCTCTTTGGGCAACAGCAACTCCAGCATGGGGGTATAAACCGCTTCCAGAGCCTTGCGGGTGTAGCTGCGGCCAGGCCACAGATACAGATTCTTGGCCGTTTGCATGGTGATGGTGCTGCCGCCCCGCAGCCGGCCGCCCTCGGCGGCTTCGGTCAGCACATCGCCAAAGGCGTCCCAGTCAAAGCCGCTGTGTTTGCAGAACTTGTTGTCTTCGGCAGCAATGACCGCCATTTTCAGCTGGCTGGAAATGCGCGGGCCGGGCTGCCAGTCTTTTTGCAGGCTTTCTCCTTCAAACAGCCGAATCACCATCAGCGGCGTGACCGGGACCGGCACAAAGCGATACAGCAGCGTCAGTGCCAGCGGCACCAGCACCAATAACACAAGCAGCCAGCGCAGCAGGCGTTTAAGCAAAAACATGTGAGCTTGTACTCTCTTTTTCAGGGTTTATTGACTGTGGCTCAGCTGACGCCACAATATTCGCTTAAATTTGTTATGTTTATTAACAAGCCGGCAATAACAAGGAGAACCACCATGTCTGCATTTATTGAGCAACTGCCGAAGGTGGAGCTGCATCTTCACATTGAGGGGTCTCTGGAGCCGGAGCTGGTATTTGCCCTGGCCCGGCGCAATGGTATCACTCTCGATTATGCCAATGAAGCTGCCCTGAAAGCAGCCTATGAGTTTGACGATCTGCAATCGTTTCTGAATATCTATTATGCGGGCATGAGTGTACTGCAAACCGAGCAGGACTTTTTTGATATGACCCATGCCTATTTGCAGCGGGCTCACAGTGAACATGTGCGTCATACCGAGATCTTTTTTGACCCTCAGGCCCACACCGGCAGGGGCGTGCCCTTTTCAGTGGTGGTTACCGGCATTCACAGAGCGCTGGAGCAGGCCCGTTACGACTGGGGCATGAGCAGCCGGCTGATCATGTCGTTCTTGCGCGATTTACCGGAAGCGTCGGCCATTGACACCCTGCGACAGGCCGAGCCGTTTCATGGCTGGCTGACCGGGGTGGGGCTGGACTCTGCCGAAACCGGCAATCCGCCGGACAAGTTTCGCCGGGTCTATGCCATGGCGCGGGATCAGGGTTACCGGCTGGTGGCTCACGCCGGTGAAGAAGGGCCGCCTCAGTATATTCGCGATGCGCTTGAACTGCTCAGGGTAGAGCGTATTGACCACGGTGTGGCGGCCATCAAGGATCCGGCCCTGATGGCGGAGCTGGCCGAAAGCCGCATTCCGCTCACCGTATGCCCGCTGTCAAATCTCAAGCTGAAAGTGGTGAATACCATGGCCGAACATCCCATGGGCGAGCTGCTGCAGGCCGGACTGTGCGTGACCGTGAACTCAGACGATCCGGCCTATTTTGGCGGCTACATGAATGCCAACTATCAGGCTCTGCAACAGGGCCTGGGCATGAGCGACAGCGAGCTGTTACAGCTGGCGCTGAACAGCGTGGAGGCCAGCTGGCTGTCACCGGAAGAAAAAGCCCTGCTGAACCGTGAGGTGCACGAGCATGGCGAAAAGTTCGGAGTTTATGCGCCGCTGGGCTAAAGCCGGGCCTTTCCCTGCCGATAGACTCTCTGTCACCAAGTTAACGGCAAAGGGCAACAAGAGGCGAGTGGCGTGCGCAAACTGACGGTAGTAACAGCACTGATGCTAAGCAGCGCCAGCTGGGCGCAGCCCCGCACCTATGTGGCCGATTTGGATCATTCCCGCTGGCGACTGGCTGCCGATTCGGCGGTGGAGTGCCGGCTGGAGCACAATATTCCCGGGTTCGGTACCGGTGCCTTTGTCAGTCGTGCCGGCAAAAACGTCAATCTGGTGTTTGAACTGAGCCCGCTCAGGGCCAACCCGCGCACCCGCCAGGCAGCGCTGCGCAGCGAGTCACCCTACTGGCAGCCGGGCCGTGCCGCCCGAGCCATCAGCCAGGTGACTTTTTATCAGCAGTTTGATGCCATGGTAGAGCAGCAGAATGCCTGGGTGATGCTCGACGAGCTGAGCCAGGGGCGCTGGCCCACCTTTTATTTTGAAGACTGGTATGCCGGTGACAAAACCACTGGAGTGGGGCTGTCGTCGGTGAATTTTCGCGCCCGTTACGCCGCCTTTCTGGACTGCCAGCAAAGCCTGCTGCCTTACGGCTTTGAAGACATTGCCTTCAGCGTGCTCAATTATGTGAACAACGCCGATGAGCTGACCCCGCATTCCCGCCAGCGGCTGGCCATGATTGCTGATTACGTCAAGGCCGATCCCAATATCGGTGAGGTGGTGATCAATACCTACACCGACAGTTTTGGTACTGCCTTTCATAACAAGCAGCTGTCGCTGCTGCGGGCCAAAGCCATCAAGGATCACTTTATGGCGCTGGGCCTGCCCGACACCAGCATTATGGTGGAAGGCCATGGCGAGCGTCGGCCGGTGGCCGACAACAGCACCCCCGAAGGCCGCGACACCAACCGCCGGGTAGTGATAAGCCTGGGCCGCGCCCCTATCTGAATGGACTCCGGGTCACGCCCGGAGTGACGGTGCTTTACGCCGGGAAAAACAAGAACTTGGCACCCACCAGCAGCAGAAATACCGCAAAGGCGCGCTTAAGCACTGCGGCCGGCAGCTTGTGCGCCAGAATGGCACCTACCCGGGCAAAGGGCATGCTGGCCACGCTGATACCGATCAGGGCCGGCAGATACACATAGCCCCAGGCTTCATCGGGCATGTTCTGATCCAGCCCGTGCACCACATAACTGAGTGCACCCACCAGCGCAATGGGAAAACCACAGGCCGACGACACCGCCACCGCCCGCTGCATGGGCACCGAGCACCAGCTCAAAAACGGCACCGTGAGCGAGCCGCCGCCAATGCCGAAAATGCCCGAGGCCCAGCCAATCACACCGCCAATGGCCGCCTGCACCGGTTTACCCGGCAGCCTGCCGCTGCCCTTGGGCATCAGATTAAACAGCATCTGTGCCGCCATCAGCCAGGCAAACAGGCCAATCACCCGTTGCAGCGCCAGACCTGACATTTTGTCGGCGGTATAGCCACCCAGCCAGGCACCAATCACAATACCGGCACTGAGCATGGCGGCCAGCGGCCAGTCAATGGCGCGGCGGCCATGGTGAGTATGAATGGCACTGAGCGAGGTGAACATAATGGTGGCAAGGGAGGTGCCCACCGCCATGTGCGCCACCAGATCACCGCCAATGCCCTGCAGGTTAAAACTGAAAATCAGAACAGGCACAATAATCAGGCCGCCACCCACACCAAAAAGTCCTGCCAGCGTGCCCGCAAAGGCTCCCAGCACCATATACATCAACCAAGTCATGTTCGTTCCTTGAAATAAGGGGTTAAAGGTTATTTTTCTTGTTTGGAAAGCCAGTCATCAAGCCGGGCTGTCAGCCATAAAATCAGCAGGCCCAGGCACACCAGCGCCACATAGCCGAGCCAGCTCATTGCTGCCCCCGAATTTTGCGAATGCCTGCTTCATAGCGGCCTTCCGGGCTGTGTTGCTGAGTCTGAAAATACTTCAGGAACCACATGTATTGCTCAGGCCAGTGGCTCAGCAGGGCTTCAATTTCAGCGTTCATGGCCCGGGTATCAGCGGTGAGATCCGCTGTGGGGTAGGGGGCCATGGGCGGGCGTACTATCAGCTCATAACGGTGTTGCTCGGTGTTATACACGCTCAGCACCGGAATAGCACAGGCACCGGTCAGTTTGACCAGTTTGGGCAATGCGGGCAGGGTGGCTTTCATTTCGGCAAAAAAGGGCACAAAGATACTGGCCTCGCGGCCATGGTCCTGATCCGGCAGATAAAAGAAATGCTTGCCGTCCCGAATGGTTTTAATCACCGCCTTAATGCCGGCATCGCGCTCATACACAATGCCGTTAAAGCGGGCCCGCTGGCGATTAATAAACCAGTCGAACACTTCATTTTTGGCACTGTGCATCATGGTGCACATGGGCATGCCCAACGAGGTCAGATAAAGCCCGCCGGCATCAATGGCCCAGGTGTGGGGGATCATGAAAATAATCTGTTTGTTGTCTGCCAGGGCGGCGTCGATGTGCTCCTGGCCATGCACTTTGAAGCGCCCCTGTAAATAGGCGGGGCTGCGGGTGGTCCATTCGCCATAGGCAAAAAAGGTCATCAGGCCGGCGCGAATGGAGTGCAGCAGCAGGGCCTCGGTTTCCTGGTCCGATAACTCAGGAAAACACAGCTTTATATTGGTGCGGGCAATGTAGCATTGCTTTTTAGCAAATTTGACCAGCAGCGGGGCAAAAAAGCCGGCAAAAGCATCCCGTGCACGCACCGGCACCCAGGCCAGCAGCCATAAAAGAGCAATAGAAAGCCAGGTAGGCCAGTGGCGCGGATGCAGATAGCGGGATTTAAACTCAGCATCGTAAACGGGATCTTGCCCGGACATATTCTTTACCTCTAATGCGTAAGGTCGCCAAGTGTAAGCAAAAACGGGTCTCAAATCACCCCTGCCGCCGGGGCCGGAAGTAATCGGTATTATTATAAAAGGCCGGATTTTCATTGGCCGGCCACCAGCCGGGAATGCCGAGCAGAGGCAAAGGCCGCAATGGTTTCGGCTTATCAAACAACTGTTGCTGTTCACACTGCCGGCACAGGGCGCTGTCCAGCAGCTGATACTGGCGGTGCACAGGGGCCTCAAAAAAAGCATCGGGCATGGTAATGACCACGGCTTTGGCGGTCAGGCCAATAAAAGGTGCCAGTGCCAGCTCATACAACGCATGGCCAAACACAAAGGCCCGGCGCTGCTGCCAATGCGTCCGGCCAGTTACAAACAGGGTTTGCCAGTCGTGCGCCTGCAACAGCGCGGCGGCTTCATCGCCTTCACGTACCGCCAGCACCAGACCGCATTCATCAAAATGGGTGATGCGATCCCGGCGGGGCGTACGCCGGCGGGCACCGTGAACGGCAATGTGCTCCATATGCAGCCGGTTCAGCAGCGCCTTGGTGTGAGGGAACAGATGCCAGATAACAGCACCGAAAAAGTCATGCCAGTTAGCCTGTCGGGTAGGCACCTGCCCTCTGGCCACTGCTTCTTCGTAATAGCAGTCAAGAGCGGCAAAATGCTGGTCGTCAATAAAACGCACGGGTAGCTGTGCTGCCAGCTGCTTATTCAGACAGGCAACATCGGGCCAGCGGGGCTGCTGAAACCGTATCAGATCGCTCAGCTGGCCAAGAATGGGGTTGCGCGTGGTAAAATCAGGGTCCCAGCTCATTGGTCGTCCGCTCACATAAAAGCCGCCAAGCATAGCGCCGCGGCAAAAAATGTTCAGCAAATTTTGAAAACAAGGCATTCTCCGGTGTCAGGACCCTGGTTAGAATGCCTGTGTCAAATTCTGACGAGTGAGGCAAGCCAATGAAACGGGTATTACAGACAATCTGGTTAATGGCTTTACTGCTCCCTGGCACGGCCATGGCAGCAAAGGATAACAGTGTGAAAATAGATGATAAATGGGTACTTGGCCGGGTGGAGTGGTTGTGGCTGCCGGCATTGCAAGACACCATAAAGGCACGCATCGACTCCGGTGCCAAAACCTCTTCCATGTCGGCGACCAATATTGCAGAGTTCGAGCGCGGCGGCGAGCCCTGGGTGCGCTTTACCTTTTTGCACGATCACATCACATCGGACATGGAAGCGCCGCTGACGCGCTATGTGCGCATTCGTCAGGCCAACAGCAAAAAGGCTGACCGACGAGTGGTAGTGACGCTGCCGGTACGTCTGGGTGATCTGGAGAAAAACGTGGAGTTTACACTTAAGGATCGTACGCGCATGCTGTATCCGGTGCTGCTGGGCCGCGAATTTATGGGAAATGATGTGCTGATAGATCCGTCCCGGCGGTTTGTACAGCCAAAGCATCCATAAAAAAAGGGCGGTAAACACCGCCCTTGCTATTTATATTCCGATGTTACCTGGACTGCATGGCCCGGCGTATGCACAGGGCAGCACCGCCCCAGGTAATGCCAAGGCCGATGATCATCATGATAATAGCACCACTGGTCATGCCTTTACCTCCTGCTTGTTGCTCATATTAATGATAATGGCCACCACCAGCATCACGGCAATCATGCCCCAGCCAATAAACAAAATTTCGTTATTGCTGTAGCCGCCGTAGTTCTCTTTAAAGGCATCCATGATGTTGTTGAACAGAATCACAATCAGCATGCCAATGGAGACAAATTTGATGCACAGCTGCCACCAGATGCCAATGCTGAACTCAGACAGCTCATTGGCCCGCTTCTGATAATCCGACAGCTTGCACAGCCAGCCCACCAGGAACAGCTCAAGCAGACAGGAGCCCAGCAGTGCCATATTGTTAATGTAGTAATCCACCAGATCCAGCAGCAGCAAACCGCCGTTGGTAATAAACAGCAGGCTCACCACAAAACCGGTGCCACAGAACACCACAGAGGTTTTCTGCCGGCTCCAGCCGGTCTTGTCCATCAGACCGGTGGTAACGGCCTGGGCAATGGAAATGTGTGAGCTGATACCGGCAAACACCAGTGCCAGGAAGAACAGCGGGCCGGTAATGCCCGGAGCAGGCAGCAGATTGATGGCGGTAGGCAGGGTTACAAAGGCAAGCCCCACGCCCGAGCTGACCACTTCAGTGAGCTCTTTATCCTGCGCGTGGGCCATGTAGCCCAGGGCACCAAAGATCATGATGCCGGCCAGCATGGAGAAGCCGCAGTTCATCAGCACCGTCATAAAGGCGTTGTTGTTGATGTCTGACTTTTTGGGCAAAAAGCTGGCATAAGACAGCATAATGGCAAAGCCCACACTCAGGGTGAAGAAGATCTGACCATAGGCGGCAGACCACACCTTGAGATCCCAGATTTTGCTGAAGTCGGGCTCCAGCAGCCAGTTAATGCCGTTCAGCGCGCCGGGCAGCGACACTACCCGGCCAATTAGCACCAGCACCAGCAAGAACAGCAGGGGCATCAATACCTTGTTGATTTTTTCAATACCGCCCTGCACGCCACGGTAGGTAGCCACAAAGCTGGCTGCCCAGGCCAGGATCAGCGGCAACAGCAAGTGAGTCTGAATGCTGCCAAGATTGGACGGAGAGTTGTCTCCCAGCTTCAGAAACTCGCCAAAGAAGAAGGCATTGCTGTCGTCGCCCCAGCTCTGATCCACCGCAAACCAGGCATAGGAAATGGCCCAGGCAATGACCACCACATAATAAAAGGCGATCACCGCGCAGATCATAACCTGAAACCAGCCCAGCCACTCAAAGCGATGGTTCAGCTGGCGCAGGGTGCCGGGCGCACCGGAGCGGTATTTATGCCCCAGCGTAAACTCCAGGATCATAAAGGGAATGCCTGCAGTCAGCATGGCAAACAAATAGGGAATAAAGAAGGCACCACCGCCGTTTTCATAGGCCATATAGGGGAAGCGCCAGATATTACCCAGGCCCACGGCAGAGCCGACGGCCGCAAGGATAAACCCGGTACGGGAACCCCACTGCTCACGTTTCATAACGAATCCTCGGGAATAAAAGATAACTAAAAGGGTAGTTTCACCGGCGCAGGGTAGGCGGGGGCAGGGGTAAAATCAACGCGCCGATCTGCTGCTTCAAAGGATTTATCCCTTACATCTGTATGTCGTTGGTTCTTTTTACGGAATGATTAACAACTATGTGTTGTTATGCTGGTGTTATCATCTTGAAACTGGCAATGCTTCAGCTAAATCGTGTTTTTTGCATTTTGATAAAAACTGTGGATGTGCGCATATACCGGAGTGTAAAAAGAAACTTGCGCACTTATGCAGCAGGTAACAATGCTCTCTTGGTTTTAAGCAGCACAAAATCAGGCTTGGTGCATAAAAAATCATGCAAGTTGATTTTTTATATAAGCATCAGTAATTCTTATGACCACAGGGCTTTGGTTGGTGTTTATTGCTTGATAATTAACCGTTAACAGGTTGTTTTCTTTCGTGCTGTGAGTGATTTGCCATTAGTTTTTTTAACTTTAAAACGCAGAAAAAGTCAGTTGAGGGCAGCGCCGCCCGCGCCTATGCTGCGCCCGCATTCATTTAAGGAGGCGCGTTATGAACACCACTTTGCAATCAGTACACAAGACTGCCCGCCCGGCAGCAAAAGCCGGCTTTCTGAGTACCCTTGGTACCTGGCTGCGCCGCAGCCGCACCCGTCGTGAGCTGGCGGCACTGCCGCCCTATCTGCTGAAAGACATCGGTATTAACGAAGCTGATCGTTATCAGGAAGTCAGCAAGCCGTTCTGGCAACAGTAACGCAACGGAATGCGCCTCAACAAAAAAGCCGCTGTCAGCGGCTTTTTTTATTAACCAAACACACCAAACCAGAGGGTGAGCACCAGAATACAGATAAGGTTAAGGGCAAAACCGGCCTTCATCATTTGTCGTTGCGGAATATAACCCGAGCCAAACACGATGGCATTGGGTGGGGTGGCCACCGGCAGCATAAAGGCACAGGATGCCGACACCGCAATCAGTGCCGCCACTATCACCGGCGACAGTCCCAGCCCTTCAGCCACGGCCGCAAACACCGGAATCAACAAGGCAGCGCTGGCCGTATTGGACGCCAGCTCCGTTAAGAACACCACAAACACACAAATGGTCAGCAGCATGACCAGCGGACTTGCCTGGGTCAGCCCTTCTGCCAGGTGGTTGGCTAGAAACAGACTGGTACCGGTTTCCTTAAGAATATGGCTCAAGGTCAGGCCGCCGCCAAACAGCAGCAACACGCCCCAGTCGGCCTGATGCTCCACTTCTTTCCAGTCGGCCACTTTGGTGACCCCCACCAGAATAATGGCCAGCACTGCCACCAGCGTATCAAAACCCGATATGCCGCCCAGCAGGGCGGATAAGGGTGATGAAAAAATCCACAGGCACACGGTGAGGGCAAAAATACCCAGAGTAAGAAAGTGCTTTGGGCTCCAATCGGGTGCATTTTCCGTCAGGTTGATTTGCTCATTAAGCTGAGGCCGGAACAGTACCCACAGCAAAACAATGGTCAGTGGCAGCAGCACCAGGCTGATGGGCAGACCAATGGCCATCCACTCGGCAAAGCCCAGACCGGTTTCGGCAGCAGCAATGGCGTTGGGCGGGCTGCCTACCAGGGTAGCAATGCCGCCGATATTGGCGCTGTAGGCAACTCCCAGCAGCACAAAAACATAGGTAGAAGCGTGGCGGTGTTCGTCCAGACAGCGCAGCAGCCCCAGTGCCAGCGGCAGCATCATAGCGGCCGTGGCGGTGTTGCTGATCCACATGGATAAAAAGGCCGAGGTAATAAACAACAGTAATACGGCGACGGCCAGCCGGCCACCGGCCAGCTGCAGAATGCGCACTGCCACCAGCCGGTCCAGCCCCTGACAGTGCATGGCGGCTGCCAGTGCAAAGCCACCCAGGAACAAAAAGATAATGGGATTGGCAAAATTGCTGAGGGCATCTCCTGTGCTCAGCACGCCCAACAACACTGCCAGCAGCGGCACCAGCAGGGCAGTAATGGTAATATTTACCGCTTCTGTCAGCCAGAGGGTGGCGATCACCAGCAGCAAGGCCAGTCCCTTGTTCACTTCCGGCTCAAAGGGCAGCCCCAGCGCCAGCGCCGGCAGTGCCGGAATGCACAGCAAAAAAACGCCGGTGCGGAACCGGGAAGAGGATGATTGGTTAGACATGTTGATTCCGTTATGTTGTTGTTTTGGTTTTGATTATCAAAAATGCGGCGAACTATATCACCGCCCGCAGGAGCAGTAGATGATGGCAGCCGCAAAATTCGAACCCGGTATTCAAAAAAAACATAACTGGCTGATATTGGCGCTGGTATTAGTGTTACTGACGGTGTTGTGGCAGGGCGTCAGTCTGTTTCAGCAATACCGTAACGGCAGCCAGCTGGTGCAGGTGGCCACGCCGGTGATTGATGAACTCTATCGCATACACCACAACATCATGATGCCCGGTGCTGAAACCACAGTGCTGCTGGAAGAGCAAAGCCGTCGGCTGGCCTTGCTGGTATCGCACTTTAATAAATATCTGCGCCAGCTGAACATGGCCCCTCTTGCCGAGTCTCTGCAGCCTGACGTCTACCTTGAGCGCTTGCAGAAATTACAGGATGCCGAGCTGCATGCCCGCCATAGTCTGCAGCATTTTATCGAGACCAGGAACAAGATACGTCAGCCTGAACAGCGGGCCGCCTTGCAGCCGCTGCTGCAGCGCAGCCGGCTCTATCTTTACAGTACTAACCCGCTTTTTGTGCAGGTGCTGGAGCAGCAGGCCATCAAGCTGGAGTCATTGTGGCCCAAGGCACCGGCCATGGCAGAAGCCTTGTATGCCCATGGCATTTTTATCAGCGATCTGCATGAACTGGTGCTGCTCAGGCAGGACCTGGCCGGTCGCAACATCACGCTTTTTTACCAAAAAGTGACCGAGTGGCGGCAGCAAGCCGAACGCAACCGGGATCGCTTACTGGTACTGGCACTCATGCTGTTGCTGGGCGGCCTGTGTGTGGCAGGGGGAGTGCTTTACATCAATAACCGTAAATTACACAAAGCCAATATCAGTGCCAGCTCACTGGCACAGGCGAAAACCGACTTTCTGGCCAATATGAGTCATGAAATCCGCACTCCCATGAATGCCATCATCGGCTTTGTGTCGTTACTGCAGCAAACCCGCCTTGATCAGCGCCAGCAGGACTATCTGGCCAAAATCGGCTTGTCTGCCGACAACCTGCTGTTACTGATTAACGATATTCTCGATCTCACCAAGGTGGAAGCCGGCAAACTTGAGCTGGAAAATATTGATTTTGATCTGAATGAGCAGCTTGAGCAGCTGGCGGTGCTGTTCGCCGACATGTCGGAACAAAAGCGGCTGGAAGTCATTATTGACAAAGCCCCCTCAGTGCCCGACAGGCTGCGGGGCGATCCGCTTCGGTTGGGGCAGGTGCTGACCAACCTGGTCAGCAATGCCCTTAAGTTCACCGAGCGCGGCGAAGTGATGGTCAGCATTTCTCTGACCGATGAAGTCAGCCCCAGGCTGTGTTTTGAAGTGCGTGACACCGGCATTGGCATTATGCCCGAGCAGCAGGAGCAGCTGTTTCAGTCATTCAGTCAGGTGGATGCCAGCACCACCCGCAAATACGGTGGCAGCGGATTAGGTCTGAGTATCTGCCGGCATCTGGTGGAGCTGATGCAGGGGGATATCAGGCTGCACAGTGAGCCGGGCAGAGGCTCGGTGTTTTATGTGTATTTGCCGCTGCACCTGGCACAGGAGCAGGTTCAGCAGTCAGAGTGCCTGTTTGAACCCGGCACCCGGGTGTTACTGGTGGATGACAATGCACATGCCCGTGAGGCGCTCACTGCCATGCTGAGCAATGCCGGTTTTGTGGTGCATGGCGCGGACTGTGCCGAGCAGGCCCGCAGCTTATTGAAGCTGCATGGCACCGAGTTTGATCTGGCCCTGATAGACTGTTGTCTGGGAATGGAAAACGGCATGGATCTGGCACGTTATATTCGTCAGCAACCCGCGTTTGAAGGGTTGCCTGTGGTGGTGGTCAGTGCCTTTGGCAGAGAGCGGCAAACGGCTCAGATGCGCCTGCTGGGCATTCATCATTATGTTTCCAAACCGGTGACCTGGCAGCGTTTGTCGGCCTGTTTAAGCAAGGTATTGCACCCTCAGACAGCATCGGCTGATGTGGTGGTCACCACCACAGAGCAAGACAGTTATCGCCAGCAGCTGGAAGGCATGCATGTGTTGCTGGCAGAAGATAACCGGCTTAACCAACAGCTGATAGTAGAATATCTGTCCCGGGTGGGCGTGCGCGTTACCCTGGCCGATAACGGCCGCCAGGCCGTTGAGCTGCTGAGGCTGCAACCCTTTGATGTGGTGCTGATGGACTTGCAGATGCCGATTCTGGACGGGCTGGAAGCAACTCGACAGATACGGCGGCTGCAGCAGCATCATCAGGTTCCCATTATTGCACTGACCGCCAGTGCCATGCGGGCAGATCAGGAAAGCAGTCTGGCATCGGGCATGAACGCCTACATTTCCAAGCCGGTGAGCAGTGTTGTGCTGTATAAAACCCTGCAGGAATACAGTGGCAGACCCATACCGCCGCTGTCTTCCTCTGTGGTGTCGTCTTCACCGCCGGTGACGGCCTCTCAGGCTGCTAAAACAGCGGTGGCCGACCTGCTGGCCTGCCGGGATCAATTGTGGCTGGTGCAGGCAGCTCAGGCCGAAAAGAACCGGGCGGAAACCACACAGCTGCTCAATGAGCTGGCGCATTGTGCGGTCGCAGCCGGAGAAACCGCATTGGCAGATCTGGCCGAGGCGGCCATGGTCTGGCCGCAACAGGGAGAGGATGTGCCCTATGCTCAGCTGGAATTACTGCAAAGAGAGCTGGCCATGGTGTTATCACACTACAACTAGCATAAATTTATGTGTAACGTGATCTTTGTCACACATTGTTTTGTTTTGGTTTTATGTTCTGATTTTTTGGTTTTTGTTGGAATTTTATATTTCAAGTAAAACCTGCCGCAGTTTAACCACCAATCCCCTTTGGGAAGCGGGTTTGAAAGAGGTTTTTTCATGCATAAGGCAAGGTTTTTTTGTGATGTAACTCGCTGGATTTTTCCCTGATTTTGGATGATATTCTCGCCCAACAGGCATTCAGATTCCAAAGTAGGGTAGCGTTATGAAAGTATTGGTTTTAGGTAGTGGTGTGGTTGGCGTTACCAGCGCCTGGTATCTGGCTCAGCAGGGGCATGAAGTGGTAGTGCTGGACCGCCAGCCCGATGCCGCAGAAGAAACCAGCTTTGCCAACGCCGGCCAGCTTTCTTTTGGCATGTCTTCTCCCTGGGCTGCGCCGGGCATTCCGGTCAAGGCCATGAAATGGATGTTCCAGGCTCATGCCCCTCTGAAAGTGCGCCCCGGCACCAATCCGGCGCAGTGGAAGTTCATGCTGTCGATGCTGGCCAACTGTAATGAAAAATCCTACAGCATTAACAAATCCCGCATGGTACGCGTATCCGAGTACAGCCGTCAGTGCATCAACGCCCTGCAGGATGAACTGGGGCTGCCCTTTGAAGGCCGTAAAAAAGGCCTGTTGCAGGTATTCCGTACCGAAAAGCAGGTAGCCGATGCCGCCAAAGACATCAAAGTGCTGCAGGAATTTGGTGTGAATCACGCCATGCTGAATGTAGAAGACTGCATTGCCCGTGAGCCCGCACTGGCCCGGGTAAAAGACAAACTGGTAGGCGGTCTGCACTTTCCGGACGATCAAACCGGTGACTGCAATCTCTTTACCAAGGCACTGGTGAAAAAGTGTCAGGAAAAAGGCGTTGTGTTCAAATTCAACACCGAGATCAAGGCACTGGTGCGTGACGGTGACGAAATTCGTGGCGCTCAGACCGATCATGGTCTTGAAACTGCCGATCAGGTGCTGGTGTGCATGGGCAGCTACTCGCCGTTTCTGCTCACGCCGCTTGGCATCAGTCTGCCCATTTATCCCATCAAGGGCTATTCACTGACTATCGATGTGAAAAAAGACGAAGATGCGCCTCAGTCCACGGTAATGGATGAAACCTACAAAGTGGCCATTACCCGGTTTGAGAACCGTATTCGTGCTGCCGGCACCGCTGAACTGGCCGACTTTAACAAGGATCTGCCCAAGGCCCGGCTGGATACCATTTCTCAGTCGGTGACCGACCTGTTCCCGGAAGGCGGTCATATCGACAAGGCCGAGTTCTGGACCGGTTTCCGCCCCATGACCCCGGACGGTACTCCCATTATCGGTGGTACCCGCTACAAGAACCTGTGGCTGAACACCGGTCACGGTACGCTCGGATGGACCATGGGTGCCGGCTCTGCCTCGCTGATTGCCGATCTGATCAGCGGTAATAAGACCGATATCGACAGCGACGGCCTGGCTTACAGCCGCTACGGCTAAGCTGGCCGGAGAAGCAAACCGCTTCTCATCTGGACACTGAACGCCAAAAAACGCACTATTGCCGTTTTTTGGCGTTCTTCGTTTATGCTGCTTACTCTGCTCAATATAGTGCTGCCGGTGTTTGCCGTGGTGGCGGTCGGTTTTCTGTTTGGCCGTCGTCAGCACAACCCGGAAATGGGCTTTGTAAACGCGGCCAATGTGGCGGTATTCTGCCCTGCACTGGTGTTCTCGGCGCTGATCAGCAACCCGGTTTCCCTGTCTCAGAGCTGGCCGTTAATTGTGGCCGGTGCATTGTGCATCATACTGCCGGGGCTGATGCTGGCGCTGTTTCATGTTCGCGGTATTGAGCGGCGCACTCAGGTGCTGGCGGGCATGTTCCGCAACACCGGCAATATTGGCATTCCGCTGATGATGCTGGCCTATGGCGAGGAGCAGCTGGGGGCCATTATTATTTTGTTTGTGCTTTCTAACCTGCTGCACTTTTCCCTTGGGCTGTTTATTCTTTCCCGCGAGGCCGGCCGCTGGCAGTGGCTTAAAAACCCCATTGTCTGGGCGGCCGTGGCCGGGGTTGTGCTGGCCGATCATCAAAGCCTGCTGCCGCAGTTTGTGTATACCAGTGCCGACTTGCTGGGCCAGATGGCGGTGCCGCTGATGTTGTTTGCACTGGGCGTGCGCTTGTCGGCGGGCGAGGTGGGCAACCTGGGGCCGGCATTTAAACTGAATCTGCTGTATCTGCTCGCCGGTGCCGCCAGTGTTGCGCTGGTGGCCTGGTGGCTGCCATTAACCAATGACTGGCTTAAACTGCTGGCATTATCAGTGATGTTGCCGCCGGCGGTGCTTAACTATCTGCTGTGCGAGCAATATCGCTGCCAGCCCGACAAAATGGCCAGCATAGTGCTGCTGGGTAATGTGATGTCGGTTGCCGTGATCCCGGTGGTGGTCTTTCTGACCCTCACCTATCTGTAAAGAGAGCTGCGAAGCTTGCAGCAGTGGAGTATCGAAGCATCAATGCGGTTGCATTCCGCCGACACGCTTCGAGTACTTCCCTGTAACGCTCGAAAATGCCATCCATGGCATTTAATGGTCGGCTACGGCAAACCCCATTACTGCTTCGAGTGTCTGCAGGCGTTAGATGGAACAAGACAGGTTGGGACGAGTCCCAACCTTCCTCCATTCCCGCCAGAGCTAGCGTGGTTAAATTTACGTTAAATTAATTTTAACGCCAGGTTAATACCAAAGTATAAGTTTCAACCAGCCCCGCCAGCGCTATTGTTATTTTCGAACCGTATTCGGCTATTCAAGGAGAGGAAGAATGGCGTTCGAAAATCAGGAAAAAGCAAAAGCATACTGGCAGGAAAACCTCAGGCTGATGGGCATATTGCTCGCCATCTGGTTTACGGTTTCCTATCTGTTCGGCATTGTGCTGGTTGATGTACTCAATGCCTTCACCATTGGCGGTGCCAAGCTGGGATTCTGGTTCTCCCAGCAAGGGGCCATTTACGTCTTTGTGGTGCTCATTTTCGTTTACGTATGGCGAATGAATGTGCTCGACAAAAAATACAACGTTGAAGAAGAGTAAGGGGTAGGAAATGGATATCCAAACCTGGACATTTATACTGGTGGGGCTGAGCTTTGCCCTCTACATTGGCATTGCCATCTGGGCCCGTGCCGGCACCACCGGTGAGTTCTACGTGGCCGGCGGCGGCGTGCATCCGGTAGCCAATGGCATGGCCACCGCAGCCGACTGGATGTCGGCGGCGTCGTTTATCTCCATGGCAGGCATTATTTCCTTTGCCGGTTACGACGGCAGTGTGTATTTGCTGGGCTGGACCGGTGGCTATGTACTGCTGGCGCTGTGTCTGGCACCCTACTTGCGCAAGTTCGGCAAGTTTACCGTGCCCGACTTTATCGGTGATCGTTACTATTCTCAGACTGCCCGCATGGTAGCGGTGTTCTGCGCCATTTTTGTGTCCTTCACCTATGTGGCCGGACAAATGCGCGGCACCGGCGTGGTGTTTTCCCGCTTCCTGGAAGTAGACATTGATGTGGGCGTAATCATCGGCATGGCCATTGTGTTCTTCTATGCCGTGCTCGGTGGTATGAAGGGCATCACCTACACTCAGGTGGCACAATACTGCGTGCTGATCTTTGCCTTCCTGGTGCCCGCCATTTTCGTCTCTCTGCTGGTGACCGGCACTCCGGTACCGCAGCTGGGCTTTATTGGCCAGACTAGCGACGGAATGGAGCTGCTGGATAAACTGGACGGCCTGTCGCAGGAGCTGGGCTTTACCGAATATACCTCCGGCAACAAATCGGGCATTGATGTGTTCTTTATTACCGCCGCGCTTATGGTGGGTACTGCCGGTCTGCCTCACGTGATTATTCGCTTCTTCACCGTGCCCAAGGTGCGCGATGCGCGTATTTCTGCCGGCTGGGCGCTGCTGTTTATCTCTTTCCTCTACACCACGGCACCGGCTGTGGCTGCCTTTGCCCGGGTTAACATGATTGAAGGCCTGAACGGTCCCGACGGTCAGGGTGTGGCTGCCGAGCAGGCTCCCGCCTGGGTAGGCAACTGGGAAAAAACCGGCCTGGTCAACTGGGAAGATAAAAACGGTGACGGTCGCCTGTTCTATTCCGGTGACGAGCGTAATGAAATGACCATCAGCCCCGATATTATCGTGCTGGCCAGCCCTGAAATCGGCAAGCTGCCCAACTGGGTAGTGGCATTGCTGGCAGCGGGCGGTATGGCAGCGGCGCTGTCGACGGCAGCGGGTCTGTTGCTGGTTATTTCCACCTCCATTGCCCACGACCTGCTCAAGAAAGGCCTCAAGCCCGACATGACCGACAAGCAGGAGCTGATGGCCGCGCGCATTGCCGCTGCAGTGGCCGTGATTGGTGCCGGTTATCTTGGTATCAACCCGCCCGGCTTTGTGGCACAGGTAGTGGCCTTTGCCTTTGGTCTGGCTGCCGCGTCTTTCTTCCCGGCCATTGTGCTTGGTATTTTCTACAAGAAAATGAACAAGGAAGGGGCCATTGCCGGCATGGTGAGCGGCATTGCCTTTACCGCCAGCTATATTATTTACTTCAAGTTCATCAACCCCGCCGCCAGCACCCCGGAAAACTGGCTGTTCGGCATTTCCCCCGAGGGCATTGGTACCCTGGGCATGCTGGTTAACCTGACCGTATCTTTGGTGGTGGCCAAAGTGACCCGTGAAACCCCGCAGGAAGTGCAGGAACTGGTAGAAAGCATTCGTTTCCCCAAAGGGGCAGGCGAAGCTCACAGCCATTGATCTGTATCATGGTAAATATCAGGGACGCGCAAGCGTCCCTTTTTTATTTCACTGGTTTGCAAGCCTCTGTTCATTAACTGCTTTTATCTGTTTATACTGGCTTTTTTATTTTTCGGTGGCGTTAAGGATCTGAATGTTAAAATGGTTCAAATCCGCTCAAAGCAGCACGGTAGTCAGCATCTATCTTACCCAGACGGCGCTGTATGCAGTGGAAGAGCAATATCCGCGGCAGGTGATTGAGCTGCTTTTTAATCAGGGCGAATCTGCAGCCTCAGCGCTGGTCCGGTTAATCGGGCAGCAACAATGGCAGGGCCGCCGAATAAAACTGGCACTGGGCCGGCATTTTTACCGGCAAACACAAATAGACAAGCCCGCCATGCCCGACGACGAGCTGGCCCAGGCCTTGCCCTGGTGCATGCGAGAAATGGTGGATGAACCGGTAGAGCAGCTGCTGTTTGATTATATTGATTTGCCAACGGGGCCGCAGGGCACAGCGCGCATTGCCGTCTATTACAGCAAGCGCCAGCCGCTGGCCGAGCTGGTGGCTGCCATTACGCCGCTTTGCTCCATCGCAACCATGGGGCCAGATGAACTGGCCATGTGTAATCTGCTGGCCGCAGATCAGCGAGGTCTGGTGCTGCACAAGGTGCCCGGCCAGGAGCTGACCATGACCTTTATTCATCAGGGACAGTGGCATTTTTCCCGCACCATTCGTGGTTTTCAGGCGCTGGATGATGAGTCGATGGCGGTTGATCAGTTTGTATTCGACAACCTGCTGCTTGAGCTGCAGCGCAGCATTGACTACGCCACCGGCCAGCTGAAGCTGAATGCTCCCAATCAGTGGTTTTTGGCGTTGCCGCAACGAGTGACTCCGGCAGTGCAGCTGGCTATTAAGCAAGTATTTGATATTGAAGCCGAATCATTGACCAATGAGCACTTGTCACCGGTCAGCCTGCCCGCCATCGGCATGCTGGAGGAGGACAAGGCATGAAAACCCGCATTGAGTTTTATCAGGCTGCCCTCAAGCCGGTAAAAGAGCTGCCCACCAGCCGCCATGTGCTGCTGGGCATGCTGGCCGTTGTGTTGTTGTGGGGCCTGGTGTTTGCCTGGCAGTCGGTGACAAACCATCGCCAGACGGTTGCCAACCAGCAGCTGCAGCAACAGCTGGACGCGGCCCAACACACGGTAGCCCGGCTGCAGCAAAGTGTGGCGCTGCTGAATCAGGCTCAGGACGACACCGAACGCCTTCGTATTGAGCGTGATATTCGTACCCGTCGCCAGCTGCTGGGGCTGCTCAGCCGGGATCAGCTGGTGTCTTATGCCAGCACCCTGGACGACCTGGCCCGGGTACCCTGGCAGCAGCTGTCTCTGACCAGCCTGCAACTGCAGGGGCAGGCCATGACCCTCACCGGCGAGGCTGCCACCGCCGCTGCCGTGCCGGCCTGGATCCTGGGGTTTGAACATTATCAGAGTCTGGCCAGACGCGAGTTTGGCAAGCTGGATATTCATCAGAACGGCACCGAAGCCCTTGAATTCAGTCTGCACAGCGACGGAGTAGCCCGATGAAAGCAAGGCTTAAACAGCTTCACGATGCTTATATGGCCCGCAACCGGCGCGAGCGCTGGTTACTTGCCGTGGCCCTGTGGGCGCTCACGGCCTGGGCCGGGCTCACTTTGTATGAGCAGACCCTGGCTGCCACCGCCCAGCAGCTGCAGGCACAACAGCAGCAGCTGGAACGGCAAATTAACGAGCAGCAAGGACTGGAGCAGGAGTTTAACCAGCGTATCAGTGAGCTTAAAGCCAACGATCAGCGGGCGCGGGTGGCCCGGCTGTCTCGTCAGTTAAGTCAGATCAATGCCAATGTGGATGCCCGCATGCGCACCCTGGTGGGGCCCGAGCAAATGCCGGCGTTGTTGCTGTCGGTGCTGGATCAGCAAACCGGGCTGACCTTAACCGGCCTGACCAACCTGCCTGCCGAGCCCATAAACCCGGCTCAGGAAGGCGGCGACATACTCTACCGGCACGCGTTGGCGCTGGAGCTGTCGGGCAGTTATTTG
This sequence comes from Oceanimonas sp. CAM02, assembly GCF_032842915.1. Taxonomy (NCBI): domain Bacteria; kingdom Pseudomonadati; phylum Pseudomonadota; class Gammaproteobacteria; order Aeromonadales; family Aeromonadaceae; genus Oceanimonas; species Oceanimonas sp. CAM02. Next base: position 68,904 of record NZ_JAWJBK010000033.1, read on the forward strand.
CAGCTGCTCGACTACGCCAAACAACTGGAAAGCCTGAGCGGACGCATTTTCTGGCAAAGCCTGAGCTTTGAGCTGCAGCAGCACCCCACCGGTCTTATTCGGCTGGAGTTTTTTACCATCAGTCAACACAAGGAGCTGATCCGTGGTTAACGCCAGTGTTCTGCTGTTTTCATTATTAAGCACCGCCGGCAGTGTACAGGATCCGACCCGGCCGCTGGCCGTCGGGCCGCAGCCGGTGACCAAGGCGGACAAACCCGCAAGCAATAACAGCAGTGTGCCTGTAGTGCAGGCCATTTTTGCCGGCGGCAGCACCCCCGGTGCCATCATTGACGGCCAGTGGGTGACGCTTGGCAAGGCCGTTGGCAACTACCGCCTGCTGGCCATCACCAAAGAGCAGGTGACCCTGGAAAACCAGGGCAAGCGCCTGATCCTGAACCTGTTCTCTACTTTTAATGATACGGATACCCCATGAAACGGATGCTTAAACCGCTTACATTGGCCCTGGTTGCTGCCGGCCTGACCGCCTGTGTACAGACCCCCGACGGCTCCTTGCCCAAGCAGGCGCTGGACGAAGCCCTGCAAACCCGGCCCGATGCCGTGCCCGCGGCGGTAGAGCAGGAGCTGTTAAGCAGCCGCCGGCCGGCAGCCGGCACCAGCCTGGCACCGGCGCGCCGTTTTGATATTGCCGCTCGGGACGTAGATGCCCGGGAGTTTTTTGCCGCCCTCGGCAGCCAGCATAACGTGAGCATTGCGGTGCACCCGGATGTGACCGGCACCATTACCCTTAACCTGCGCCGGGTGACCCTGCCGGAAATTCTGGATGCCATCTCCGGCTTGTATGGCTATGGCATAGAGCAGCGCAGCGGCGTGTATCAGGTGTATGCCAACGGCGTGCGCAGCCGCACCTTTAATGTGAATTATCTGATGTTGTCGCGCAATGGTCAGTCGCAAACCGCCATCAGCGGCAGCAGCCTTGGCAGCAGCGACGAAGACAGTAATACCGGCGGCAGCTCTACCCGTATTAATACCGAATCCAACAATGACTTCTGGTCTGATCTGGAAAGCGCCCTTGGCCGGTTAATTGGCAATGAAGAGGGCAGGGTGGTGGTCACCAACCCTCAGGCCGGCCTGGTGACAGTGCGTGCTGCCCCCGACGAGCTGGCACTGGTAGACGACTTTTTAACCCGGGCCGAACGTCAGCTCAAACGCCAGGTCATTCTGGAAGCCCGTATTGTGGAAGTGGAGCTGAATGACGGTTATGAGCAGGGCATAGAGTGGAATAACCTGTCGGCAAACAGCCGCTCTGGTCAGGTTGCTACGGGTAATACGGCGGTAACCTACCCCGGCTTTTTAAGTCCGTTGTCAGACTTGCTGGGAGGCGGAGCTGTATTTACCTATACCGATGGTAACTTTGATGCGGTGGTAAACCTGCTGCAAACCCAGGGTGAGGTAAATACGCTGTCAAACCCTCGTGTTACCACCAGCAATAACCAGAAAGCGGTGATTAAAGTAGGCACCGATGAGTATTTTGTCACTGAGTTTTCATTAACCACCACCACCGGCTCAAGCGGCGTGTCGGAGCGCACACCAGAGGTAGAGCTGCAGCCGTTTTTCTCGGGCATTTCGCTGGACGTAACGCCACAAATTGCCGACGATAACCGCGTGCTGCTGCATATTCATCCGGCGGTCAGTGAAGTGGAAGACTCCAACAAAATCATCGACTTTGGCGATGGTGCCCTGATATTGCCGCTGGCCAAAAGCACGGTGCGCGAATCGGATACCATAGTGGAAGCCGCCTCCGGTGAAGTGATTATTATCGGCGGCCTGATGCAGGAGAAACAAACCGAGCAGGAAACCGCCATTCCGCTGATCAGCGAAATACCCGTGCTGGGCAATTTGTTTAAAAATCGCAACCTGGCCACTCAAAAAAGCGAGCTGGTGATCATGCTGCGCCCGGTGGTGGTGGCCGCCAACACCTGGCAGACCGAGCTGCAACGCTCCCGGGATCTGCTGGAAAAATGGTATCCGCCTCAGCCCGAGCCGATTCCGGTAAACCATGAATACCGGGGGGCACGATGAAGCTGACGGCAAGTCTGCTGCTTGTGCTGACGGCTGCCATGGCTTATGCCGATGATCAGCCCGACTGGAACGATCCGGTGTGGGCTCAGGTCATGGCCACGCCGCCGGCGGCCAGCGAGTTGTCCATCAGTGAAGTCACGGTCAGCCGTGCCGATCAGCTGGCAGAAGCCGAAGCCACCGCCAATGCGGCGCTGGCCACGGGCAACTGGATGCAGGCCGAACAGCAGTTGAATGATGCGCTGGCACGTTATCCTGATGCTCATCAGTTGCGGCTTAAGCTGGCGGCACTGCAATATGGCCGGGGCGCACCGGCACAGGCCAAGGCGCTGCTGCAACAAGGGCTGGAGCTGGCACCGGAGCAGGCCGGGCTGCGCCTGACGCTGGCGCGCATTCTGGCCAATGAACACCGCCATGCCGCAGCCTGGCAAGTGCTGAAGCAAGCCGAACCGGAGCTTGCGCAACATCTGGACTATTACGCCCTCATGGCCGAAGCCGGCCGGCGCAGTGGCCGCTGTGAAGACGCCATGGCCGTCTACCATCGCCTGCTGGCACAGCAGAACAGCGGCCCCTGGTGGCTGGGGCTGGGCCTGTGCCAGCGCAGCCTGGGGCAAAATTTCACCCATGCCTTTGAGCAGGCGCAAGCCAGTGTGGATCTGGGTGTGGCATCCTTGCAATTTGTTAACCAGCAACTGGAGCAACATGGCACAACGCAAACTCACTAAACGCCTGGGCGAGCTGCTGATAGACCATGGTGTGATCACCGAAAACCAGCTGGAAACCGTGCTGCAGAAGCAGCGTCAGGAAGGCGGTCGCCTCGGTGCCGTGCTGGTGCAAATGGGCATGCTCACCGAGCTGGAGCTGCTGGGCTTTGTGGCCGAGCAGCTGGACATTCCGCTGCTCGATCTCAATAAAGTCGATATTGATCCCCAGGCGGTCAAGCTGATGTCGGAAGTGTATGCCCGCCGTCACCGTGCGCTGGTGATCGGTGCCGACGACACTCAGGCCACAGTGGTGCTGGCCGACCCCGCCGATCTCGACACCCAGGATGCCATCAGCAATTTGCTCTCGCCCCGGGAAGTACACCTGGCGGTGGCCCCTCACAGCCAGATGCTGGCGCTGTATGATCAGCTCTACCGCCGCACCGACGACATTGCCAACCTGGCCGGCAAGCTGTCGGAAGAGCATGCGCCCAGCCGCACCGTGATTGAAACCGCCGGTCTGGAAGACAACGACGCCACCGTGGCCCGCCTGCTGAACTCCCTGTTTGAAGATGCCATGCAGGTGGGGGCCTCCGATATTCACATAGAGCCCGACAACAAGGTTATTCGCCTGCGCATGCGGGTAGACGGCCTGCTGCAGGAAACCCAGCTGAAAGAAGTGGCCATAGCGCCGGCGCTGGTATCGCGGCTCAAGCTGATGGCCGGGCTGGATATTTCCGAACGCCGCTTGCCGCAGGATGGCCGCTTTGAGCTGACCATCAAACACAACCCGGTGGATGTGCGCATGGCCACCATGCCGGTGCAATATGGCGAGGCGGTGGTACTGCGGCTGCTGGATCAGTCCGGCGGCACCCGCACTCTGGAGCAGGCGGGCATGCCGCCGGCCTTGCTGGCCTCGTTCCGGCGCAAACTGGCCAGCCCCAATGGCATTATTCTGGTCACCGGCCCCACCGGTAGCGGTAAAACCACCACCCTCTATGGGGCTCTGGCCGAGCTGAACACCCCCGACCGTAAAATTATTACCGCTGAAGATCCGGTGGAATACCGGCTGCCGCGGGTTAATCAGGTGCAGGTAAACAGCAAGGCCGGGCTCACCTTTGCCCGCATTTTGCGCACCAGCCTGCGTCAGGACCCGGACGTGCTGCTGATTGGCGAAATGCGCGATCAGGAAACCGCCGAAATTGCCATGCGCGGGGCGCTGACCGGCCACCTGGTGCTGTCTACCCTGCACACCAACGACGCCCCCAGCTCGGCAGTGCGATTAATGGACATGGGCGTGCCCGGTTATCTGGTGGCCAGCACCCTGAAAGCCGTGCTGGCCCAGCGGCTGGTGCGCAAAATTTGTGAATACTGCAAGGTGCCGGCCCAGCCCGACGAGAGCGAACGCCAGTTTTTAATACATTTGAATCCGCAGGCCGAACAGGGCCGCTTCTATCGTGGTGAAGGCTGTGCCAGCTGTAATCACACCGGTTTTAAAGGGCGAATAGGGGTGTTTGAGTGGCTGGAAGTGAATCAGCCCATGGCCGATGCCCTGCGTCATGAAAATACCCAGGCCTTTGAAACGGAAGTGGCCCGCCTGCCGGGCTTTGTGACGCTGCCCCAGGCGGCCCTGGAGCAGGCACTGGCGGGCAATATTGCCGTTTCTGAGGTGCTGCGCCTGTCTGAGTGGGTAGACTGAGATGGCCTTTTATCACTACAAGGCGCGGGATCGCCAGGGCCAGCTCAGTGAAGGACGCATGGAAGCGCCCAGCCGGGAAAGCGCTGCCGCCAGTCTGGCTCAGGCCGGGCTGATCCCGGTAGAAATGAAAGAAACCCGCTCCGGCACCAAAACCTGGCTGCAGGTGCGTCAGTTTTTAAAAGGCGGCATCAAGCCCGAAGCGCTGCTGATATTAAGCCGGCAGTTTGCCTCCCTTACCCGCGCCGGTATTCCCATTCTGCGCATTGTGGAAGGGCTGCGCGACACCACAGACACCAGAGTATTAAAAGAAGCCCTGGATGAGGTAGCTCAGGCACTGAATCAGGGCCAGACCCTGGCCAATGCGCTGGCGGCGCATCCGCATTTGTTTAACAGTTTGTTTGTGTCTCTGGTGGAAGTGGGGGAGAGCACCGGGCAGCTGGAGCAGGCATTTTTGCAGCTGGCCCATTATTACCAGCTGGAGCTGGATACCCGCCGGCGCATCAAGGCGGCCATTCGTTATCCCATGTTTGTGACCATTGCCATGGTGGCGGCCATGACGGTGATTAATATTTACGTTATTCCTGCCTTCAGTGGCATTTTTGCCCGCCTGGGGGCGGAGCTGCCCCTGACCACCCGGTTTTTGATTGGCAGCTCCTATTTCTTTACCCATTATGCCGGCCTGCTGGTGGCCGGCATGGCGGCCCTGGCCGGCACCTTTATGTGGTATGTGCGTACACCAAAGGGCAAGCTGCGCTGGCACCATACCCTGCTGCGCATTCCCATTGTGGGGCCACTGATTAAGCGCATTTTGCTGGCGCGCTTTTGCCGCAGCTTTGCCATGATGCTGGCCGCCGGCGTGCCCATTACCCGGGTGCTGCGGCTGGCGGGCAGTGCCACCGACAACGCCTTTTTAACCCAGGCCATTCACACTATGGGCGATGGCCTGTCTTCCGGTGACAGCCTGTCGACCGTGGCGGAAAACAGCCGGGTATTTACCCCGCTGATTTTGCAGATGTTTCGGGTGGGCGAAGAAACCGGCCGGGTAGATGAAATGGTAATGGAAGCGGGCCGCTTTTATGAAGAAGAAGTGGACTACGACATTGCCAACCTGTCTTCCCGTATTGAGCCCATCCTTATTACCGGCATCGCCGCCATGGTATTGGTGCTGGCACTGGGCATTTTTACCCCCATGTGGGACATGGTCAACGTGGTAAAAGGCGGCTGATAAGACTTATCCCTGCTTTTTGTACTGATGGGGGATTTTTGAACAAAAAGCACTGGATTGAGACGGCGGGCTTCAGTACCATATTCGGCTGATAGTTAACTGAATTTGTTGAGTAAAATACTCAACTACCCATAACAAACCGGCAACACAACGCAAGGAAAAAAAAATGAAAAGAGCAGCGGGTTTTACCCTGATTGAACTGGTTATTGTAATTGTAATTCTCGGCATTCTGGGTGCCGTGGCCGCACCGCGGTTTTTTAACCTTCAAGGTGATGCGTATGCAGCCAATATGAATGCGCTGAAAAGCTCGATTCAGTCAGCTATGACCATGGCTAATGCCAAGGCGTTGATAGAAGGAAATCTGGACGCAGATGGGACTGCAAGCACTGCTGTTGATGAAGATGGTAAAGGCTCCATCAATGGTTATGACTTCATTAAATTTATTAAAGGCTATCCTGCTGCTTCGAAAGTTATAGAAGGTAATGCAGCAGCTCCTGCTGGTATTTTGGCTACTCTAGACGATTTTGATACAACACGTTATACACTAGATGTTACAGGAGGCGGCATTTTAACCATATCTCCTAAATCAGTTGCTGATGCTAGTAACTGTAAAATTACATATACAGAGGCTCAGGCTGGTGTGCCGGCCAAAGTCGAAGTTGAGACATCAGGCTGTTAACTTATGATAATATTTAAGGCGGCTCCGGCCGCCTTTTTTAGCACTTAAATATCATGAAGCAGCATAAGGGCTTTACCCTGGTGGAACTGGTCGCCGTGCTGGTACTGGTGGGTATTTTGGCCGCCGTGGCCATACCGCGCCTGCCCATCGGCAGCGATTTTGACGACTCCCTTCAGGCCCGCAACCTGGCCGGTCTGCTGCGCCTGGCCCAGCTAAGAGCCATGAACGACCCCGAAGCGCTGCAAAGCGGCACCGATATAAACCGCTGTGGCGTCATTGCGGTGACCCGTGCAGGTGTGTCTGTATCCAATGGTTGCAGCAGCGCCACCCTGCTTGGTAAGAAAGAACTGGCTGCTTCACATCAGGATATCTGGCTGGGAGCTGAGCTTTCGGTTTCCTCAAACCAGAATCTGCCCTTTACTCTGCAGTTTGGCCAGTTCGCCAATGAAAACTTTCTTAGCGATAACAGTTATCTGGGCCGGCCCCATATAAACGGTAATCCGCTTGATAGCGCACTCATCATCACCCTGGCTGGCACCTCGGTAACCATAGAGCCAGAGGGGTATATTTATGTGGCGCGCTAATGCCGGCCTCAGTCTGCTGGAATACGTGGTGGGCTTAGCGATATTGGCAATAGTTCTGGTGGGGGCGGGGCTGTTTTTTGTAAGCCAGCCACGCCAGCTGGATCCGGTGTTTCAGTTTCGCGCCGTGTCATTGGCCGAAGCCCTGGCCGAGCAGGTGCTGGCGGTACAGTACGATGCGGCCAATAATCCGCAGGCACAAATTCGGTGTGATATCGATGAAGACGTTAACTGTTTGAACAGCGCCACTGCTGATGTAAGTAGCGGCATTAAGTCTTTTGAGCATTTGGATGACTTTCATCTTTGGTGTGACGATAACGCCATCACCGGTGATGCCCTGGCAGCTCAACTGGCACTGAGCCGACAGCAGCTTTATGCCCGTTATACAGTAGAAACCTGCGTTACCCTGGAAACTGATAATGCCGGCACTGCATTTAAAAAGGTGCTAATTGCCATCGCAGATCAAAACGGAGCCGATGTGTCCTTTACCCTGCACAGGTACAACATAAGATGAAAGCGCGCGGTTTTACGTTGCTGGAGCTGGTTATTGTGATGGTGCTGATTGGCATCAGCGCCGTGTTTGGCACCCGTTTTATTGCCCAAATGGCCAGCAGCTATATGGGCGGAGCCGAGCGTGCCGAAGCACTCGCCGGTGCCCGCTTTGCCATGGAGCGGCTGCGCCGCGAGCTGGCCGTGGCGTATGGCCCCAGTGTGTATATCAAAAACAACTGCCTTGCCTTTGTGCCTGCCCTGGCGGCCGGCACCTATACCGGCACGGTTAAAAATGGCCTGGCTACTTTTATTAAACCGCTGAGTCTGAAAGATAAAAATATAAAAGATAGCTATATGGCCATTCGTGCTGACAGTGGTGAGGCTGAATGGAGTGATTACCCAGCTACACTCACCGACAATATTTATCAACTGGAGCAAGAGCCTGCCAATAACAGCTTTGGTGTGAGTGATATTTTTGATACTCCTGCGGATATTGATTTCAAGCGAGAAGGGTTGGGTCAGCGTTACACTCTGCTCAAGCCCGAGCAAATTCGGTTTTGCAGCGAGGAGGGCAACCTTTATCGTGAACAAAACACCGGTGCCGGCTGGGAAGATAAAACCCTGATGTTGAGCGGGATCAGTGAAAATGGCGTATTCAAAGACTATGATGAGACCAGTCAACTGATACAAATGGAGCTTGTATTGAGCACCCAGGACGGCAATCTGGTGCTGCCCGCGCAGCTGCAGGTGATCTATGCGCCTTAACCCTCAGGCCGGCAGCATGCTGGTAAGCATCATCTTTATTATTGTGATCCTCTCGGGGTTAATGGCCGCCATGGTCACCCTCTCGGGCCAGAGCAGCCGCCAGCTGGTATACGAAGTGCAGGCGCTGAAAGCCCGCCTGGCAGCCGAGTCGGTATTGGAGCAGCAAATTTATGCCGTGCTCGACAATTTCAATGCCGACAAGGTAGTGGATAAAGACAGCCCTTTCTTTGTTAATGGATGTGATGCGTACATTCACAGCATCACACCTGCTGGCGCATTACAAAGACAAATTATTTCCACCGGCTCCTGCACCGGCAGCGGCCTGACCGTGGTCCGCAATATAGAAGTTGAGGTGATTAATGAATAAAACTGCCTTGTTTTATCTGACGGCACTGCTTGCCACGGCACCCGCACTGGCATCCGGTATTCCTGCGCTTTTCCCTTTTGCTGCCCAGAGCCATGATCAAAAGGGTGAAGTTGAAATGGGCTGGAGTACCAGCATTAACGGCACCAATAACGGTGTGCTGAACTTTAAAAAAAAGGATGATCTGAAAGGAAAGTGCGACGGAATAACATGCACTATTTCAGGGAAAATCACTCCGGCTTATTCACTGCCGCGATTTAATCACTCTCCTTTTACATTGCCAGGCTTCAAGAAAACGAACTCTTCGTTTGAAGCCAAGTGTAGTGGCTCCGGCACCATTAAATATGATCGCGATGCATACGAAAAAGTGGAAGCGCAGGGAAATTGCAGATTGCATATTGCCAACACTGGTGACGTGTTAATAAAAGGAGACTTGTCGGCACAGGGCAGTACCATCCTTTATCTTGATAGTGGTAATTATTGGCTTGATTCATTGAAGTTATCTGGTGATACGAAGCTTGTTATCAATGGCAGTGGTGATGTTAACTTTTATATTAAAGATAATGTTGATGTCTCCATCAGTAATCAGATAGGCAGCCCGTCACAAAAAGTAAATATATTTCATTACGATAACGATGAAGTAAAGCTGGGTGATAATGCAAAATGGTATGGAGATATAAAATCCTACGGCGATGTTAAGCTGAAGGGTAGCAGTAAGCTTTATGGCGCAGTACAAGCAAAATCTCTTGAGTTATCTGGTAGTACCAGACTATATCTTGATGCCGGAACATACTGGTATGAAGAGGTTGACTTACAGGGCAGCGCCAGAGTAATACCACAAGGTGATGAACTCACAACCTTTTATATTGAAGAAGATTTAGAGTTACAGGGTAGTACCGAACTGGGTACCAGTGAAAACCCGGTACTTGCCTTTGTATATGGTGACGGCGACGATGACGGTGAAGCAGAGCTTGAAGGCTCTTCCAAGATCTATGGTTATGTATACGTTGAAGGCGAATTGGAGATGCAGGGCAGCACAAAAATATTTGGTGCTGTCAATGTAGTTGATCTGGAAATGGAAGGCAGCGCTTCAATTAATTACAGTGCGATTCCTGTTTCAGGTGAGGTTCATCACTACAAGCTCAGTTTTGATGTAGAGGCCAATCACCTTACGGCCTATGCCTGTGGTGATGAAGCCTGTAGTGAAGCGCTGCTTTATTCACGCTCCGCAACACTGCATATTAAAGATGGGTTGAATAACAACTCCATATCAAATTTCAATAAGTTTTTGAAAAGTGATAAGGATACTAACCCTAATACCAAGCTTGAGAAAAATAAATGTATTCAGTTTGTAGATAAAAAAGCAGATCCCAAACCTGAATCATCCCCGGGCCTGCGCTGCTACCTGTCTGACGGCACTCAACTGCCAAATTGTAAGTTGTGTGCCGAGCAGGATGTGCAATCTTCTCTTGCTGCCTATGTGTATGATGAGATCACTCTTAATGAAGAAAAACTGGGAGAAACTATTCCCAACTTCAATTTTTATATTACTGATATAAACGGCACCGGAACGCTTCAAACCGGTAATAGAGTGTTGAAAAAAGGCAGTGAAGTTAGCTTTCCGTTGGACCTGACCTATAACAAGGCTGAAGCCATATCCCTGACCATTAAAGGTGATAATGGCAAAAATGGTAAAAACAGGCAGGAAGTGGAATACCAGCTTGAGCTGGTGTTTGTGCCCAAACAGCTGCGCTGGTCCGCTGCCGATTGCAGTGGCGATAGTGGCTTTTTATACGCCGAACATGCGGCATCTTGTACCGTACTGGGTAACGCCGGTGAGCAAGTCGGGCTTACACTGCAAGCCTATGGTGAAAACGATAAACTTATTGATGACTACAGTGCGCAATTGCAAGGTATTGTTATTCACGAGTTGACTGCAGAACTGGAGCAAACAAGGGAATTTGAACAAGGAATATTCGAGTTTAACCAAAAGAGCAAAGCCAGTTTTGAAACAACAAGCAAAATAGCTTCGGTAGCCCTGATACAGGCAACCGTGCCTGAAACCTGCGCACCCTATGCCGTGAGTGATAACGGCTGCATGCTTTACACAGACGGTGATATCGCCATTGTTGGTCGCACCGTGCCAGACCGCCTGCTGATCACTGGTATACCAGGTAAGCTTAAAAATGGTTTTGCCTATCGGGGTAAAGAAACAGAATTTAGTGAGTTTCCTTATTTTACGATCAGAGGCTGCGCTGTTGGCCAGAGTGACGAAAAATGCTCTTTAAAGAGTTACAGGGGAGAATTTGCTAAGGGCTTGTTCATTGATGCTGTAGGTTTTAAAAATAACTCTGAATACTTATTAAGTCTGGAAAACTTGAATGACTATATATCGTTAGGAGGTGATGGTGTACACACTGTCGATGTTCCACCACTTACCTTTAAAAAGAGAGATCTGGATAAATCCAAAAAATTAGCTCAGTTATTTCAAGATGCTGATGATGACCTGAATTTGGTGCTTAATGCTAAAGTAATGAGTGATGCTGTTATAAATGCAGATGGCACTTATTCACCTCCGATGGGTAGTAGGCAAGCAAAGATTGCTGAAACAGGAGAAGTTCGCTTTGGCTTTATCACCCTGATGGACGCTGAAATACCAGTGAACAAAGAAGGCATTATGTTCACCAAGCTGCATTATTACGGTGAGAGTCTTAAGCAACTGAAAGAAGATATTAGTACCGACTATGATCTTTCAGATGGAAGTCATGTACAGGCTGCTTTGGATGGTAACTCGGTGAAAAATCTGACGTTCGGGTTCAAGCCTAAGGCTGGGAGCGAGGTGAGCGAGGATATTAAGGTCGACCCTTACGCCAGTGAACTAAAAGACATAATAGTCACCATTGAAGGACTGCATGACTGGCTGAAGCCGGCAGATAAAGACAATGAAGGAGACCTTGCAGATCCCGAGGCACTGCTGGACATTACCGGCCGCTTCAGCCCGGGAGAGCGTACTTTTAACCGGCGGGAAGCCACTCGCTGACCCTTTTTAGTACTGCAGGCCTGGCCTGCAGTACTAAATTGTGATAAAGATGTTTTACTAATTGTTTACAAAAAAATATTATCAATCCGTAAGCCATAATAACAAGGTAAGGATACCAACAGTGCGCGAAGACCATCCCCACCAGGTGGCTGTTGCTCAGGCCAGCGTGTTTGAGCAAAACCTGAGCTTTAAGCGGCAGCTGCTGCACCATGTGTTTGAAAATGCGCTTGAGTCCATCATCGTGACCAATGCCGACGGCATTATCGAGCGGGTTAATCCGGCCTTTACTCACATTACCGGCTTTACTGCCGAAGAGGTGCTGGGCAAAACGCCACGGCTTATTCAGTCTGCTAAACATGAGCCGGATTTTTATCGCAAAATGTGGCAGCAAATCAGCCGCACCGGCCAGTGGAGCGGCCAGGTATGGAACCGGCGCAAAACCGGTGAGGTGTATCCGCAGTGGCTCAGCATTAATACGCTTACCAACCACCATGGTCAGATAACCCACAGAGTGGCCATTGGTCACGATCTCAGCGGTCAGCGCATGGCCGAGCAGGATCGCATGCCCTTTACCTTTAAAGATCCGCTCACTCAGTTGGGCAATCGTCAGTTATTAACCTCTCGCCTGGAGCAGGCGTTGGCCGAAGCACAGCGTAACAAAATACGGGTGGGGTTAATGGTGCTCGATATTGGCCGGCTGAAACCGGTAAATGAGCAGCTGGGCATGACCTGGGGTGATGATGTATTGCGTCAGCAGGCGCGCATTATGCAGGCGGCAGTAGACGAAGCCGATACCCTGGTGCGGCTGCAGGGCGATATGTTTGCCATTTTGCGCCACAGCAAGGCGGAAGATACCACCATGGGGCATCTGGCAGAAAAACTGCTCAGTCTGCTGGGGCAGCCCATGGTGCTGGCTGATCAAAATGTGGTGTGCATGCAGCCCAGCATTGGCATTGCCATTTATCCGCGCGATGCCAAAGAGCCCGAAAACCTGTTGCAGGCGGCAGAATATGCTCATGCCATGGCCAAGCGGGAAGGCCGCGGCCGTTATCAGTTTGTGGATGAGCAGCAGCACAGGCTGCACCACAGAGAGCTGATCATTGAGCAGAGCCTGGGCCATATGCTGAATACCGGTCTGGTGCAGGGAGTGAGCCTGCATTATCAGCCCCAGGTGTGCTCGGTTGATGAGCATATTGTTGGGGTGGAGGCATTAATGCGCTGGACGCACCCGCGCCTTGATATGATTTCTCCTGCCGAGTTTATTCCGGTGGCCGAGCAAAGCGGGCTGTCTGTGCGTCTGGATCGCTGGGTAATAGAGCAGGTGTGCACACAGCTGGCCGCCTGGCGGGAGCAGGGCATGATGCCGCCCATGGTGTCGGTAAACCTGTGTGCCCAGCAGTTCAGCCAGGCCGATTTTTGTGACTGGCTGATGGTTACCATGGCCCGCTTTGGCTTGCCGCATTCTCTTATCAAGCTGGAAGTCACCGAGTCCACCATGATGGATCAGCTGGATACCGGCATTAATATGCTGCAGCAGCTGCGGGATCAGGGATTTAAGCTCTCTCTGGACGACTTTGGCACCGGTTATTCGGCGCTGTCCTGCCTGCACTGGTTTCCGCTGGATGAGCTTAAAATTGATCGCAGCTTTATGGTGGAAGCCTGCGAAAGCTCAAGAGCGCTGACCTTGTTGCGCACCATTATGCAGCTGGCAGAGCAGCTGTCGTTAAGCCTGGTGGTGGAAGGAGTAGAGCAAAAAGAGCAGCTGGAGCTGCTGGAAGAGTTCGGCTCCATTACCGTGCAGGGATATTATTATTACAAGCCCATGCCGGCCAGCGAGCTCTTGCCGCTCTTGTCTTTACGCAGTAAAGAGCCGGGTAACAGCACTCTTATGTAAATGTTGCCTTAATTAAGATTTTGCTGGTTTGGCCGATACCTTGTTTATCAATGCTAAAAAGGAGCAGGATAATGGCAATTTCTCCGGTTTCAGGTAATCAGGTTTATCAGGTAGCCAGCAAAAACGAGCGGCAGGCACCGGCAGAAAAAGGTGCCGAGCACGATATGGCCAGCGCCCGCTCCGAGCTGAAAGCGCGCAATAACCAGAGCATAGTGCAGGCCATGTTTGATGGCGGCAACCTGGGCAATAACAAGGCCATGAACATTCTTTATGGCGAAATAATGAGCACGATAAATGCCGAGCTTGGCGATAAGCATGCCATTACTCCCGAAAAGCTGGCAGACAAGCCCGACGACTACTGGTCTCCGGAAAACACCGCCAGCCGCATAGTAGACGGAGCCCTTGGTTTTTTTGAGACCTTTCAGAAACAAAACCCCGGTATGCCGGAAGACAAGCAGCTGGAGCAGTTTCTCGACACCATCACCAGCTCCATTGATAAGGGCTTTGGAGAAGCCGTCAATATTCTGAAAGGGCTAAGTGTGTTCGACGGCAGCATCAAGGATAACGCCACCGCCACCCGCGAACTGATTACAGACAAACTCAACACCTTTCGTGAAGAAAGGTTAGGATCTGGCGCTTAAATATTCCTGTAACCGTTGCTGCCTGGCGTTGTTGAACACCAGCCCCAGCTTGGTGCGCCGCCACAGAATATCGTCGGCGGTGCGGGCCCACTCCCGTTGCATTAAATAATCCACCTCGGCGCTGTATAAGCCGGCTCCCAGGTGCTCGCCAAGGTCTTCCAGACCTTGGCAGCCCTGCAAAAACTGCCGGCACAGGGTGCCGTAGCTGCGCACATAGCGCCGAGCCAGGGGCAAAGGCAGCCAGGCGTATTCTTGTATCAGCTTCGCTTCCAAGCTGGCATGGTGATTGAAATCGCCGCCGGGCAGCACCAGCTGGCCGGTCCAGGGGCCGCCGGTGCCGGGCAAAAACGCCGCCAGCTGGTTGGTGGCGTCTTCTGCCAGTGCCCTGAAAGTGGTGATTTTGCCTCCAAACACCGACAACAGCGGTGCCTCGTTGCCATCGGCGCTCAGCAGCAGTTTGTAATCCCGTGAGGCTTTCTGGGCCTGATTATCGCCGTTGGCCATTAACGGCCGCACGCCGGCAAACTGATGCACTACCTGTTGCGGTGAAATCTGAGTGCGAAAGTACTCGTTAACCACGTCACACAGGTAGGTAATTTCATCATAAGCCGGGGCTACGCAGGCCGGATCACCGGTGTAGTCCACATCCGTGGTGCCAATCAGGGAATAGTGCTGCTCATAGGGCAGCACAAACACAATGCGGCCGTCGCGGTTTTGCAGAATATAGGCTTCATCACTGTCATACAGGCGCGGCACCACTATGTGGCTGCCCTTTACCAGCCGCAGCTGTGCCGGTGGCGCTGTGTGCAGCACCTCATTAAACAGGCTGCTGGCCCAGGGGCCGGCGGCGTTCACCAGCGCGCGTGCCAGCACAGTGCGCCGGCTGCCGCTGGCGTCTTCCAGCGTTACCTGCCAGAGGCCGTTGGCACGCTGTGCCTGAATGCAGCGGGTGCGGGGCCAGATGTGCGCGCCGCGCTCCCGGGCCGCCATGGCACACAGCACCACCAGGCGGGCATCGTCCACCCAGGCATCGGAATATTCAAAGGCCAGCTTCAGCTCCGGCTGCAATGGGCCGTGTCCGTTCAAAAACACGCGGTGTGATGGCGGCAGCCGATCGCGTCGGGCCAGATGATCATACAACCACAGCCCCAGCCCTATCATCCAGGCGGGGCGCAGGTGAGGCTGGTGGGGCAGGCGAAAGCGCAGTGGCCAGGTAATGTGCGGTGCCGCCCGCAGCAGGGTTTCCCGCTCGGCCAGTGCCTCGCGCACCAGCCGGAATTCATATTGCTCAAGATAACGCAGGCCGCCGTGGATCAGCTTGCTGCTGGCGGAGGAGGTGGCCGACGCAAGATCGTTCATCTCGCACAGCGCCACATCAAGCCCACGGCCGGCGGCATCCAGCGCGATGCCGGTGCCGTTAATGCCGCCACCTATGACCATTACATCCAGCGTCATGGGTTGCTCCTGGCGCGGGCTACTGCCGCCTGCCAGCCTTGATAATGGGCCTCGCGCTCATCATTTGGCATAGTGGGCGTAAACGCCTGATCAATGCTCACGCACTGCGCCAGCTGCGTTGTATTCTGCCAGAAGCCGGTGGCCAGCCCGGCGAGAAAGGCTGCGCCCAGCGCCGTGGTTTCCAGCAGGGCAGGGCGCACCACCCTGGTGTGGGTAATGTCCGCCTGAAACTGCATTAAAAAGTTGTTGGCGGCGGCACCGCCGTCCACTTTCAGCGCCGCCAGGCGAAGCCCCGCGTCCTGTTGCATGGCATCGAGCAGATCCCGGCTCTGAAAGGCAATGGCCTCCAGTGCGGCCCGCACAATATGGTGGCGGTTGGCACCCCGGGTCAGCCCCGTGATGGTGCCTTTGGCATAGGCATCCCAGTAGGGTGCGCCCAGTCCGGTAAAGGCGGGCACCAGATACACACCATTGGTGCTGGCAACTGCGTTAGCACAGGCTTCGCTGTCTTTGGCGTGAGCTATTAACCCCAGCTCGTCCCGCAGCCATTGAATAATGGCACCGCCCATAAAGACCGAGCCTTCCAGCGCATAACTCACGCCGCCGTCGGCCCCCACCGCCAATGTGGTGAGCAGGCCATGGTTCGACGCCACTTTTTGCTGGCCTGTGTTCATCAGCATAAAACAGCCGGTGCCGTAGGTGTTTTTTACCATGCCCTTGTTAAAGCACAGCTGGCCGAACAGTGCCGCCTGCTGATCCCCGGCCATGCCGGCAATGGGCACTTCGCCGCCAATATCCGCATCGCCATACACCCGGGAAGACGGTTTTACCTCGGGCAGCAGGCTGGCGGGAATATTCAGCGTTTCCAGTAACAAGGGGTCCCATTCCAGGGTGTTGATATTAAACAGCAACGTGCGCGAGGCATTGGTGTAGTCGGTGACATGCACCCGGCCTTCGGTCAGCTTCCACACCAGCCAGGTGTCTATGGTGCCAAACAGCAAGTCACCGGCGTCGGCCTGTTCGCGTGCACCGGGCACATTGTCCAGCAGCCAGCGCAGCTTGGTGCCCGAGAAATAGGCGTCGGGCACCAGACCGGTGCGCTGTTTTATCTCGTCGGTCAGGCCCTGCTGTTTGAGCTGTTCGCAAATGGCTGCGGTGCGCCGGCACTGCCATACAATGGCGTTGTGAATGGGCTGGCCGGTGTGTCTGTTCCACACCACTGTGGTTTCTCGCTGGTTGGTAATGCCAATGCCCGCCAGCTGGCTGGGATCTATGCCGGTTTTGGCCAGCACTTCGGTTAAGGTGGCGCGCTGAGTGGCCCAGATTTCGGTGGCATCGTGCTCCACCCAGCCCGCTTGCGGGTAGTGCTGGGTAAATTCCCGTTGGGCTATACCCGCCACACGCGCCTGATGGTCAAACAAAATGGCCCGGGAAGACGTTGTGCCCTGATCCAGCGCCAGAATATAAGAGGACTTGCTCATGGTGCCTCCTTCTGAGCCAGTAATTGAGTACAGGCAACGGGCAATACCGGCTGCCAGGGTTTGCGCGGACCCTTATACAACTCGCCGGTTTTGTCGTTTATCCAGCTGGCCAGCTCACTGCCACAGCCGGTGCCGGCGGGCACAGGGTGCTGCGGCTCGCAGCTGGCATGGCCGGCAGGGCAGTGCAGCCGCACATGAAAATGCCCCGAGTGACCATACCAGGGGCGAAGGCGGCCCAGCCAGGGCGCATCGCCGTAAGCACGGCACATGGCCTGTTTGATCAGCGGGTGCACAAAAATACGGCTCACGCGCTCATCCTGGGCGGCCAGCGCAATCAGCCGGCGCTGGTTATCGGTAAAGTGGCGGTTAAGCACATACAGCTTATGGTTGACCATGTCCTGCTCGGGCAGGGCAGGGTTGCCCGCGCGCAGCCAGATGTCCGCATCCAGCCCGCTCTGGTGGCTGCGGTGGCCATATTCAAAGGGGCCGCCATGCTTTCTTGCCAAATCGGCCACCAGCATGGGCGGCAGGCCGGCGGCGTTCAGCCGTTGGCCCAGCCCCTGCAAATAATCAATCAGCTCGGGCTGGCCGTAATAACGCTGGCGCTCGGCGCGAACCACCTGAAAGCCTTCCCCCGACAGCGGCAGTGCGCGGGACTGAGTCTGGCAGCCCGCCGCATAGCCTCCAATGGCCTCAGCCTGTGCGCCAAAGTGAATGCCAAATAACATCAGTGCCAGCCAGAAAACCGGTTTTAACATCAATGTGCCCTCCTTTGCCCATATGGCACCATTATTTATGCCAGTGCAAATTTTTGCTAGGGTAGCGGCTTTTAATCTCGTCGGAATACCAGAATGACCGCCCAGCGCCTGTCCGTGCAACAGTTGTTACAGCAGCCTCTTGAGTTTGTGCTGCTGCCACCTGCTTTTCGTTTTTATGCCACTCAGGCCGCTGTGCTGCTGGCCAGCCTGGCAGTGGTGGTGTGGTCGGCGCTGGATGCGCAAAACGGCTTTGAGCTTGTTCATTATGTAGGGCTGGTGTTTGGTGGTGTGCTGCTGCTGGTCAGTCTGTGGCCGGCCAGCTGGAGCCGGCAGCGGCTAATGAACCTGGCCTATGACGCCGAGCGGCTGTATCTGGTGAACGGTAACCGCAAGCAGGTGGTGAGCCTGCCCAGAGACAGGGTGAGGGCAGTGAACAAGGGCAAGCTGCCGGGCCACGACGGGGCCATTATTGCCTTTACGCTGGACCTGGAACTGAGCGAGCAGGAGCTGAACGCCGTGCAGCAGGCGCTGGAAACTCAGGCTGAAGAGCGTTTTGCCCTGGGTGAAAACTGCTACCGTTTTGGCTTTGTGGCCAATTGGCAACCGCGCCGCAAACTGTTGGAGGCCATCGCACCTTTGGCACCCATGGTGGTGGCGGAAGAGCCGGTGGAAGAAGACGACGATGACTGGGATGACTGAGCCGCGCCTTTAGCGCGGCTGGTTGCTGGCGGGTAACTGGGAATGCCGACAGGCGTTCTCAGATACGAAACACCGAGACCACCTCCTGCAGGTTTTGTGCCTGAACGGCGATGTTTCGAGTGGCCTGAGAATTGTCGCGCACGGCCTGTACGGTATTGTCGGTGATGTCCCGAATGACTACCACATTACGGCCAATTTCATTGGCAACGCTGCTTTGCTGCTCAATAGCAGTGGCAATTTGAGTGGCCATGTCTGAAATGACGGTCACTTCTCCGGTAATGTCATCCAGTACTCTTTCAGCTTGTTTGGCCTGCTGGCTGCTTTCCAGTCCTTCTTCTCTGCTTTGGTAGATAATCTTCACCATGTCGTCAGTTTTTGCGTGCAGTGAGCTGATGATGGTCGCTATTTCCTGGGTTGCATCCTGAGTGCGCGCCGCCAGCGCCCTGACTTCATCGGCCACCACGGCAAACCCCCGGCCCTGCTCACCGGCGCGGGCGGCTTCAATGGCAGCATTGAGCGCCAGCAGGTTGGTCTGATCGGCGATATCGCGAATAACCTGTAATACGGTACCGATGGTGTCGCTCTGACGGGACAAGTCCTCAATGCTGCCTACCGAGTCTTCCAGCCGGCCGGCCAGACGGCGAATGCGCTCTATGGTGCCCTGCACCTGCTGCTGTCCTTCCGTTGCACTGCCGTTGGCCTTGCCGGCCTTGATGGCGGTCTGGTCGGTATTGCGGGCAATGTCATCAATGGTGCTGACCATTTCTGTTACTGCGGTGGCAACCTGCTCGGTTTCCTGCTGCTGGCGTTCAATGTCTGCGGTCGTGGCGGCGGCGCTTTCTGACAGTTGCTGAGTGGTCTGATTCATGGTGCCCACAGCCTGATGCACCTGCTGAATTACCTCCCGGAACCCCTGAAGCATGATATTCAGCGCATCGGCAATGTCTGCCATTTCATCTTTGCTGCCGGTATCAATGTGCAGTCCGAGGTTGCGGGTATGATGAATGTTCAGCACGCCTTCACGAATTTGCCTGATGGGGCGGAAAATGGAACGACTGATGGCAATGGCGACTCCTGCAGTGAGCAGCAACATCAGCATAAATACCAGGGTCGCGGTACGGGTTGACTGATCCAGATAGGCCTGCAGCCGCTGCTCGATATCGGCAAGAGTACTGTTCAGCAGGCTCTCGGTACTCTGAATAGTCTGACGCATGGTTAGCTGCAATCCTTCCTCACTGCTCAGTCCCAGACGTTGCAGTTCATCGGCATAAGCGAGAAAACGCTGCCGGTAATGGCTGGCCTGAGCCCGGGATAAAGCCAGGGTGTCAAGTTCACTAAGCAATTGCTCATGCAGATTATTAAAACGTTGCAAATAGCGGACTTCATGGCGCAGCATAAAGTCCTTTTCGGCCCGGCGAAGCTGCAGCAGAGTAATAAGAATCCGATCGGCACCGGAGTTATTCAGAGAGGCTTCAACATCGTGTACGGCTTGGCGCAACTCGCCCTCCAGCCCGGACTCATGATCCAGCCCGAGACGCTGATAAGCGTCCGCCACTGCCGTGAAATCGGTGCTATACCGGCTGAAACGTTCACTTAAACTGGTCAGTGCGGTGATCGGTAACTGTTGCTGCTCAAGCACAGCCTTCAGTTGAGCCAGGTGCTGCTGGGTTTGCGCCATTTGTTGCTGAAAGTCGTCCAGATAACGGGTATCGAGGCGGGCGATAAAATCTTTTTCATCCCGGCGCAGGCTGAGCATATCGTTATGCAGCGTCATTGCCAGTGCCTTGCCATGGTTCAGAGCTTTGATGGTATTCAGGGTATGCGTAAACAAGGTAAACAAAATTCCCATGGCGGCAATCACCACCAGGGTGTTGAGAGCGAGCTTGTGTTTTATTTTCATCCGTTAATTTTTTCTCGTTATCGGAACATCTGAAAGAGGGGGTTGTGCGCCATGAGCAGGCGCAGAGGGTCAGCGTAAAAACGGGTTATTCAGTCGCTCATGGCCGAAGGTACTTTCGGGGCCGTGGCCGGGTACAAAGGTAATGTCGTCACCCAGCGGCAGCAGAGTGTGTTTAATGCTGTCTATCAGTTGCTCGTGGCTGCCGCCGGGAAAGTCGGTGCGGCCAATGCTGCCCTGAAACAGCACGTCGCCCACAAAGGCCAACCGTTGCGCCTTGTGCAGCAGCACCATGTGGCCCGGCGTGTGGCCGGGGCAGTGATACACGTCCAGCACTTCTTCACCCACAGTGACGGTGTCACCGGCATTCAGCCAGCGGTCGGGAGTAAAACCCGGCACGGGATCAAAGCCAAACATCTGCACCTGCTGAGCCAGGCCGTCTATCCAGTAGGCATCTTGCTTGCCCGGGCCTTCCACCGGCACGCCGGTATTGGCTTTCAGCTCGCCGGTGCCGCCCACGTGATCCAGATGGCCGTGAGTCAGAATAATGCGCTCCAGAGTCAGCCCCCGTTCATTAATGGCGGCCAGCAGGCGCTCGGTTTCACCGCCCGGGTCTATCAGTGCCGCCTTGTTGGTGGCGCTGCACCATATCAGGCTGCAGTTTTGCATAAAGGGGGTTACCGGCAGGGTAATACGATTCAGCATTGTGTTTCCTCAGGTTGAGCTTCGGGCTGCTGTGCAAGCCATTCGGCCAGTTCGTCGGCGTCACCGCGTTTAACGATGCGATCGGCCTTGGCCGCCTGATGGCGGGCATAAATGGGGTCGTAATAAACGCCCAGCAGAGTGGCGATCCACTCTTCATGGGCCGCACTGCCATAACCCAGCTGCTGCTGGCGCACCGCCTCAGACATAATCTCCGACAGCCGTCGCCATTCCCGATCGCCCAGGCGTTTATACAGCCGTTTCAGGCTGTCTTGCAGGTAGCTTTCCAGCCGCGCAAAATCCTGGTTAAAGTGGCGCTGCATGGTGTCTACATAGTCATGGCGAATTTGCTGCACCCGCTGTTCAAAGGGCACTTCCAGCAACAGCAGCGGTGCCTGCTGCATGCGCTCATACAGGGGCAGGGGCACGGGGCAGCGGCCAATCATGGCGCTTTCGTCTTCTACCAGCCAGCCCTTAATACCACTGTGACGCTGCTTTAACCGGGCAATGGCCAGGCGGTTTTCAAAGTTGATGGGAGTGGGCTGAGGCTCCCCCCAGTTGCCAAAGCTGGAGCCTCTGTGGTGGGCATAGCCTTCCAGATCCAGCGACAGCGGGCTGCGCGCCAGCCAGTCGGTTTTGCCGCTGCCGGTGAGGCCGGTGAGCACAAAACCCGGGCCGGCAAAACCCTGTTCAATTTCGGTGAGCAGCCGCCGGCGCAGTGCTTTGTAGCCACCCTTGACCCGGGACACTGGACGGCCGGCATCATTAAGCCACTGCTGCACCGTCTGGCTGCGCAGGCCGCCCCGAAAGCAATAAAGCACGCCGTCAGGGTTTTGCTCAAGCCAGTTTAGCCAGCCCTGCAGACGGGCCTGGCGTATTTCACCGCACACTAATTGATGGCCCAGTTCAATGGCGGCCTGCTGGCCTTCATGTTTGTAGCAGGTGCCCACCTGTGCGCGCTCGTCATCTGTCATCAGTGGCTGATTACGGGAAGCCGGAAAGGCCCCCTGTAAAAACTCGACCGGCGCGCGCAGGTCCAGCAGAGGCGTGTTATTGATAAACAGCGCATCGAGATCGGTGTGCAGATCAGGCATCCACTACCTCAATGCGGTGTTCGCCGGCGGTGACCAGCTCGCCAATGGGTGCCAGGCTCAGGTTATGGCTGGCGGCCACGGATAAAAATTCGTCAATGGCGCTGGGGCGCACCGCCACCAGCAGGCCACCGCTGGTTTGCGGATCGCACAGAATATGCTGCTGGCGCTGCGTGATGGGGGCCACTTTATGGCCATAGGCATCAAAGTTGCGCAGGGTGCCGCCGGGCACGGCACCCGCCTGCAGGTAATAATCCAGGTTGGGCAGCAGCGGAATATCCGCCATATGCAAAATGGCGCTCACATCAGCTCCTTCACACACTTCCACCAGGTGCCCGAGCAGGCCAAAACCGGTCACGTCGGTCATGGCACTGACGCCGTCCAGTGCGGCAAAATCCTGACCGGGCCTGTTCAGCCGGCACATGACCTCGGGCGCAATCTGGCTGTCTTCGTTTCGCAGCACGCCTTTTTTCTGGGCGGTGGAGAGCACGCCAATGCCCAGCGGCTTGGTCAGAAAAAGAATATCGCCGGCGGCGGCGGTATCATTGCGTTTCACCTGATCCAGCGCAATCTGGCCAGTGACTGCCAGGCCAAAAATGGGCTCGGGTGCGTCTATGCTGTGGCCGCCGGCAAGGGAAATGCCGGCGTCATGGCAGGCCTGACGACCGCCGTCAATCACCTGCTGAGCCACTTCCGGTGCCAGCGTGTTGATTGGCCAGCCCAGAATGGCAATGGCCACCACTGGCGTGCCGCCCATGGCGTAGATATCGCTGATGGCATTGGTGGCGGCAATGCGGCCAAAGGTAAAGGGATCGTCCACAATGGGCATAAAAAAGTCGGTAGTGGAGATAATGCCCATGCCGTTACCAACATCCACCACGGCGGCATCGTCACGGCTGTCGTTGCCCACCACCAGGCGCGGATCGTTAAAACCGGGCAGCTGGCTGTGCAGTATGGTGTCGAGGATTTTGGGGGAGATTTTGCAGCCGCAGCCAGCACCGTGGCTGTATTGAGTCAGGCGAATGGGTTCCACGTGAGCTTCCTTGGTAACTGTCAGAAAGCCTGTATAGTACTCCTTATAGGCAGGAATCGCACCCCACAGCGCGTGCGGGTGAGCGTAAACTTAAAGGCAGCGAAACAATAAAAAGGAGCTGAAGCCATGAGCATTATTGCCAGAAAAATCTGGGTCAGCGGTCGGGTGCAGGGAGTGAGTTTTCGTTATTACACACAGTGCGAGGCCGAGCGTCTGGGCGTGAGTGGTTATGCCCGTAATTTGCCCGATGGCAGAGTGGAAGTGCTGGCAGAAGGGCAGGCCCCTGCCGTGCGGCAGTTAACCGCCTGGTTACGCAAGGGCCCCGACAGCGCAAATGTGACGGGGCTGGAAGAAAACGACATCACCCCCACAGGGGTGCGCGGATTTGAAACCGGATGACAAGAGCTGGAAGCTTGAAGCCGGAAGTGTGGCACAACAACTTCCGGCTTTCAGCTTCGCGCTTCCAGCTTGTGTTTAGCCTTTAAGCGCCTGGTCCAGCTCTTCTATTTTGGCTTTCCAGATGGCGGGGCCGGCTTCGTGGGCGTTGTTGCCGTCGCTGTCGACCGCCACGGTGACCGGCATGTCTTCCACCTCAAACTCGTAGATGGCTTCCATGCCCAGGTCTTCAAAGGCCAGCACTTTCGCTTTTTTCACCGCCTTGGCCACCAGATAGGCGGCACCACCCACGGCCATCAGATAAACGGCCTTGTGATCACGAATGGAGCTCACGGTGGCCGGGCCGCGCTCAGCCTTGCCCACCATGCCCATCAGGCCGGTCTGCTCCAGCATCATGTCGGTGAACTTGTCCATGCGGGTGGAGGTGGTGGGACCGGCCGGGCCCACGGCCTCGTCGCCAATCGCGTCCACCGGGCCCACGTAGTAGATAAAGCGGCCGTTAAAGTCCACCGGCAGGGGCTCACCCTTGTTAATCATGTCCTGAATGCGCTTGTGAGCCGCATCCCGGCCGGTCAGCAGCTTACCGGAGAGCAGCAGGGTTTCGCCCATTTTCCAGTCTTGAATATCGTCACGGGTCACGGTGTCCAGGTTGACCCGGCGCACGTTTTCACCCACTTCCCAGGTGACTTGTGGCCAGTCTTCCAGTTTTGGCGGAGTCAGCTCGGCAGGGCCTGAGCCGTCCAGATGAAAGTGCACATGACGGGTGGCGGCGCAGTTGGGGATCATCACCACCGGCTTTGAAGCGGCATGGGTGGGCGCGGTTTTGATTTTTACATCCACCACGGTAGTAAGGCCACCCAGACCCTGTGCACCAATGCCCAGTTTGTTGGCCTTTTCAAAGATTTCCAGACGCAGTTTTTCTTCGGTGGTGTCGGCACCACGCTCGATCAGCTCGTGAATGTCCACCGGATCCATCAGGGATTCCTTGGCCAGCACGGCGGCTTTTTCAGCGGTGCCGCCAATGCCGATGCCCAGCATGCCCGGTGGGCACCAGCCGGCACCCATGGTGGGCAGGGTTTTCAGCACCCATTCCACCACGTCGTCGGACGGGTTTAGCATCACCATTTTGGACTTGTTCTCGGAGCCGCCGCCCTTGGCGGCAATGGCCACTTCCACTTCGGCACCGGGCACCATGTCGATATGCACCACGGCGGGGGCGTTATCTTTGGTGTTTTTGCGGGCACCGGCGGGGTCAGCCACTATGCTGGCGCGCAGCGGATTATCCGGGTTGGAGTAGGCGCGGCGTACACCCTCATCCACCATTTCCTGCACCGTCATATCCGAGTCCCACTGCACCTGCATGCCGATTTTTACAAAGCAGGTCACAATGCCGGTGTCCTGGCACAGGGGGCGGTGGCCTTCCGCCGACATGCGGGAGTTAATCAGAATTTGCGCAATGGCGTCTTTGGCGGCCTGGCTCTGCTCTTTTTCGTAGGCTTTTTCCAGCGCCTGCACGAAATCCAGCGGATGGTAATAAGAGATATATTGAAGGGCGTCAGCAACGGAGTCGATAAAGTCCTGCTTTTTGATAATGCTCATGGCTTCCTCATGGGTTATCGGCTGGCTTTGAGTTGTTATAATCGGCGCTATGATACGCTTGCGCGCCCCCGGCTGACCAGCCGGAGCCTGAGCGTAATGCCAAAACTGTCGAGTGGATTACATAATGGGACTGCCTTTGCACATACACAGCGAGCCCTTTGCCGGCCCGGTGCGTGACTTTTTCTCTCCTCTGGCAAGCCAGCCCTGGTCGGTGCTGCTGGAGTCGGCCTCGCCGTTGGCCGGTGACAGCCGTTATCACATTATCAGTGCCGGGCCGGTGGCCACCCTGGTCACCAGAGGGAACAGCACCACCATTACCCATGCCAATGGCACAGAGCACAGCAGTGACTGCCCCTTTGCGTTGCTTAAAGCCTGGCAACAGCGGCTGCTGGGTGAGGTGACCTTACCAGAGGAACTGGCCCATCTGCCCTTTGCCGGTGGTGCCCTGGGGCTGTTTGGTTACGATCTGGGCCGGCGGCTGGAGCGTATTCCCGAGCGCGCCATTAACGAGCTGGCCACTCCCGATATGGCAGTAGGCCTGTATGACTGGGCTTGGGTGATAGACCGTAAAACCGAACAAGCTCATTTGCTGGTGCTGGGCGATGAGGCGGCACTGCAACGAAAGCTGGCCTGGTGGCGGGGCCTGAGTGCGCCAGAGGCTCGGGCCTTTAAGCTGGCCGGCCCCTGGCAGGCCAATCAGAGCCGCGAAGCATATGGCACCAACTTTAATAAAGTGCAGGACTATCTGGCCGCCGGTGACTGCTATCAGATAAACCTGACGGTGCGCTTTAATGCGCCTTTTGAAGGGAGCCCATGGACTGCCTATCAGGCGCTCAGTGAGCATAATAAAGCGCCGTTTTCCGCCTTTATGCCCCTGCCGGACACCACCATTTTAAGCCTGTCGCCTGAGCGCTTTATTGCTCTGGAAGGCCAACAAATAGAAACCAAACCCATCAAGGGCACCCGGCCCAGAGGCCAAAATCCGCAGCAAGACCGGCAACTGGCCGAGGAGCTGGCCGCAGCGCCCAAAGACAGATCCGAGAATCTGATGATAGTGGACCTGCTGCGCAACGACATTGGCCGGGTCTGTGTGCCGGGCAGTGTCAGGGTGCCGTCGCTGTTTGCCATTGAGTCGTTTCCGGCGGTGCATCATCTGGTGTCGACCAT
Source organism: Oceanimonas sp. CAM02 (assembly GCF_032842915.1). Lineage (NCBI taxonomy): Bacteria > Pseudomonadati > Pseudomonadota > Gammaproteobacteria > Aeromonadales > Aeromonadaceae > Oceanimonas > Oceanimonas sp. CAM02. The sequence goes on from NZ_JAWJBK010000033.1 coordinate 95,339, forward strand.
TACCGGCGAGCTGAAGCCGGGGCTCGACGGCACCGATCTGCTGGCGGCCACTTTTCCCGGCGGCTCCATTACCGGTGCACCCAAAATACGCGCCATGGAGATTATTGAAGAGCTGGAGCCCCATCGCCGCCATGGCTATTGCGGCAGTATCGGCTATATCAGTGCTCATGGCCGCATGGATACCAGCATTACCATTCGTACCCTGCTGGCAGAGCAGCACCGGCTTTACTGCTGGGCCGGCGGCGGCGTGGTGGCCGACTCCGAGCAGGCCAGCGAATATCAGGAGCTGTTCGATAAACTGGGCCGCATTTTACCCGTGCTGGAAAAGCTATGACCCTGGATGAGCTGATCACCCGCATTAATCTGCTGCCGCCACAACCTGATGACGGCTGGCCCGGGCATGCCCGGCCCGCAGCGGTGCTGATGCCGGTGCTGGAAGGCCGGGAAGGGTTAGAGCTGGTGCTGACCCGGCGCAGCCGGCATTTGCGTCAGCATCCGGGGCAAATCAGTTTTCCCGGCGGCCGGGTAGATAAAGAAGATGCCAGCCTGTGGCACACGGCCCTGCGGGAAAGCGAAGAAGAGATTGGCCTGCCGCCGGCGCGCTGCCGGCAGCTAGCGCGGCTGCGGGCCCAGTACACCATTTCCGGTTTTGCGCTCACGCCCTTTGTGGGGCTGGTGGAGGGACAGCCTGAGTTTGTGCTGAACCCCGATGAAGTGGACGAGCTCTATCGGATTCCGCTGGATTATCTGCTGGACTTGCGCCATCACCATGTGCTGAGCCAGCAGCTGCGGGGCAGGCTGCACCGGGTGGTGTTTATTCGCTGGCACGGGCTTTGGGTGTGGGGCATTACCGCGTCTGTTATTCATCAGTTTGCCCATCAGGTGGCGCGCTGACTGGCGATCCTTATCACAAAGTCTATGTTTCTGCGCTGGCTTGTTAAAATTCTGTTGGGTTAAAACTCAAATAAACCTACAATCGTTCAATAATAGTTGAGCGATTGCCGCTGGCGTCGCTGTTTCAAACGTTCAGTGTTCGGAGTTGCCATGATCAGCGTGTTTGACATCTTCAGTATCGGTATCGGCCCGTCTTCTTCCCATACCGTAGGCCCCATGCGGGCGGCCCATGCCTTTGTGCAGGCCATGGCGGAGCAGGGCACCCTTACTCGTACCACACGAGTAGAAGTAGAGCTGTTTGGCTCTTTGGGCCAGACCGGCATTGGCCATGGCACCGGCAAGGCAGTGATCCTGGGGCTGGGCGGTTTTGATCCCGAATCCGTGGACGTAGACATGATCCCCGAGTTTCTGCAAACAGTAGAAGCCAGCCAGGAAATTGTGCTGAATCAGACTCATCCTGCCGCCTTTCCCCGCTCCGGTGCCATTGTGTTTCATCGCCGTAAAACCCTGCCGCTGCACAGCAACGGCATGACCTGCCGCGCTTTTGAGGGCGATAAGGTGCTGGCGGAGCAGTCTTACTACTCGATTGGCGGCGGTTTTATTGTGAAAGCGGAGGAGTTTGCCGACACCAAGGCGGCCGCCGTGGCCGAATCCAGCGCCAGGCCGGTGCCGTTTCCGTTTAAAAGCGGCAATGAGCTGCTGCAGCTGTGCCGGGAAAACGGCATGTCCATCAGTGGCCTTATGATGGAAAACGAAAAGGTAAACCGCAGTGAAGAAGAAGTGGTTGCCGGCCTGCGGGAGATCTGGGAGGTGATGAAGGCCTGCGTAAAACGAGGCTGTAAAACCGAAGGCATTTTGCCCGGTGGCCTCAAGGTAAAACGGCGCGCACCCTCTTTGCATCGCCGGCTGGTGAGCGAAGCCCATTACAATAAAGATCCCTTAAGCGTGATGGAGTGGGTGGATTTATTTGCGCTGGCGGTAAACGAGGAAAATGCCGCCGGTGGCCGGGTGGTGACGGCGCCCACCAACGGGGCCGCCGGCATTCTGCCTGCGGTGCTGCATTATTACGACAAATTCGTGCAGCCGGTAGACGACGACGCCCTGGTGCAGTATTTCCTTACCGCCGCTGCCATTGGCATTCTCTATAAGGAAAACGCCTCTATCTCGGGTGCCGAAGTCGGTTGCCAGGGGGAAGTGGGCGTGGCCTGCTCCATGGCTGCCGGTGCGCTCACCGCCGTGGTGGGCGGCACCATCGAATATGTGGAAAATGCCGCCGAAATTGGTATGGAGCACAACCTGGGCCTGACGTGCGATCCTGTGGGTGGTCTGGTGCAGGTGCCCTGCATAGAGCGCAATGCCATGGGCGCGGTGAAGGCCATTAATGCCAGCCGCCTGGCCCTGCGCGGCACCGGCGAGCACAAGGTGTCCCTCGACAAGGTGATTAAAACCATGCGCGACACCGGCAGAGACATGAAAACCAAATACAAGGAAACCGCCCGCGGCGGCCTGGCAGTGAATATTATTGAATGCTGATATCAAGCTATAAGCTATAAGCTATAAGCTGTCAGCGGTAAGTAACAAGAAGCCCGGTTTTTAACCGGGCTTCTTGTATGATGCTGGAGAGCTGCGGTGGGAGCTGTAGGTAGCTGCCACTTTAGTCGGCAGAACGTGCGCAGCATGTTTTTTCAATATAGTCGCTGCAGTTCTTGTGCGCCAGCTAAAGCGCCACCTACAAACAGCGCCACTTAAAGCTGATAGCTTACCGCTTCCAGCTCCCCGAAGGGGGTTATTTAATGCGCATGCCGGGCTGGGCACCGGTGTGCGGCTCCAGGATCCACAGATCCTTGCCGCCGGGGCCGGCGGCCAGCACCATGCCTTCACTCATGCCAAAGCGCATTTTGCGCGGGGCCAGGTTAGCCACCATAACGGTGAGTTTGCCTTCCAGATCTTCCGGGCTGTAGGCAGACTTGATGCCGGCAAACACCTGACGGGTTTCGCCACCCAAGTCCAGCTCCAGGCGCAGCAGCTTGTCGGCCTGGGGCACGGCTTCCGCTTTCTTGATCAGCGCCACCCGCAGGTCTACCTTGGCGAAGTCGTCAAAGCTGATGGTGTCGCTGATGGGGTCGTCTGCCAGCGGGCCGGTGGGGGTCGCCTTGGCCTGCTCGGCGGCCAGATCTTCTTTGGACGCTTCCACCATGGCGTCGACCTTGTCGGATTCCATGCGGCTGAACAGCGCCTTGAACTTGGTCACGGTGTGGCCGGCAAGCGGCGCGCTCACGGCATTCCAGGTAAGCTCGGCGTTCAGGAAGGCCTCGGCGCGCTCGGCCAGCTTGGGCATCACCGGTTTCAGGTAGGTCATCAGCACCCGGAACAGGTTAATGCCCACAGAGCAGATGGCCTGCAGCTCGGCGTCTTTGCCTTCTTCCTTGGCCACCACCCAGGGGGCCTTGTCGTCCACGTAGCGGTTGGCCTTGTCGGCCAGCGCCATGATCTCGCGAATGGCGCGGCCATATTCACGCTGCTCATAAAATTGACCAATGCGCTCGGCAGCACCGGCAAATTCGGCATACAGCTCAGGCTCGGCACACTCGGCGGCCAGTTCACCGTTAAAGCGCTTGGCAATAAAGCCGGCATTGCGGGACGCCAGGTTCACCAGCTTGTTGACCACATCGGCATTTACCCGGGCTACAAAGTCGCCCAGGTTCAGGTCGAGATCGTCAATGCGGCTGGTGAGCTTGGCGGCGTAGTAATAACGCAGGCACTCAGGGTCCAGATGATTAAGGTAAGTGTCGGCCTTGATAAAGGTGCCCTTGGACTTGGACATTTTGGCACCGTTTACCGTTACGTAGCCGTGCACAAAAATATTGGTGGGCTTGCGGAAACCGCTGCCGTCCAGCATGGCCGGCCAGAACAGGCTGTGGAAATAAACAATGTCCTTGCCGATAAAGTGATACAGCTCGGCCTCGCTGCCGGGCTTCCAGTAATCGTCAAAGTTCAGATCGCCGCGTTTGCCACAGTAGTTTTTGAACGAGCCCATGTAGCCGATGGGGGCGTCCAGCCACACGTAAAAATATTTGCCCGGCGCATCGGGAATTTCAAAGCCGAAATAAGGGGCATCGCGGGTGATGTCCCACTGTTGCAGGCCGGATTCAAACCACTCTTCCAGCTTGTTGGCCATTTCTTCCTGCAGGGCACCGGAGCGGGTCCAAGCCTTGAGCATACCCTCGAACTGAGGCAAATCAAAAAAGAAGTGCTCGGTATCTTTCATCACCGGAGTGGCGCCCGACACCGCAGAGCGGGGGTTAATCAGCTCGGCGGGGGTGTAGGTGGCGGAGCAGACTTCACAGTTATCGCCGTATTGGTCTTCTGCCTTGCAGCTGGGGCAGGTGCCTTTGACAAAGCGGTCGGGCAGAAACATGTTCTGCTCAGGGTCGTACAGCTGAGAGATGGAGCGGCTTTCAATAAAGCCGTTTTCCTTCATGCGGCCGTAGATAAGCTCCGCAAACTCACGGTTTTCGTCGCTGTGCGTGCTGTGATAGTTATCAAAGCCGATATTAAAGCGCTCAAAGTCGTGCTCGTGCTCTTTTTTCACCGCGGCGATCATGTCTTCCGGGGTTACGCCCAGTTGCTTGGCCTTGAGCATGATGGGGGTGCCGTGGGCATCGTCGGCGCAGATAAAATGGACCTGATGGCCACGCATTCGTTGGTAACGAACCCAGATATCGGCCTGAATGTGCTCCAGCATATGACCAAGGTGAATTGAACCGTTGGCATAGGGGAGGGCGCAGGTAACGAGAATCTTACGTGGATCGGTAGCCATAATTTCCATTTTTGTAGAGTTGAGTTTACGGGACCCCGCATGTTACCCGAGTTTTTTGGCATATACACTCTTCAGCAACGTTTTACCTGCGCAGTGCTTTTGCTAAAGTGCTGTTACTCCCCTCATTTGGACCTAACTGAATGAATATTGAACCAATTCGGCAACGGTTAAGCCGCTTTCAGCCCGTTTTCTGGGCGCAGGATCCGGTGTCTGCCGGTTTTGTACGCAGCATAACCTGTGAAGGCGATGTGTTAACCATTGCGCTTACGCTGCCTTTTGTGGGAGCGGACAAAGCCGGGCTTGAGAGCCTGAATGACGAGCTGTGCGCCATTGCCGGCGCAAAGCAGATTAACTGGCAGCTGCATACCGATGTGGCGTCTCTGGCTCATGCCAATGAAGCCAGGCCCATTGCCGGTGTACGCAATATTATTGCGGTGTCGTCCGGCAAGGGCGGCGTGGGCAAGTCCACCACGGCAGTGAACCTGGCGCTGGCGCTGAGCCGGCTGGGGGCGAGAGTGGGTGTGCTGGATGCGGATGTGTACGGCCCTTCCATTCCCATGATGCTGGGAGTGACCGGTCAGCGCCCCGCCAGTGATGACGGCAAAACCATGAGTCCGATATCCGCCCATGGCGTAACAGCCAACAGCATAGGTTTTCTGGTGGGAGCCAACGACGCCACCATATGGCGCGGGCCCATGGCCAGCAAGGCGCTGGAGCAGATATTGCGGGAAACCCGCTGGGGCGAGCTGGACTATCTGGTGGTGGACCTGCCCCCGGGCACCGGTGATATTCAGCTCACCATTGCCCAGCAGGTGCCTACCACCGCTGCTGTGGTGGTGACCACGCCCCAGAACGTGGCCCTGGCCGATGCGGTAAAAGGCATTAATATGTTCGGCAAGGTCAATATTCCGGTGCTGGGCGTGGTAGAGAACATGAGTTATCACCAGTGCAGCCAGTGCGGCCATAAAGAAAGCCTGTTTGGCGAAGGCGGTGGTGAGCATCTGTGCAGCGAGCATGGCGTGCCTTTGCTTGGCCAAATGCCGCTTAATGCCACTCTGTGTCAGCAAATGGATGCCGGCACGCCGGTAATGACGGTAGATCCGGAAGGTGAGGTGGCTGGCCGCTACCTCAATATGGCTGCCCGGCTGGCTGCCGGCCTGTATTTTACCGGCAAAACCGTGCCCACCACGCTCTACACCCGGCTGGTATAAGTATTAGTGCTGCTGGTGCGCCATGCGGGTGCACCGGCTTTTATTCAGGTTTCAGGAGTTGTCATGCGTCTTTGCGATCGGGACATTAAACAATATCTGGCCGAGGGCCGAATCAAGATTGATCCCGCCCCGGCAGAGGAGCGGATCAGTGGTGTGAGTGTGGATGTGCTGCTGGGCAACGCCTTTCGTGTGTTTCAGGATCATACCGCGCCCTACATTGACCTGAGCGGCCCCAAAGGGCAGGTGCAGGAGCAGATTAACCGGGTAATGAGTGATGAAATCATTATTGCAGACGGTGAAGCCTTCTTTCTGCACCCGGGTGAGCTGGCGCTGGCCGTTACTCACGAGTCGGTGACGCTGCCCGACGACATAGTGGGCTGGCTGGACGGCCGCTCTTCACTGGCCCGCCTTGGCCTGATGGTGCACGTAACAGCGCACCGTATTGATCCGGGCTGGAGTGGCCGCATTGTGCTGGAGTTTTATAACAGCGGCAAACTGCCCCTGGCTCTGCGCCCCCAGATGGTGATTGGTGCCCTGAATTTTGAAACCATGTCGGGCCCTGCCGAGCGCCCCTACATGAGCCGCGCCAGCGCCAAATATAAATCTCAGCAAGGTGCCGATGCCAGCCGCATAAATCAGGACTGACCCCCTTCGGGGGAGCTGTAAGCTATAAGCCGTCAGCTTTAAGTGGTGTTGTTTTTACCGGGAACGGCCACTATTGGTTTTACACGCACAGAACGGGACAAAAATAATGAAAAAATGGCTATATGCCTTGGCGGCACTGGTGGTGCTGCTGCTATTGGGGGTCGTGGCGCTGACCCAACTGGTAGACACTGACAGAGTCAAACGCCTGCTGGTGGAGCAGACCCGGGAAAAAACCGGCCGTACTCTGGTCATAGAAGGAGACTTAAGCTGGCGCTTTTTTCCTTCGGTGGGGTTTACCCTGGGCAAAACATCGCTGCTTAACCCGCCCGGCTTTGAACAGGGCGCCACTCTCTCGGTGGGGGAAGTCAGCCTGGATGTGGCGCTCAAACCTTTGCTTGATAACCGGCTGGAAGTGGGTCAGGCCGTGCTCAGCAATGCCCGCCTGCACCTTATTACCCACAAAGATGGCAGCACCAACCTGGATGATCTGCGTAATCTGGGCCAAAAAAGTGCCGAACCCCAAACCGCGCCAGCTCCTGACGCACAGGCCAGCGAAGCCGGGCCCAAACGTGAACTGCAGTTTGTCAGTCTGGCCGGTATAAAGGTAACCGATGCGGAAGTGCTGCTACAGGACGAACGTTCCGACACCCTCACTCGCCTTAACCGGGTAAATATCAGCCTTGACCAATTTGCGCCGGGGCAGGAGGTGCCGCTGACGCTGTCCGGCAACCTGTTCTCCGATGAAGTACAGGCCAGTATTAACGCCAGCGGAACACTCTGGCTGGCACCGGAATATGACCGGCTGCGTCTGGATAACCTGACACTGAACGCCGGCGTGACCGGCCGTGCTGTGCCCGGTAATAAAGCGCTGACGCTCAGCGGCAATCTGGCCTATGACATGACCAGCAAGCAGGCCGGTTTTACCAACGTCACTATGTCGGCAGGCTCTTTGACCCTGGATGGCGAGCTGCAGGTAGATCACGGCCCGGAAATTCCCGAGATTCGTTTTAATCTGCACACACCGCTGCTGGATCTGGAGCAGCTGAGTGCGGAGTGGAGCAGCGAGCAGGGCGGCAGTGACAGTGCGACCACCAGCACAGATAATGCTTCGGCCAAGTTGCCGCCTTCGGTGGCTGCCAGCGAGCCGGATCTGTCCATTCTCAACAAGCTCGATGTGCAAGGTACGCTCGCAGCCGATCTGCTTAACGTGCAGGGCATGGAAATGCAGGGCGTGTCTCTTGAGGTAAAAGTGCAGGACGGCAAGGCCACTGCCAGCGACATTAACGCCAGCCTGTATCAAGGCTCCCTGCAGGGCGAGGTGAGCCTGAATGCCAACCGTAACCCTGCAAGCTTTATGCTCAATACGCAGCTGCAAAACGTAAACGGCTTTGAACTGCTGAATGACGCCGCTGGTATTGACTCTCTCGAAGGCCGCGCCAGTGTGGCCCTGAATGTGGCCGGGCGCGGGCTGACCGAACGGGCCATTAAACAAAGTCTCACCGGTACCAGCCGGGTGGAATTTGCCGACGGTGCCCTGCGCGGGGTCAACATTGCCGCCATGATCCGCCGGGGCTATGCCCAGGTAAAGGGGCTGCCGGTGCCCAACGACAATGAGCCTCAGAAAACCGATTTCAGCGCCCTGACTGCCGACTTTGATATCGGCAAAGGTAAGGTCAGCACGCAAAACCTGAACCTGGCATCTCCGTTGCTGCGGGTAAAAGGCGAAGGTGAAACCAGCCTGCTGGACAGCACGCTCGATGTGCTGTTCAGCACCGCCATTGTAGGCACGCTCAAGGGCCAGGACGGTGAATCACTGGATGAGCTGAAAAATATTACCGTGCCCCTGCGGGTAAGCGGCACCTATCAGCAGCCGCGCTACACCCTGGATATGCAGCAGGTGTTTGACCTTTACCTGAAAGAAAAAGCCAGCAAGGAAGCCGAGCGGGTCAAGCGCAAGCTCAACGAAAAACTCGGCGACGAGCTTGGCGACAAAATCAACGAAAAACTGCCCGGTCTGTTTGACAAGCTGGGGCTGTAACTACTCTGCCCGGCGGCAGCCGGGCTTTGTCTTTAAAAAGACAGGCCTTTTCCAATGGCGTCCAGCTCATGCAGCGGAAACGGCTGATTGGTATCCTCGTTATACTGCACATGCAGCTGGCGCAACCTGTGGGTATATAACGCTAGCGTTTGTGGCTCGTCCTGTGGCTGGCAAAAGACCACGCATATTTCTTCCGGACGCACCAGCTGACGAATGTTGCGGGCACTGTATTTGTGCTCTCCGTTGTCATGGCGCGATAGCCCGGCATTATGTTTGTGCGGGATCATGGTTTGCGCCGGAACCTTGAGGCCATAGAAGGTGCGGGACGCAGCTTCCCAGTCAAACAAACCGGATACATCCAATTGCTCTCCCTTATGAAAATGTAGCGGTATTCTGTGTTCATCTCTGTTTAGCCGCACCAGCCGGGTATTGGGCAGCTGGCTGGACGTGACAGTTTGATTAAGCAACTGAAGTTTATCAAAGGCCAGTTTATTGTTGGTGAGGCTTGCCCATTGCTGGCCGATATGACTGACGTTGGTTTGCACCAGGTTGGGGCCGTTTTTATCAATTTGTTGCAGTGCCTGCTCAAAGAAGCGTTCAAAGCGTTTATTGTTGTTATCGGCTTCAGTGCGCGAAAACGGTTCAAACTTGCCTGTCAGCACCGTTAATAACGCGGTTGCATAGGGCTGCCATTGCGGTGTGCCATCGGCTTGCGGCAAGGCGCATTCAAGGCAGTGGTTAACTACTCTGGCCGCCAGCGGCAGTGTGATGGCAGGCATGGTTTGGCCGGCGGTGATATGGCGGTTTTGTTGTATTACGGTCAGGGCCGCCGGTGCCGGATCTGTGTCATTCAGCCCGGCGGGAACCACCCCCAGCATACGCAAACAATCGCGCACCGCCATGGTGTATTTTTCAGCCGGCATCGTTTCTTCAATTAATATTACCTGGGGCAGAATATGATGCTTTGCCAGTGCCCGGCGGGAAAAAACGTAAGGGTCACAGGTTTTACCCCGCAAGCTGCTGTTCATTTCCAGCACAGCACAGGCAACGGAGCCGGAAGTGTCGAGGACGCTTCCAATATATTGCATCATGGTTTGTTCTGTTTGCCGGTTCAGTGTTTTTTGCCTGTCGTTGAGTATCTGCTTAATTTGAGACGGAGTGCGTCCTGTTTTTTCTTCTTCGTTCAGCTCGGCTGTGGGCAGTTGTTCACTTAAGGGGCCGGCCGCCAGAGAGACCAGGTTAATACACAAGCCATCGGGCCAGCGTAATTGAGTGTTTGTGCTGTTTTCAGGTTGGCCCAACAGTGTGATCAATTCATTCATCACCACAGAGCGCGTGTTTTCCTGTCGCTGAAATAAATACAGGGTCAGCTGCTGCAGGCCGGTTTCAAGATGGTTGAGCGTATCCAGCACCCGTTGGCGACGCAGCTGGCTGGCATTGTTTTCCCGAAAGGGTTTGTTCAGACGTTTTCTTTTTGTAACACGCTGCATGGTACCGGTCTGACAAAAGCCGGCCTGCTCCAGGTGCTGATTAAGGGAGTGAGTAATATCCATGCGGTCTGGCCAGCCCACTCCGGTGCCTCCGGCAAAAAAGCGATCACCGGCACCATGGCTTAACCGGGGGAGTAACCAAATGCTCTGATCCTGAATAATGGGAACGATACACTCGCTTTGTTCGTGGTGCTTACTACCGGTCAGGCGGTTAATCAGCGCCAGAATACGGGCATCCTGTTTGTGCTTCCAGCGGGCTTCAATGCTTTTGTGGCTGCTGTGTTTGTCTTGCTGAGCATAGTATTTCAGCGAGGTATGCCGGTAGTTGCCGGCTTCATCCGGAATAAACATATCCATACTGCGGGCATTACCACCATAGGAAGACGGATAGTCAACCGGACCCCAGTTGCGAATGGACGGGCGAGCCAGCAGGTGAATGCCTTCACGTTCTGGAAAAGTGGCTGTTGTCAGGCTAATGGCCTCAGACCAGTAACAGTGCTTCTTTACCGAGTCCTGGCTTGGTGGAAAAGCCACCAGCTCCAGGCCATAAAATAACGAAGAAGAATGAGCGGTCACCGGAACAAAGGTTCTTGTTTCTCCCGATCGGAATGCCAGTGTTTTACCGCCCAATATATGATTGGCATAGCTCACCAGAGCATCAAAGGCGAGGGTATCTTTTGCCATGGCGCAGGCACCGGCATGCTGCTCTGTGGCCAGACTCACGTCTATGATGTGCCAGTTCTCATTGTGTTGCGCGCTAGCGGCAATCTCTGCACGCGCACTGCCCGGCTGTTTGTCATAAAGAATGCCAAGCCACAATGACAGTGCGCTGAACACGGCGTCACGCAGGGTGTTATCTTGTGTGCGGTCATTGAGAAAATACAGTTGCAGGTAGCCATCGATTTTGTTTCTTCTTACCATGGCCAGATCCGGCACCAGCACGGCCAGCACTTCATCCAGTCCTTTCAGTGCCTGAGATGGCCAGATTTTTGCGGAGCGGCTTTGAAGCCGGTGCCATTGCAACAGCACCTGATGAGCAGACATGGGCATGGTGAAGCAGGTAAGCGACAATGCATTGAATGATGCAGCTGGCGTCCAGGCGGCCAGGTGCAGGCTGTTAACTGAGATCGCCATATTGCAGTCCTTGTGTCTGTTTCAGGGCGAGATAAAAAGGCTCGTAAAGCAGCTGGGCTATGTCGTGCTCGTTAGGGTTATAGCGAGGATCCATGGCCTGTTGCAGTTGTTTGACCATTTGTACCAGTACGCTGGAGCCAGGTGTGTCGGGTTTATTGTCGATGCACTCAAAAGAATGAGGGGCAAACCGTTCATCCACAAAACCAACAAACACCGGGCAACCACCGCGAATGCCACGACCGGTGGTTTGCCAGAGCGGAGCCAGCAGGTTCCAGGCAAACTGCGCTTTGTAAGTGGCAGGAAGCCCTGAATACTGGCTGCGATAGTCCAGGCTGAGGCGCACAATGTGTGTGGCTTTATTGCGCATTCTGCGGGCTCTTTCTGCCAGCGGTGCGGTTTTGGACAGGTGCTCACTGCTCTGATTGATTTGCGCAATGGCAAAGCGGTTAAGCCGGCCGGTAACCGCCGACAGATCATCGGGACGGGGATGAGGGCGATGCAGAAAATAGATGCTTGAAATGGCCGCTTTATTAGCTGAGTTCAGTATGTTGTGGCCTCGGGAGACCACCTGCACAGGGGCCACCAGCACGGATTTTTCCGGCGTGTTGCCAAATTGCTCTATCAGTGAGCGAGGCAGGGGGCGGGCCAGCTGGGGGCGTTGATCCGACGCGTTTTCATCTGCTTTATCTCTTACCAGGCAATAGACACGCCAGTCACCAAAACCGTTTTTATCCAGACATTGTCTGAGCTGATCTGCGGTGTGGGCTGCATCGGCATAAGAGTTGGTTACCAGCAATGCCCGCCGCCTGTTATGCAGACATGACGCTCCCCATTGCTGCTCCAGCCGCTGCCACTGTTGCTCAAGCAGCGTAATGCCATCGGCATTGGATGCCAGGCCATGAGCAATAAAGGTCAGATTATCCCGGCGTCTTTCGGGGCTGGTGCCCGATACCCTGACCTGTTCGCCAGTTTGGCGGGGCAAATGAACCAGCGCAAAGGTGGAGTGTGCAATGGCGTCCAGCTCAGCGTTGGGCTGCAGCAAAATGCCCTTTACCGGCACCTGTACATCGAACACCGGAGAAGCATTATCGGTATGGCTGCCACCTGCCCAGCTGGTGCCCGACAGCATGAGCACATTGGGGCCCACTTGCCCTTCGGCCGCAAGCAACTGATGCAAGTGAGTCAGCAGATATCTGCCTACTCCCAGATGGTTGATCAGGGTGAGTTGTCCTCCCTGACGGTCGAGCTTATCTTGGCCGGGCTCGTCGTATAACAGCCCAAAAATGGCACCGGACGGGTTCGTGGGCAACAGGCTGCGATAATGCCGAATAAGATGATTGGCCTTGGTAAACAGCTCTTCGTCGTTCAGGCCAAAGTCCTCGGCCACCGCCGGCTGAGCCTTGATCAGCCAGTTATAATAAGACAGTGCCAGTTCGGCAATCACAGTCAGTAACAAGCGCAGCGCATTTTCTCTTCGTGTGACCACAGACTGGCTGTCGGGCAGGCAGAACACGGCCAGCTCGGTATTTAGCAGTGACTCTATTTGTGTGGTCAAATCTTCAACGTGATCGTGCAGCAATACATCTTTGGCAATGGCCTGCAATGCATGGGCGGCTTGTTCATAGCCGGTATCTGTAAATAAAAACGATGACTGCCGTGATGCCATGGTGCTGGTATTAATGGGCAGTGCTGAAGAAATGGCTGATGCTACCTGAATAATCTGCTGAAAGTCCTGCTCGGCCTGCTGTTGGTGGCCGGCGGTATTTTTGACAGGGTTAATCTCGCGCCAGAGGCCATAAAGAAGGCCGGCGGCGGTAAAGGGAGTGTTCTGGTAGACTTTGCACAGACTGGCGCGTTCGCGCTGCAATAGCGCATAAAGCGTGCCGATTAACCTGGAAAATACGTGAAAGTTGTTATGCCAGCGGGTTGCAGTGGCGTTGCGATACTGCAGGCCACTTTTTTCCCTGATTTTTTCTGAAGTTCGCATGCCGATAACAGGAATATACACATCCGGGGCGCTGCCCATAATGGCGGTGCTGGGCACAAAGGCGTTATCCAGGTTCGCCTGCACAGCATCTGCCTCATCCACAATGACCAAATCAATATCATATTGCAGTAGTTCCGGCAGGGTCAGATGCTCTGCCCGGGTCCATTTATCCGGGCTCATATATGCAAATGCTGCCGATGTCATGATCAGTACCTGGGCGGTTGTCGCATCACGCTGCTGCGATTGTGCCGGACACTGGGCCCATAACGGGCAGGAATGTGCTTTACCGTCCTGTTGCTGTGACTGGACAGCAGAGATTTTTTCGTGATCAGAAAGCGTTGTTTGTCGCAGGTTATGGCAAGGCTTTTCACTAAAATCGGGAAAGCGGCGGCTGCGTTCTCCGCGCACCACGGGGGGAGACTCAGGCTGCATGCCGTCCAGCGGGCAAGACACGCTGAAACTGGAGGCAAGATCTCCCAGGGAGGATATGGCCCAGCCGGTATGTCGCTGGCCTTGCTGCCAGTGAATAGCATCCAGGTGCGTTTCACGCCGGCGCAGGCTGGATAATACAGTAGCGCGAATGCCGTGCCGTTTCAGCCTTGAGGAAAGCGTGGCACCCTGAATAGTGTCATTTACTATCATGGCAATACGCTTTGGCTGCTGCCCTTTGGTCAGGGCAAACAATAACGCCATTACCAGCGTTGACTTTCCTGATGACAACATACCTACCAGATGTGTGCTCCCGTTAAGGGTGATAGTGTCGCCATCAAAAAAATCATTCGACAGGCTTTTAAGGTTGAGTGTTTGCTGCAGACGTTGCTCGAGCCGAAGTGGCGGCAAACTGGCTGGCCAGTCGGGCTGGCGTTCGGTGCTATCTATGTCTTTGGCGGCGGCTATCAGCTCGCTTAACTTAATGCGAACAGGTTGGCGTTCATGGCGGGGAGACAGTGCGTGTTGCTGAACAGAGCCCGCGGTTATGTTTGTCACCGGAATTTGATAGGAATATACCGTATTACCATTATTTACTTTGACTCTGGCGCTGCCGGGAGAGGCCAGTTTGATGTCTCGTATTACCCAGGGTACGGCACCTGCCAGGGTCTGGTGCAGCAAGGTCAGCACTCGGGGGTGAGCAAACTGTTTAAGTGTGGGCTTGTTCTCCGTGATATCAAAGCTGCGCAGTGTGGCGGGCTGTTCACGGTAGTGGCGACAGTTATCGGACCATACCGCCACCGAGCCGAAGCGGCCACATAAATGACGCAGGTTACACAGCGCATTGGCCAGTGCCGGGTGAGCGGTGGCACCGGCAACCAGCGAAGGGTAGCCCAGCATCAGAGCGGGTACGGCGGTAATATCCTGCTCTGGCAAGTACTCGCTCAGCACCACAAAACACAGCTCGGTGAGGGCCAGGGTACGTAAATGATGCTGATTAAGTCTGGCAGCTGCGGGCTCGGTGAGCGCCAGTGCGTTGCAGTACTCATCAATAAACTGCAGATCAGTTCTCATCAAGTGTCCTCCAGGCTGGCCAGTAGTCCGGAGACAGTGCTGAGTGTGACCCGCTGTTTGCCGTAGCTTGATCTGAAAGCGTTGAACCGTGCTTCAAACCGACTGTCTGTTTCCAGCAAATAGTCAGGGATCACCAGATAACACTCATGGGTGCCGGTATATTCCTTGAATCCATTAAAACGGGCTGCCAGCTTCTGTGCTGAAAAGTAGTCCTTTACATCAACCGCTATCTTGCGGCCGCGAGGGGAGCATGCCAGCAGATCCATTCTGTCCAGACCCGGCCACAATGTGACCTGCCAGCCCATGTTTTCCAGCCCTTGTGCCAGCGCCAGCTCGGCTCGCCCCGGCAATGCCCAGAAGGTTCTGAACGGACGACGCAGATACATCATGCCGGGGTGGTAGGGCTTTGAGTCATGACAGCCGCTGCCGGCAAGGCGAATGGCCTCTGGTTCCCGGCATTCGGTGCTAAAGCTGAGCGTGTCTCCGGTATGGTTTTTCAGGCACAAAATGGTACCCGAGATACTGCATAGAGGAAGCTTGCCCTGCAGGCACATTGAAGCGTGTACTGGCTGATAAAACGTGTTGATCATCTGAGCCACTTCGTTTGTGTTAACCAGATCCGGGTGAGTGATCAGCACTCTTGCCGCATCAATAAGCGGGTGTTCAATCAGTATGCGTCGCCAGGTGCGATAGAGCTGCTCACCATCAGCTTGCGCTTTGCACAGACGTATTAACGCTGCAAACCCCTGATTCTCTTCCAGCTCCTGCTCAGGGTTATGCCCCTCTACCGCCAGGCTGCGGCATGCAATGGAAATACCTGAGTCTTCCAGCAGACAGGCGCTGAAAAAGGTGTGTTCTTCATCCCAGCTCATATCGCTGACCCACTCGTACAGGGGCTGCTGTGCCCGAGTAATGAGTTGTTGCAGATCCGTAGGCCAATGTATGGTGTTTGTGCCGATGTTATGGGCTGCAGAAAGGCTGAATGCCCGTATTAACAATGGCGGGTAGGGGGCATTCAGATAACCCTGCTCGTCTATTAAGTTCTGTATTTGAACCAGAGCAGAGGCATAAATGCGCACCAGTTGCTCTGTGTTAATGACTGAGGGGGAAGGGCCACTGAGCTGTTCCAGCCGTTGCTGAATATCACTGGGTATCGCCGAGTCTCCGTTGAGGTAGCGATACAAGGTGGCCCTGCTGATTTGCAATGCCCGGGCACAGGCGGATTTCCAGCGACGACCATGGCCGAGCTGCTCGGCAAACAGCTGCTGGCATTGCTCGGCAAAGATTAAGTGGGTGGAAGCCATCACGCTCAACTGTTTCAAGTGTTGAGCGTTAAAGGCTAGTGTATCAAGTGTATCAGCGCCAGTTTATCGGCTAATCCAAATCTGCCGCACTGTGGCGCTCTTCCAGCTGTTCGCTTTCATCGCCCCAGGTGCGGTTTACCCGTCGGCCGCGCTGTACCGCAGGGCGGGCATCAATGGCTCTGGCCCAGCGCAGCACGTTGGGGTAATCGGACACCGACAGAAACTCGGCGGCATCGTACAGCCGGCCCAGCACCAGGGCACCATACCAGGGCCAGATGGCAATGTCGGCAATGCTGTAGTGGTCGCCGGCAATATAGGGCCGGTCGGCCAGCTGCCGCTCCAGCACATCGAGCTGGCGTTTGGCTTCCATGGCAAAGCGGTTAATGGGGTATTCCAGTTTTTCCGGCGCATAGGCGTAGAAGTGGCCAAAACCACCACCCAGGTAGGGGGCCGAGCCCATCTGCCAGAACAGCCAGTTCATCACCTCGGTCTTTTGCGCTGGATCTTCGGGCAGCAGAGCGCCGAACTTTTCTGCCAGATACAGCAGAATGGAGCCGGACTCAAACACCCGCACCGGTTTATCTGTGCTGTTATCCAGCAGCGCCGGTATTTTGGAGTTGGGGTTCACCGCCACAAAGCCGGATGAAAACTGATCGCCCTCGCCAATGCGGATCAGCCAGGCGTCATATTCGGCACCGCTGTGGCCCAGCGCCAGCAGCTCTTCCAGCATAATGGTGACCTTGACGCCGTTGGGCGTGGCGAGCGAATACAGCTGCAGCGGATGCTGGCCCACGGGCAGGGCTTTATCATGGGTGGGGCCGGCCACCGGGCGGTTGATATTGGCAAATTCACCGCCGTTGGCGGTATCCCAGGTCCAGACAGCAGGGGGCGTGTAGGGCGTTGTCATGCTCAATTTCTCCTGTTGAATTAGCGAGTAAGGTCACTTCTGCATTGACGTTACCATATTGCATTCCAGTAACAGGTGTCCATGTTTTACATATATGGTAAAAAGAATATGTAATTTATTGTATATGCATTTATTCGCATGTAAGGTATTCACATCTCTCGACCAAAACAATAACAAGGCAATACCATAATGAAGCCCACTTTTGAGCATTTACCCAACCTGGACGCTGAGCAGTTTCAGCTGCCCGACAGCAAGGCGCTGGCAGTGACCGGCGAGCAGCATGCGCCCAGAATATTGCTGCTGTACGGATCGTTACGCCAACGCTCTTTCAGCCGTCTGGTCACCGAAGAAGCCGGCCGGCTGCTGCAGCAAATGGGAGCAGAGATTCGTATTTTTAATCCTGAAGGTTTGCCCTTGCCGGACGGCGCAGACGAGCAGCACCCCAAGGTACAAGAGCTGCGCGAGCTGGTGCAGTGGAATGAGGGCATGGTGTGGTGCTCGCCGGAGCGTCATGGTGCCATGACCTCGGTAATGAAGGCCCAGATAGACTGGATTCCGCTGAGCCTGGGGGCGGTGCGGCCCACTCAGGGCAAAACCCTGGCGGTAATGCAGGTCTGCGGCGGCTCCCAGAGTTTTAATACCGTTAACCAGATGCGGGTTCTGGGGCGCTGGATGCGCATGATCACCATTCCCAATCAGTCATCGGTGGCCAAGGCCTATCTGGAATTTGATGACAATGACCGAATGAAGCCCTCGGCCTACTACAACCGCATTGTGGATGTGATGGAAGAGCTGGTGAAATTCACCCTGCTTACCCGGGGTTGCAGTGACTATCTGACCAACCGCTATTCCGAGCGGGTAGAAAGTGCCGAGCAACTGTCTGCACGAGTGGATCAGCGTTCAATTTAAGGAGCGGCAGCCATGGGAATCTTTGAACGTTATCTGTCACTTTGGGTAGGGCTTGGCATTGTGGCCGGCGTTGCGCTGGGCAGCCTGGTGCCCGGCCTGTTTGGTGCCATTGCAGACATTGAATTCGCCCACGTGAATCTGGTGGTGGCGGTGCTGATCTGGGTGATGATCTACCCCATGATGGTACAGATAGACTTCAGCGCCATTAAAAATGTGGGTAAAAAGCCCAAAGGGCTGATGCTGACCCTGGTGATTAACTGGCTGATCAAGCCCTTTACCATGGCGGCATTGGGCTGGCTGTTTTTTCGCGTATTTTTTGCCGGCTGGGTGGATCCGAACACCGCCGGAGAATATATCGCCGGCATGATACTGCTGGGGGTGGCACCCTGCACCGCCATGGTGTTTGTGTGGAGTCAGCTGACCAAGGGTGATCCGAACTACACCCTGGTACAGGTGTCGGTGAACGACATCATTATGGTGTTTGCGTTTGCCCCCATTGCTGCGTTTTTGCTGGGAGTGAGTGATATTCAGGTGCCCTGGCAGACCTTGCTGTTGTCGGTGGTGCTGTATGTGCTGCTGCCCCTGCTCGCCGGTGTCTGGACCCGGCACCGGCTGGAGCGCAAAGGGGATGGCACCGGTCTTGAACAGTGGCTGCAGCGGCTCAGGCCTTGGTCCATGCTGGGGCTGCTGGGAACAGTGGTGTTGTTGTTTGGCTTTCAGGCACCAACCCTGCTTGAGCAACCCCAGACCATAGTGCTGATCGCCATTCCGCTGCTTATTCAGACCTACGGTATTTTCATCATTGCCTACGGGGCGGCCCGCTGGCTGCGGCTGCCGCACAATGTGGCCGGACCGGCCTGCATGATTGGCACTTCCAACTTTTTTGAGCTGGCGGTAGCGGTGGCCATTTCGTTGTTTGGCCTGCACTCGGGGGCGGCGCTGGCCACTGTGGTAGGCGTGCTGGTGGAAGTGCCGGTGATGCTGTCTTTGGTGGCACTGGTGAACCGCACTCAGCACTGGTTTTCTCACGCTTAAGGTGTTTTTACTTTCACAAGGAATGACAAGATGACCATAAAAGTAGGTATTAACGGATTTGGCCGCATGGGCCGGCTTACCATGCGGGTGCTGTGTGAGCACAGTGATGTGGAAATAGTGCATATTAACGACCCTGCCGGCGATGCAGCCACTCTGGCGCACCTGCTGAATTTTGACTCGGTGCACGGGCGCTGGTGCCATGAGGCCGCCGCCGACGGCAACACCATGCAGATCAACGGCCGGAACATTGCGGTAAGCGGCAACAAGGCCATTGCCGACACCGACTGGTCCGGCTGCGACCTGGTGATTGAAGCCTCGGGCAAGATGAAGAGCAAGGCGGTGCTGCAGGCCTATCTGGATCAGGGCGTAAAACGGGTGGTAGTGACGGCACCGGTAAAAGAAGAGGGCGTGCTGAATGTGGTGATGGGCGTGAACGATCACCTGTTTGATGCCGAAAAACATCCCATAGTGACCGCCGCCTCCTGCACCACCAACTGCCTGGCACCGGTGGTAAAGGTGATGCATGAGCAACTGGGCATAGTGCATGGGTCCATTACTACCATTCACAGCATTACCAATACTCAGACCATTCTCGATGCGCCCCATAAAGACTTGCGCCGGGCGCGGGCCTGCGGCACCAGCCTTATTCCCACTACCACAGGATCGGCCACCGCCATTACCCATATTTTCCCCGAGCTCAAGGGCAAACTGAACGGCCATGCCATTCGCGTGCCGCTCAGCAACGCCTCCATCACCGACTGTGTGTTTGAAGTGGCCCGGGAAACCACGTCGCAAGAGGTAAATGCGCTGCTGAAAGCGGCCGCCGAGGGCGAGCTGAACGGCATTCTGGGCTATGAAGAGCGGCCTCTGGTGTCGGTGGATTATCAGACCGATCCGCGCTCCAGCATTATTGATGCCCTGTCCACCATGGTGGTAAACGGCACTCAGGTAAAAATCTATGCCTGGTACGACAACGAATGGGGCTATGCCAACCGTACCGCCGAGCTGGCGCTGAAGGTGGGGCGTGCATAAATGCTGACCGGCTTGTCTCCTGCCGTGCGCCAGTATTTAGTGGTCACCGGCAATTACTGGGCCTTTACCCTCACCGACGGTGCCCTGCGCATGCTGGTGGTGCTGCACTTTCATGAGCTGGGTTATTCACCGCTGAACATTGCCCTGTTGTTTTTGTTTTATGAGCTGTTTGGGGTGATCACCAACCTGGCAGGGGGCTGGCTGGGTGCCCGCATTGGGCTGAACCGCACCATGAACCTGGGCCTTGGCTTGCAGGTACTGGCGCTGGCCATGTTGCTGATGCCGGCGCTTACCGTGCCCTGGGTAATGGCGGCCCAGGCGCTGTCGGGTATTGCCAAGGATCTGAACAAGATGAGCGCCAAAAGTGCCATCAAGACCCTAGTGCCCGAAGAAGGCAGTCTCTATAAATGGGTGGCGGTGCTCACCGGCTCCAAAAACGCCCTTAAAGGGGCAGGGTTCTTTCTGGGCGGTGCACTGCTTGCCTGGCTGGGCTTTGCCGGTGCCGTTACTGCCATGGCCGCTGCCCTGGCGCTGGTATGGCTGCTCAGCCTGATATTGCTGAAGCAGGAGCTGGGCAAGGCGAAGCACAAGCCGGAATTCCGGGATCTGTTTTCCAAAAGCCCGGCCATCAATATTCTCTCGGCGGCGCGGCTGTTTTTATTTGGTGCCCGGGATGTCTGGTTTGTGGTGGCGTTGCCGGTGTTTTTGTCTCAGACCCTTGGCTGGAGCCACGGCCAGACCGGCGGCTTTCTGGCGCTGTGGGTCATGGGCTACGGGCTGGTGCAGTCGCTGGCGCCACGCATTACCGGCAAGCAGGCAGACGGCACCGGTGCCACATGCTGGGCAGCGGCACTGACACTGCTGCCTGCCGCCATGGCGCTGGGCCTGATGAACGGCCTGAGCCCGGCCTGGGTACTGATAGGTGGTCTGTTGCTGTTTGGTGTGGTGTTTGCGGTGAACTCGTCTCTGCACAGCTACCTGATTGTCAGCCATGCCAGCAGTGACGGCGTATCGCTGGATGTGGGGTTTTATTACATGTCCAACGCCATGGGCCGGCTTATTGGCACCTTGCTGTCGGGCTTTGTGTTTCAGCTGGCGGGGCAGGGCAGTGCCGGCCTGCAGGCCTGTCTGTGGATCTCAGCGCTGTTTTTGTTGTTCACCACGCTTATCTCGCTCCGGCTGCCTCGCCGCGTATATTTTTGATAAGTCATGAATTATATTCATGACTTTTGCGCGGAGCTTGCACATGCTGGAACGTTTTCACCTTGAAGTGCTGGCGGCCATTAAAGAGCAGGGCACCCTGACTCAGGCTGCTGAGTCGTTAAACTTGTCGCAGTCGGCCCTCAGTCACAGCATAAAAAAGCTGGAAGGCCAGCTAAAAACGCCGGTGTGGCAAAAAGAGGGCCGAAGCCTGCGCCTGACCAATGCCGGCGAGCAAATTTTAACGCTCGCCAACCGCGTGCTGCCCCAGTTCAAACACACAGAGCATTTGCTGCGGCAAATTGCCACCGGCGAGATGGGCTCGCTGCGCATTGGTATGGAGTGCCACCCTTGCTACCAGTGGCTGCTGAAAGTGATTGAACCCTATCTGGAAAAGTGGCCCAACGTCGATATTGACGTTAAACAGGAGTTTCAGTTTGGTGGCCTGGGTGCGCTGCACAGTTTTGAAATTGATATTCTGGTCACGCCCGATCCTCTCTACAAACCCAGCCTGAGCTTTATTCCCGTATTTGATTATGAGCACCGGCTGGTGGTGGCATCAAGCCACCCGCTTGCCGCACAGGCTGCGGTGTTGCCCGAGCAACTGGCCGGCGAAGTGCTGTTTACCTATCCGGTAGAGCCCGAGCGGCTGGATATTTTCAGCCAGTTTTTAAATCCGGCTAAATGTACGGTAAAAAGGCACAAAACCATAGAAACCACAGAAATCATGCTGCAGATGGTGGCAGCGGGCCGGGGCGTCAGCGCGCTGCCGGGCTGGCTGGTAGACGAGTTTGCCCAAAAAATGCCCATTAAAAGCCTGCGTTTTGGTGAGCAGGGCATTAACAAGCAGATTTTTCTGGGCGTGCGCAAGGGTGAGGAGCACATCAGCTATTTGAGTGACTTTATCACTCAGGCTCAGGGTATAGCCTGAGCAACTCATGCAATAATTTCATTTATTGATGAAATTAAATCATTTTTGTTCATGTAATTGAGTCTGTATAACTTAACTCATCGCTTAGCTCTGGATGTCTGGACATCCGGTGCTGCACACAGAATACAAACTTCATTGCGGGACAAAGGGATAAAAATCATGAGTAACGATTTCAAATTTTCGGTGAACAGCATCGCCTTCGACGAAAACTACCAACCTGCAGACAGCACTCGTGCTACCACCAACTTTGCCAATCTGGCCCGGGGAGAGAGCCGTCAGCAGAACCTGCGCAACGCCCTCACCATGATCAACAACCGGTTTAATGCCATGGCAAACTGGGACAATCCCAACGCCAATCGTTACTCTGTTGAGCTGGAAATTATCTCGGTTGATCTCGACATCAATACCGATGCCGAACGCTTTCCGACCATAGAGATCCTGAAAACCTACATTGTTGACCACAAGACCAAGCAGCGCATTGAAGGCATAGTGGGCAATAACTTTTCTTCTTATGTGCGTGATTATGATTTCAGCGTGTTGCTGCTGGAGCACAACAAGGGCAAGGCCGGCTTCAGCGTGCCGGAAAACTTTGGCGATCTGCACGGCAAGCTGTTCAAAAGCTTTGTGCAGTCTGACGCCTACAAACAGAACTTTGCCAAGCTGCCGGTGATCTGCCTGAGTGTGTCAGACAACAAGACCTATCATCAGACTGAAAACCAGCACCCCATTCTGGGCGTGGAATATCTGCCTAACGAGTCGTCACTCACCGAGCAGTATTTCAAGAAGATGGGCCTTAAGGTGCGCTACTTTATGCCGCCCGGCAGCGTGGCTCCGCTGGCCTTTTTCTTCTTTGGCGATTTGCTCAATGACTACACCAATCTGGAGCTGATCAGCACCATCAGTACCATGGAGTCATTCCAGAAAATCTACCGGCCGGAAATTTACAATGCCAATGCCAGCGCCGGTAAGTGCTATAAACCGGATCTGCAAAACGTCGATCACTCCGTCACTCACATTGTGTATGACAGAGAAGAGCGCAGCCAGCTGGCCAAAAAACAGGGCAAATTTGCTGAAGACGTGTTTATCAAGCCTTATCAGGACATTCTGGAACAGTGGTCTGCCAACTACGCCTGATAATAAAACAAGGCCCTGATAAAAGGGCCTGATAATTAACGAGAACAGAAACGGAATTTATGATGACCCAGTTATTATTACCTACTTCTACCGCCGGCAGCCTGCCCAAACCGTCCTGGCTGGCCCAGCCCGAGACTCTCTGGTCACCCTGGAAGCTGGAAGGGCAGGAGCTGATCGACGGCAAGCAGGATGCGCTGCGGGTATCGCTGCAGGAGCAGCAAACCGCCGGCATCGACATTGTGAGCGACGGCGAGCAGACCCGTCAGCACTTTGTCACCACCTTTATTGAACACCTCGACGGGGTGGATTTTGAACAGCGCAGAACCGTTAAAATCCGTGATCGCTACGACGCCAGTGTGCCGTCTGTGGTGGGTGCGGTGAGCCGTCAGAAACCGGTGTTTGTGGAAGACGCCAAATTTCTGCGCCAGCAGACCGACAAACCCATTAAATGGGCGCTGCCCGGCCCCATGACCATGATCGATACCCTCTATGATGGTCACTATAAAAGCCGGGAAAAACTGGCCTGGGAATTTGCCAAAATTCTCAACCAGGAAGCCAGAGAGCTGGAAGCGGCGGGCGTGGACATTATTCAGTTTGACGAGCCGGCCTTTAACGTCTTCTTTGATGAAGTGAATGACTGGGGCATTGCCGCCCTGGAGCGTGCCATTGAAGGTTTGAAGTGTGAGACCGCCGTGCACATTTGTTACGGCTACGGTATTAAGGCCAACACCGACTGGAAAAAAACGCTGGGCTCCGAGTGGCGGCAATATGAAGAAGTGTTCCCGCGGCTGCAGCAGTCCAGTATCGACATAGTGTCACTGGAATGCCAGAACTCCCATGTGCCCATGGAGCTGATTGAACTTATTCGCGGCAAAAAGGTGATGGTGGGTGCCATTGATGTGGCCACCAACGCCATTGAAACGCCTGAGCAGGTGGCCGACACCCTGCGCAAGGCCCTGCAGTTTGTGGATGCCGACAAGCTTTACCCCAGCACTAACTGCGGCATGGCCCCCCTGGCCCGCGCGGTGGCCAGAGGCAAGCTCAATGCCCTGAGCGCCGGTGCCGCCATAGTGCGCAACGAGCTGCTGGGTTAATGATTAAAGAGGATGCATCAGCATCCTCTTTCTGTATCCAGGGTGTAGCCCATGCCCCGCACAGTATGAATAAGCCGTGGCTCAAAACCGTCGTCAATCTTGCCGCGCAACCGGCGTATGGATACATCAATCACGTTGGTGTCGCTGTCGAAGTTCATGTCCCACACCAGAGAGGCGATCAACGAGCGGGGCAGTACTTCTCCCTGCCGGCGTACCAGCAGCTCCAGCAGCGCAAATTCCTTATTGGTAAGGTGAATAGACGTGCCAGCGCGGCTAACCTGGCGGCGCGGTAAGTCCAACACCAGGTCGGCCACCTGCAACTTGTGTTCATCCTGACGGGGAGCGCCCCGGCGCAGCAGGCTGCGCACCCGCGCCAGCAGCTCGGCAAAAGCAAAGGGCTTGACCAGGTAATCATCGGCCCCCAGCTCCAGACCTCTTACTCTGTCTTCCACACTGTCCCGTGCGGTCAGAAATAATACCGGCATTGTCTGCCCCTGTTCGCGCAGCGCCGCCACAATACGCCAGCCGTCAAGGTCCGGCAGCATCACATCCACCACCAGCAGATCATAAGGCTCGGCGCTGGCCTGATGCAGGCCATCCAGGCCGTTACGCACCAGATCCACCACCATGCCAGCCTCACGCAGGCCTTTTTGCAGATAGTCTCCTGTGCTTTGCTCATCTTCAATGATCAGCAGTTTCATCAGTTCCGGCTCCGTGACAAAGGAATAGGGTCATGATGGCGCACGAGCAGAAGCGGCTCAAGCGCGCCGGCCCTGGCTGATGGCTTTGTCACCATAAGATGACAATTTTGTCATTTGCCTGTCATGTTGGCTTCAGGTGTGCCTCTCTATGCTGTGAGCATGACAAGCAGCAAAGAGAAACAGGCGATGACACAGCCAAACAATCTGCCCCGGCGGCGTTTTGTGCAGGGGCTGGCAGCAGGTGGCGTGGTGCTGGGGCTGGCACCCATGCTAGCCTCGGCCCGATCCCCCGTGCCTACCACCATAACGGGCCATGTACCCGAGCTGTCCGGAACCGAATTCGATCTGGTGATCGACGAAACCCCGGTCAATTTCACCGGCAAAACCCGCATGGCCACCACCATTAACGGCTCCATTCCGGGCCCGACCTTGCGCATGCGCGAGGGTGATACGGTGACCATTCGCGTCACCAACCGGCTCAAGGAGCCTACCTCCATTCACTGGCACGGCATCATTCTGCCTTTTGACATGGACGGTGTGCCCGGCATCAGCTTTGCCGGCATTGCGCCCGGTGAAACCTTCACCTATCGCTATACCCTGGAGCAAAGCGGCACTTACTGGTACCACTCGCACTCGGGCATGCAGGAGCTGACCGGTATGTATGGTGCCCTGATTGTAGAGCCGGCCGATGCCGACACCATCAAGGCCGAGCGGGAGCATGTGGTGCTGTTGTCGGACTGGACCGATGAAAACCCCATGCGGGTGTTTGGCAAGCTCAAAAACCAGGGGGATTACTACAACTTTAATCAGCCCACAGTGGTGGATTTTTTTCAGGACATGGCCAGAGGCGGGCTGAATGTCGCACTGGAAAAGCGGCAAATGTGGAATGAAATGCGCATGAGCCCGAGCGATCTGGCGGATCTGTCTTCCGAAACCCTGACCTACCTGATGAACGGTACCACACCGGCAGGCAACTGGACCGGACTGTTTCAACCCGGTGAACGGGTACGGTTGCGCTTTATCAACGGGGCCGGCAATACCTTTTACGACGTGCGCATTCCCGGTCTGAAGCTGACCGTGGTGCAGGCCGATGGCCTGAATGTAACGCCGGTGGAAGTGGATGAATTCCGCTTTGGCCCCGGTGAAACCTACGATGTACTGGTGGAGCCCACCGCCGAGGCCTATACCCTGTTTGCTCAGGCCATGGACAGAACCGGTTATGCGCGAGGCACCCTGGCCACCCGCGAAGGGTTGAGTGCGGCGGTGCCGCCACTGGATGAACCTCAATCCCTGACCATGACCGACATGATGGGCACCATGGACCACGGTGCAATGAACGGAATGGCGGGTATGGATCATTCAGCCATGGGCCAGGGTGCCATGCAAAACATGGCCGGTATGGATCATGGAGCCATGGATCACGGTGCCATGGCCGGCGCTTTGGCCGCGGCCAGCAAGGCAGTCCGTCATGCCCGCACCGAATATGGCCCCAGCGTGGATATGCGGGTGGACATGCCCCGCACCAATCTCGATGACCCCGGCGTGGGCTTGCGCAACAACGGCCGGCGGGTGCTCACGCTGGCAGATTTGCACACGCCCGGTGGCCCCATGGACTCACGCCCGCCGGAGCGGGAAATTGAGCTGCATCTCACCGGCAACATGGAGCGTTACACCTGGTCGTTCGACGGCGTCGAGTTTGGCGGCTCCACGCCCATTCACCTGAGTTATGGCGAACGGGTGCGCATTATTCTGCACAACGACACCATGATGACCCATCCCATGCACCTGCACGGCATGTGGAGCGAGCTGGAAAGCCCCGACGGCGAGTTTTTGTGCCGCCGCCACACCATACCGGTGCAGCCGGCTCAGCGTGTCAGCTTTCTGGTCACCGCCGATGCGCTTGGCCGCTGGGCCTGGCATTGTCATCTGATGTTTCATATGGATGCGGGCATGTTCCGCATGGTGGTGGTGTCATGAGTAAATTCACAACAATAGCGAGCGCGGTTCTGGGCGTGCTGGCGCTGCCGGCCATGGCGCAAATGGATCATGGCGATATGCAAATGCAGGGCGGCCAGCCGCCGGTCGATGCCCGGGACCCTCATGCCTACTCCGGAGGCTTCACCCTGGACGAGGGCCCCTACGCGCTGCCGGGGCCCCGCCAGCTTAAACTGGCGGACGAGCACTGGTTCTACGGTGTGCTGGCCGACCGGCTGGAGAGGGTGGATAACGGCGATGAACAGATATTGGCTTACGAGGTGGAAGCCTGGGCCGGCCGGGACTACAACCGGGCGGTAATAAAAGCAGAAGGCGATATTGAACATGGCCGTTTAACGGAAGCCAGCACCGAGCTGTTATGGCGCCATGCCCTGACCGGGTTCTGGAACAGCGATCTGGGGGTACGTTACGACACAGGGCACGGCCCGGATCAGGGCTGGCTGGCCGCCGGTGTGTCGGGGCTGGCGCCTTACTGGCTGGAGCTGGACGCCACCGCCTACCTGGGCGACGACGGCCAGACCGCGCTGGCACTGGAAGCCGAATATGAATTGTTGCTGACGCAACGATGGGTGCTGCAGCCGGCCATTGAGCTCACCGCCTATGGCAGCAACGACGTAGAGCGTGGTCAAGGTCGGGGGCTGTCGAATCTGGTGGCCGGTGCCCGGTTGCGCTATGAGATAAGTCGGCAGTTTGCGCCCTATGTGGGCTGGGAATGGCAGACTGCTCTTGGGAAGCGCGCTGATCAACTCAGAGAAGAAGACGAGGCCACGCAGGAAAATCGCTGGGTAGCCGGGGTCAGGTTCTGGTTTTAAGCTGCCGACATTATTTTTTATTTATCAGGAGCAATACCCATGAAAACCACATTGTCCGTTTTAATGCTGGCGCTGTTGCCCGGTCTGGCGCTGGCTGCCGGTGAGCATGGCGGTCATCATGATGGCCACAATGCCGCCGCCATGCAGCAGAACATGCATGGCGTGGGTCGCCCCGGCCAGCCGGCCGAGGTCAGCCGTACCATAGCGGTAGAGATGAGCGATGACATGCGTTTCACCCCGGCCACCATTGAGGTGAAGGCGGGCGAAACCGTGCGCTTTTTTGTGAAAAATGCCGGCAAACTCAATCACGAGCTGGTGCTGGGCAACCTGGCCATGTTGAAGGAGCACGCCGAGATGATGCGTGAAATGCCCCATATGCAGCACGCCGAGCCCAATATGCTGAGTCTGAAGCCGAGGCAGCGAGGCGGCCTTATCTGGCATTTTGACCAGGCCGGCACCGTGGACTTTGCCTGTCTGGTTCCGGGACACATGGAAGCGGGCATGACAGGGCAAGTTAAGGTCATGCAATAACAGGCTGGAACAAAAGGAGGCAGGACATGAGCAAGTCATCTGATTCCGCTCGTTGGATGCTTTGGCTTGGCGGTGCCCTGGCCCTGCTGTTGCTTGCCATGATCGCCGGTCATTTTCTGATGGGTGGCAGCCAAATGTGGGGGGACATGCCTCACGACCGGGCATTTTCGGTACAGGGCAAGGCAGCCTACGGCGAGTATTGCGCCAGCTGTCACGGCGCCGATCTCAGGGGCACCCCCAAGGGACCGCCCTTTATTCACAGGGTGTACGAGCCGTCACACCATGGTGACGAGGCCTTTTACCGGGCCGCCGCCAACGGTGTGCGCGCTCATCACTGGCGCTTTGGCGATATGCCGCCGGTAGCGGGTGTCAGCCGTGACGAGGTGAGCGCCATTATTGACTATGTGCGCGAGCAGCAGCGCCGGCATGGCATCGACTAGGCCTTGGCAAAGGACTGTGCGGGGAAACTCATGGTAAAACAGGTTTCCCGCTCGTCGGAGTGTACCGTCAGGGTACCGCCATGGCCGGTCACAATGGCCTTGGCGATGGCCAGCCCAAGCCCGGTGCCTTCGGTGGCCGGCTGGCGGGCACTGTCTGCCCGGTAAAAACGATCGAACAATCGTGACCATTGGGCCGGCGGGATCGGCGGCCCGGGGTTGGCCACGGCCACCGTTATGCCTTTGGCGTTATCGGTGAGGGTAATGAGAACCGTACCCTGGGCCGGGGTGTAGCGAATGGCATTGCTCAGCAAATTGCTGACGGCTCGCTGCACCATGGCTCTGTCTCCCCACAGGTGAGCATGGCCCAGGCGCTGTAGCGCTACCTGTTGCTCACTGGCCAGTGGCTCAAAAAAATCCATCAGCTCATCCACCTCTTGCGCCAGATCCAGGTGCATGCACTGCATGGCCAGCTGGCCTTGATCGGATTTGGCCAGAAACAGCATTTCATTGATCATTCTGCTTAACCGCTCGGCTGCGTTCAGGTTGGCATAGAGGGCTTCCCGGTAATCGTCTGCGGTGCGGGTCTGGCTCAGGGCAACCTGAGTCTGCATCATCAGGCTGTTAACCGGGGTACGCAGTTCGTGAGCAATGTCGGAAGAAAAGTCGGTAAGCCGCCGAAAGGAGTCTTCCAGCCGGTCCAGCATACTGTTAAAGGCCTTGATGGGTTCAAGCAGCTCTGTTGGGGCGTTCTGCTCCGGCAGGCGGTGATCAAGCTGGCTGGCGCTAATGCGGGTAGACACCCGGGCCAGGGAATGCAATGGCTTGAGCCCGGTGCGTGAGGCAAACCAGCCCAGCAGGATGGAGGTCAGTGCAATGCCACCGGTCAGCCAGAGCAGACCGGTTTTGATGTGTTCAATAAAGTGCTGGTGATAACGGGTATCCATGACCACACGGATCAGCACCGGCCCGGGCAGTGTGGTGCTTGCGAACCGCTCGGTCACGCTGCGGTACTGAACACCACTTTCTGTCCAGCTTTCAAGCAGGGGTAGGGTACTGACCGGCGGCATAGCCCGGTGCCAGCTTGCCTGCTGCCGAGTATCTACCAGCAGGGCACCGTCGGGCGTGGTAATTTGCACACTATGGGCGCTGTATCCCGACAGCGCAGTACGCAGCCGAGCTTGTGTTTGTGCCCAGCCGGCGTGACCATCCTGCCACTGACTGACCAGCAGGTTTTTAACCAGCACTATCTTGCCCTGAAGGTCATCCTGGTCCTGACGGGCAAAATGCTGCTCCAGCGATTGCATCAGCACCAGGCTCACCAGCCCCCAGATGGTCAGCATGGTCAGGCTGAACAAGATGCTCAGGCGGGCAGTCAGCGAAAGGTAATACCTCATATGTGGCGCTTGATGTCAATGAATAACCAGGTGCCTACTGTATCGCTTGAGCGTTTGTACTGCCAGTAAGGCTGGTTTCAGCATTCCCCCTTGGGCATACTGTTTGGCCACATCTTATTTTCATCGGCTTGCCTGCTTTTTAGCCATCGCGAGCCTGTTTTGTATTCAAGGATCTCCATGGCCATTAAAAAAACGGCGCTTTATTCGTCCCTCTGGGCCAGCTGCGATCAGCTGCGCGGCGGCATGGATGCCTCCCAGTACAAGGACTATGTGCTCACCTTGTTGTTCATGAAATACGTGTCCGATAAAGCCAAAGACAACCCTTATTCCATGATTGAAGTGCCGCCGGGTGCCAGCTTTGACGACATGGTGGCGCTGAAGGGCGACAAGGAAATCGGCGATAAGATCAACAAGATCATCAGCGCTCTGGCACAAGAGAACGATCTCAAGGGCGTGATTGATGTGGCCGACTTTAACGACGAAGACAAGCTCGGCAAGGGCAAGGACATGATTGACCGGCTGTCCAAGCTCATCGGCATTTTTGAAGGCATTGACCTCTCGGCCAACCGGGCAGAAGGCGACGACCTGCTGGGGGATGCCTACGAATACCTGATGCGCCACTTCGCCACCGAGTCCGGCAAGAGCAAGGGCCAGTTTTATACGCCGTCGGAGGTATCGCGCATTTTGGCCAAGGTGGTGGGCATAAATAAGAACACCTCTCAGGAAGCCACGGTATACGACCCCACCTGCGGCTCTGGCTCGCTGCTGCTGAAAGCCAGCGACGAAGCCCCCAGAGGCTTGTCCATCTATGGTCAGGAAATGGATAACGCCACCAGCGCTCTGGCCCGCATGAACATGATTTTGCACGACAACGCCACCGCCAAGATCTGGAAGGGCAACACCCTGAGCGCGCCTCAGTGGAAGGAAGACAACGGCCAGCTCAAGACCTTTGACTTTGCCGTGGCCAACCCGCCGTTTTCCAACAAAAACTGGACCAGCGGCCTGAACCCGGCAGATGATGAATTTGGCCGCTTTGAATGGGGCACGCCACCGGAGAAAAACGGCGACTACGCCTTTTTGCTGCATATTCTCAAAAGCCTTAACAGCAACGGCAAGGGCGCGGTGATTTTGCCTCACGGTGTGCTGTTTCGCGGTAACGCCGAGGCCCGCATTCGGGAAAACCTGATCAAACAGGGCTACATCAAGGGCATTATCGGCCTGCCCGCCAACCTGTTTTATGGCACCGGCATTCCCGCCTGCATTATCGTGCTCGACAAAGCCCATGCCCGCAGCCGGGCAGGCGAGGCCGGGCAGGGCATTTTTATGGTGGATGCCAGCAAGGGTTTTATTAAAGACGGCAACAAAAACCGGCTGCGTAGCCAGGACATTCATAAAATTGTGGATGTGTTCACCAAGGGCATTGAGCTGCCGCGCTTCAGCCGCAACGTGCCCTTCAGTGAAATTGTGGCCAACGACTATAACCTGAACATTCCCCGCTACATTGACTCAAGCGATCCGGAAGACTTGCACGACTTGTCTGCCCACCTGCAAGGGGGCATACCCAACCGGGATATCGATGCCCTGGCCGATTACTGGCGAGTATTCCCCAGCCTGCGTGCCACCCTGTTTGCGCCGGCGCGAGAAGGTTACAGCCAGGCATTGGTGAGTGCGGCCGAGGTGAAAAGCACCATTCTGGCCCACGACGAATTCAAGGCATTTGCCGAGCGCAGCCTGGTGCCCTTTACCCAATGGGCCGAGGACGCCAAGCTTTCAGAAATCGCCAAAGGCGACAGCCCCAAGGAGCTGATTTTTGAACTGTCGGAAGACCTGCTCAGTCGCTACGCCAACCTGCCGCTGCTCAGCAAATACGATGTGTATCAGCTGCTGATGGACTACTGGACCGAAGAAATGCAGGACGATGTGTATGTGCTGGTGCAGGACGGCTGGCCCGCGGGCAGAGTGCTGCGCAAGCTGGTGGCCGCCAAGGGCGAAAAACTGAAGGAAACCCCGGATCTCGTCATCAACAAGGTGAAGTACAAGGCCGAGCTTATTCCGCCTGCGCTGATCACCGCCCGTTACTTTGCCAAGGAGCAGCAGCAACTTGATGCGCTGCAAGCGGAGCTCGACACTGCCACGCAAGCGCTGGAAAGCTTTATTGAGGACAACAGCAATGATGACGGCCTGCTCAGTGACGCCCTCAACGACAAGGACAAGGTCACTAAGGCCAGCGTGACCGCCCGCCAGAAGCTCGCCACCGATGCGGAAGAAAAAACCGCGCTCAAACAGGCGAAAAAACTGTTTGACGCCGAGGCCAGTGCCAAAAAGGCACTGAAAGACGCCCAGGATGCGCTCGACCAGGCGGTATTCAATCAGTACGGCAAGCTGGATGACAACGCCATCAAAACCCTGATGGTGCAGGACAAATGGCTGGCCCACCTGCAGGGTGCCATTACCAGTGAGGTGGAGCGGGTCACCCAGCAACTGGCCAACCGGGTAAAACAACTGGAAGAGCGCTACAGCCAGCCATTGCCCGAGCTGACTGAAGCAGTGGAAGATTTAAGCGATAAAGTCGCCGGCCACCTCAAGGCCATGGGGCTAGCGCTATGAGTACACCGCGTCACAATACGCTAGCCAGTTTGGTGGAGTCCATCGCGCTCATCATAGAGCAAGCGCGCGGACAAGTGCGCCAAGCCGTGAATAGCGCCATGGTTAACAGCTACTGGCATATCGGGCAAATGATTGTTGAGCACGAACAGCAAGGTGCTGCTCGTGCTCAATACGGCAAGCAGCAATTACAGCAGTTATCGGCAGAGCTCACCGAGCGATTGGGTAAAGGCTTTGATGTTACCAACTTGCGTAATATGCGCGCCTTTTATCAGGCGTTTCCAATTCGGGAGACGGTGTCTCTCGAATTGAGCTGGTCGCATTACAACGCCTTATCGCGTATTGAAAATGAGTCGGCACGCCGGTGGTATCAACAAGAAGCTCAGAAACAAGCCTGGAGCGTGCGCGCTTTGGAGCGACAAATCAGCAAGCTCTACTACGAGCGCTTACTGGCCAGCCAAGACAAGACGCTGGTTGAAAACGAAGCCGCTCAGCACACCCAGCCGTTAGCGGAGTCGGTAAAAGAGTATTTGCGCGATCCCTACATTTTAGACTTTCTTAATCTGCAAGATAAAAGCTACCAGGAGAGCGAGCTGGAGCAGGCCATTATCAGCAACCTGCAACAGTTTTTGCTGGAGCTGGGCAAGGGCTTTGCCTTTGTGGAGCGCCAGCAGCGCATTCGTTTTGATGACGAAGACTTTTTTATCGATTTGGTGTTTTACAACTTCAAGCTCAAGTGCTTTCTGCTGGTGGATCTGAAACTGGGCAAACTCCGGCATCAGGATATTGGCCAGATGGACACCTATGTGCGCCTGTATGACGAGCAGCGCAAGGGCGACGACGACAACCCCACTATTGGCCTGGTGCTGTGCAGTGAAAAGAGTGAAGCCGTGGTGAAATATTCGGTGCTGGCAGACAAAAAGCAGCTGTTTGCCGCCAAATATCTGCCCTATTTGCCCAGCGAAGAAGAGTTGAAACGGGAGCTGGAACGCGAGCGGGCCCGGGCCATGGCGCAACTGTCGCACTCAGGTGAGCAGGAAGACAATGAATAATCAGGTAGCGCAAGTGAGCAAAAAAGAATTGGCAGCAGCGGAGCCAATGGTGCCCGTAGGCTATAAGCAGACCGAAGTAGGGGTGATTCCGGAGGATTGGGAAGTTTGTAGCTTGGGTAATCTATCAAACTTTATTACAAGTGGCTCTCGTGGTTGGGCTCAGTTTTATTCGAATCAAGGTGCTTTATTTGTTCGTAGCCAGAATGTTAGAAATGGAAAGCTTGATTTAAAGGATAGTCAATTTGTTACTCCTCAAGTAGGTGCAGAAGGTGATAGAACTCGTTTAAAAAAATACGATTTGCTTATCACTATCACAGGGAATAGCGTAGGTAATGTTGCATTGGTTGAAGAGGATCTTGGAGATGCATACATTAGTCAGCATGTTGGCCTTGTTCGGCTAAAGTATTTTGAAAGTGCTAAATATATATGTATGTTTTTATCTCCTGGCTCTTTTGGTAATTATCAAATAGCAGCAAGTCAATCAGGTCAGAGTAAGCCGGGTTTAACGCTGAAAAACTTGAATGACTTTTTGATTGTAACCCCTTCACTTCCTGAGGAACAAACTGCCATTGCTAATGCGCTGTCCGATGTTGATGCGCTGATCGGCAGCCTGGAAGCTCTGATCGCCAAAAAGCAGGCCATTAAAACCGCCACCATGCAGCAACTGCTGACCGGCCGTACCCGTCTGCCACAGTTCGCTAACCATCCCGACGGCAGTTCCAAAGGCTATAAAACCAGCGAGCTGGGGGAAATCCCGGAAGATTGGGAGGTTGTTAAGATCGGCGATGTAGCGTTGGTCGACTCTGAGAATTTAGGTAGTTCTACTGCTTTGGATTATGAGTTTGATTATATCTCTCTGGAGCAGGTTGACACTGGCACTCTTTTGAACACCACTAAACTTAAATTTTCGAGTGCACCTTCTAGAGCCAGACGTATTTTGAAAAAAGGAGATGTTCTTGTCTCTACTGTTAGACCTAACCTAATGTCTCATTATTTTGTGTCCAATGAAGTAAAAGACTTAATTTGTTCAACTGGGTTTAGTGTAGTCAGGTCTATAGAAGAGAAAATGTGTTCCGGTTATTTATACCAACATCTTTTTTCTTCAGTGATTAACGGTCAGATTGAGATGCTAATTTCTGGCTCAAATTATCCTTCAATAAATGGAAGGGATGTTAATAACCTTAAACTACAAATTGGTAGTTTAGATGAACAAACCGCCATCGCCACCATACTGTCCGATATGGACGAAGAAATTCAGGCGCTTGAAACACGGCTGACCAAAACCCGGGATCTCAAGCAGGGCATGATGCAGCAACTGCTCACCGGTAAAATCCGGCTGGTAAAGCCATTAGCGGGAGATGAGCACCATGCCGGTTGAGGTAACGCCCATTCTGGGCCTGATTTGGTTGACTGGTTGTTGACTGAAAGCAGTAATATGGCTTCCAAAAGCATCGTGATCACTATAAGTAATTGATTTTATTGGGTTAATTTGATTGACTGATGGTTGACTGGCTAAGGGCATGAACAACAGAGCCACCTACGCAGGGGGTGGCTCCTCAGTATATAAACAAAAATAATCCTGGCGGCACAGCCAGCCGCGAGAGCGACAGGGAGCACGGATAAATGGGAACAGTAGGGCAGCGCGAGCGCGAGACTCAAAACCGGGTAGTGCGGTTTTTTCAGAATGAATTAGGTTATGAGTACCTGGGCAACTGGCAGGACAGGGAAGGCAACCGCAATATCGAGGCCGGTGTGCTGGAAGCCTGGCTGCAACAGCGGGGCGTGAGCCCGGCACTGATTAACCGGGCGCTGCGCCAGCTGGATGCAGCGGCGGCGCTGGGCGAGGGCAAGCAGCTCTATTACGCCAACAAGGAAGTGTACCGCCT
Source organism: Oceanimonas sp. CAM02 (assembly GCF_032842915.1). Classification (NCBI taxonomy): domain Bacteria; kingdom Pseudomonadati; phylum Pseudomonadota; class Gammaproteobacteria; order Aeromonadales; family Aeromonadaceae; genus Oceanimonas; species Oceanimonas sp. CAM02. The sequence goes on from NZ_JAWJBK010000033.1 coordinate 131,022, forward strand.
GCTGCGCTATGGCGTAAAAGACAAGGAAAGCGCCGGTGAGCAAAAGCAGACGGTATGGTTGATCGACTGGCAGAACCCGCAGGCCAACCATTTTGCCATTGCCGAAGAAGTGTCCATTAAAGGTGAGAACAAGAAACGCCCGGATATCGTGCTGTATGTGAATGGCATTGCCCTGGGTGTGCTGGAGCTCAAGCGTTCGTCGGTGTCGGTCAGTGAGGGCATTCGCCAGAATCTGGATAACCAGAAAAAGGACTTTATCCGCAATTTCTTTACCACCATGCAGCTGGTGATGGCCGGCAACGACACTCAGGGCCTGCGCTACGGCACCATAGAAACCCCGGAGCGCTACTACCTGGAATGGAAAGAAGACGCGCCCAACCCTTATGGCAACCCGCTGGACTGGCACCTGGCCCGGCTGTGTGAAAAGCCACGTTTTCTGGAGATCATTCATAACTTCATTGTGTTTGATGCCGGGGTAAAAAAGACCTGCCGTCATAATCAGTTCTTTGGTATTCAGGCCGCCAAGAAGCACATTGCCAACAAGGAAGGCGGCATTATCTGGCACACCCAGGGGTCGGGCAAAAGCCTGACCATGGTGTGGCTGGCCAAATGGATTCGCGAAAATGTAAAAGACGCCCGTGTGCTGATCGTTACCGACCGCACCGAGCTGGACGAGCAGATAGAAAAGGTATTCAGCGGGGTGGAGGAAGAAATCTACCGCACCAAAAGTGGTGCCGATCTGTTGGCCACCCTCAATCAGCCCACCCCCTGGCTGCTGTGCTCGCTGGTACACAAGTTTGGCCGCCAGCAAGGCGAAGAAGAGGATGAGACCGCCGCCGAGGATTTCATCAAGGAGCTGCAACAGGCCATTGCCCAGGGTTTCAGGGCCAGGGGTGAGCTGTTTGTGTTTGTGGATGAGTGCCACCGTACCCAGTCCGGCAAGCTGCATGAGGCGATGAAGGTCATACTGCCCGAGGCCATGTTTATCGGTTTTACCGGCACGCCGCTGATGAAAAAGGACAAGAAAAAGTCGGTGGAAGTGTTCGGCCCCTTTATTCATACCTACAAGTTTGATGAGGCCGTGAGTGATGGCGTGGTGCTGGATCTGCGCTACGAGGCACGGGATATCGATCAGCAGCTGACCTCGCCCAAGCGGGTGGATGAGTGGTTTGACATCAATACCCAGGGGCTGTCCAACCTGGCCAGAACCCAGCTCAAGCAGAAGTGGGGCACCATGCAAAAGGTGCTGTCCAGCAAGTCGCGGCTGGAAAAAATAGTGGCGGACATCTGGCTGGATATGAAAAAGCGGCCTCGCCTGGCAGCCGGGCAAGGCAATGCCATGCTGGTGTGTGCCAGCGTGTATCAGGCCTGCAAGGCCTATGAGCTGTTCAGCCAGACCGATCTGGCGGGCAAGGTGGCCATTGTCACCAGTTATCAGCCAACAGCCGCCAGTATCAAGGGGGAGGAGAGCGGTGAGGGGCTGACCGAAAAGCTGTTCAAGTACGACATTTACCGCAAGATGCTGGCAGAGCACTTTGGCACCACCGAACAGGAGGCGATGAGCAAGGCCGAGCTGTTTGAGAAAGAGGTAAAGAAACGCTTTATCGAGGAGCCGGGTCAGATGCGCCTGCTGATCGTGGTGGACAAGCTGCTCACCGGTTTTGATGCGCCGTCGGCTACTTACCTGTATATCGACAAGCAAATGGCCGATCACAACCTGTTTCAGGCCATCTGCCGGGTTAACCGGCTGGATGGTGACGACAAGGAATATGGCTACATCATCGACTACAAGGACTTGTTCAAGTCGCTGGACAAGGCCATTACCGATTACACCGCCGGTGCCTTTGACGGCTACGACAAGGAAGATGTGGCCGGCCTGCTGAAAGACCGGCTGGTGCAAGCCAGAGAAGACCTGGAAACCGCGCTGGAGATGGTGCGCGCCCTGTGCGAGCCGGTGCGCTCCCCCCGTGGCACCGCCGATTATTTGCATTACTTTTGTGGCGTGTCGGGGCAGAATCAGGACGAGCTGACCGAGAAGGAAGCCCTGCGTCTGACCCTTTACCAGAGCGTGGCTAAGTTGCTGCGTGCCTTTGCCAATATCGCCAATGAAATGCCCGCTGCCGGTTACGCACTGAGTGATATCGAGGAGATCCGTGCCGAAGTGGCTCACTATGAAAAAGTGCGCGACGAGGTGAAGCAAGGCAGTGGTGATGCCCTGGACATGAAACGGTTTGAGCCGGCCATGCGTTACTTGCTGGATATGTATATCCGCGCCGACGACAGCGAAGTATTAATGGACTTTGAAGAGCTGGGCCTGATCGAGCTGGTGGTGCAAAAGCAGGGCGACGATCTGATCAAGGCGCTGCCGGAAGGGCTGGCCAACAACCAGGATGCGATGGCAGAAGCGATAGAGAATAACGTGCGCAAGACCATAGTGGATGAGAACCCGGTTAACCCCAAATATTACGAGCGCATGTCGGTGCTGCTGGATGAGCTGATAGAGCAACGGCGGCAGCAGGCACTGTCTTATCAGGAATACCTGGAGCAAATCCGGGCACTGGCCAGCAAGGTGACCAAGCCTGAGCAGGGAGGCAGCAGCTATCCCGCCACCATGGACACCCAGGCCAAACGCGCCCTGTACGACAACCTGGGCCAGGATGAAGTGCTGATAACCAAAATTGACAGCGCCATCCGCTTTACCAAGAAGGCGGACTGGGTGGGTGATCGTTTCAAGGAGCGGGAAATTGCAAACGCCGTGCGTGAAGAAACCAGCGATTATGATGTGGACATCAAGCAGGTGATGGAGCTGGCCAAGGCCCAGAAGGACTACCACTGATGCCAGTGATGCAGATTGGCAGCCTGGCGGTGCAGTTAAACCGCAAGGCCATCAAGCACCTGCATATCAGTGTGCTGCCCCCCGATGGCCGGGTGAGGGTATCCGCACCCGAGAAAATGACTGACACTGCCGTTCGCATGGCAGTGATCAGCCGCATTCCCTGGATTAAAAAGCAGCAGCAGGGCTTTATTGATCAACCCCGCCAGTCGGAACGGGAAATGGTAAGTGGTGAGTCCCACTACCTGTGGGGCAGGCGTTACCGGCTGGCGCTCACCGAGCGCACCGGTCGCCACGAAATCACTCATCAGGGCAACAACAAGCTGCATCTTTGGGTTAATCCCGGCACCAGCCGGGATAACAAGGCTCGGGTGATGGATAGCTTTTATCGTGCCGAAATGAAGCGCCACATCAGTGAGCTGCTGGACTATTGGACGCCAGTACTGGGTGTGGAGCCTGCCGCCTGGGGCGTAAAGAAGATGAAAACCAAGTGGGGCAGTTGCAGTATTCAGAGCAAACGCATCTGGCTTAATCTGGAGCTTGCCAAAAAGCCCCCGGAATGCCTGGAATACATACTGGTGCACGAATTGGTGCACCTGCTGGAGCGCCACCATAACGAACGTTTTCGGCAATATATGAACCGTTACCTGCCCGACTGGCAGGAGCGAAAAGCCCTGTTAAACAAAGGGCCGCTCAGCCATGAGCGGTGGGAATATTGATTTTAGCAAAACCCGCGTAAACCCTCGCCCAATCGGGCGGGGATACAAGCGGGAACCGCGCAGCGGTTCTATTCTGGTGTAGCCTGACTCTGCACGTATTCTCTCAGTGTTTCGATAGCCGCCCCGCCGGCGCTACAGGCAAAGTAGGAGCGTGACCAGAGCGCTGAATTTTTGCTTTGCCGAGGTATGTGTGTATTGAGAATCCGTATCCGGCGTGATGACACCGATTTCAGGTTGTTCACCATAACACTGACCGCCAGCTTTGGAGGGTATGCGACTAGCAAGTGTACGTGGTCTGCTTCGCCATCTATTTCCAGCAATTCACACTCCAGTTTTTCGCAAGCAGACTCAAACGCTTCACGCAGTTGTCCAATCATGTAACCGTCAAACAGCTTACGGCGGTACTTGGTGGTAAACACCAGATGTACTATCAGCTTGGTCACGCTGTGACGTTTACGTAGATAGTCGGCAAGCGGTTTTCTATTCTGTACACTCACTTGAAATATGTCCTAATAGGCTTATAGTGCAGGTAGTTTAAGCATGAGGGGTGAAATATGCTATACCAGTTCAAGATCAATGGAGTCTCCAACTCAGGCAAGCCCAAGGTTGATTTCTATTGTGCGCACTGTGGTCTCATTGATCTTTATATGGATGGCTACCTGTATGCGGCCAAACTATCGACTAACCCTCGTGAAGATGTTGAAGCTGCTTGTAAAGAGTTTCTCGACCGTATCAACTGTGGTGACATCAACCTATTCACAAATCCAAACACAGCAGTCAAGCTAAAGCGTGAACTGTGTCTCTGCGATCCGAATGTGGTTGCCCTTGAGCACGTAAGAGGCGTTAAACGAGCACAGGCTATCTTGCGGGCAGGATTGGAGCAGTCAGGGCGATAATGCTAAAAGCCACAAAAGTACGTATTTACCCAACGCCTGAGCAAGCTGATTTTTTAAATCAGCAGTTTGGTGCTGTCCGTTTTACGTACAACAAGGCTTTGCACATCATCAGTGCTCAGTACAAGCGCCACGGCTTAAAGCTGAAGGCCAAGAAAGACCTCAAGCCGCTGCTTGCAGTGGCTAAGAAGTCTCGCAAATACCACTGGCTCAAGGCCTTTGACTCGATTGCGCTACAGCAAGCGTGTATCAACCTCGACAAAGCCTTCCAGAATTTCTTCGATCCGAAGCTCCCGGCGCGTTACCCGAAGTTCAAGCGCAAGCACGGCAAGCAGTCGAGTTACCACTGCATGAGCGTCAGTGCGGGTGAAAACTGGATCAAGATCCCCAAGCTGGGTCGAATCAAAGCGCGAGTACACCGCGAACTGACCGGAAAGCTCAAAAGCATCACTCTGTCACGCACCGTGACAGGGAAATACTACGCCGCGCTGTTGGTCGAAGATGGGATGGGAGTACCCGCCCTATTGCACACCGTTGATACCGTGCTGGGCGTTGATATGGGACTTACCCATCTTGCTATCGACTCGGAGGGGAATAAGACAGCGAATCCCCGTTTCCTGAAACGCGCTCAGTCGAACTTGCGACGCAAACAGAAAGCCCTATCGCGCTGCCAGAAGGGTAGCAAAGGTCGTGCGCAGGCACGGCTTAAACTGGCTAAGGCGTGCGAGCGCCTTGCGAATACCCGTGCTGATTTCCAGCACAACCTGTCCCGACAACTCATTGACGAAAATCAAGCGGTGATAGTCGAGACACTGAAAGTAAAAAACCTGCTGAGGAACCGGAAATTGGCGAAGCATATTGCTGATGCCAGCTGGTTCAGCTTGATCCAGAAGCTGGAGTACAAGGCCAAGGCACAAGGCAAGCATCTGGTCAAAATAGACCAGTGGTTCGCCAGCTCCAAGACCTGCTCCTGCTGTGGGCACAAGGTAGACACCCTACCATTGTCGGTGCGTAACTGGTCGTGTCCAAATTGTGCAATAGAGCTTGACCGCGACGTAAATGCCGCGATCAATATCCGCCAGCAGGGTATAATCAAACTACGGGCCGAAGGACTGTCGGTTCCTGCCAATGGAGGCTTGCGTAAATCCAGCCACGCGCCGGTTGCAGCCTAAGAAGTTGGAAGCCTCGTCCGTCAGGACGGGGAGCAGTCACAAAAACGTAAAGGAATGCAGCATGTTTGAACAACAGTTAAAAAATAACCAAAAATACAAAGTGCTTACAGTGTGCATGGGCAACATATGCCGTTCGCCCACTGCCGAGGCGGTGTTGCGTCATAAGGCGCAACAGGCGGGGGTAGAGCTGGAGATTGATTCGGCGGGGACCATTGGTTTTCACGCCGGTAACGGGCCGGATGCACGCGCCAGAGCAGCGGGTGAGGCGCGAGGCTATGATTTTTCCGGCATGCGTGCCCGTCAGGTGACGGTGGATGATTTTGCCCGTTTTGATTTGATCCTGGCGGCAGATAAGGAAAACCTGCGGGACTTACAGAAACTATGTCCGCCGGCGCATGCCCATAAGGTGAAGCTGTTGCTGAGCTTTGCGGAGGGCCCTGAGCAGGAAGTGCCGGATCCGTATTATGGCGGGGATCAGGGCTTTGAGCAGGTGCTGGATCTGGTGGAAGCGGCCTGTGATGGGGTGTTGAGGCAGGTTAAGGGCTAGCCTGTAGCTGCCTGCCGTGTTAGCTGGCAGAGCCTGTGCAACAGGCTTTAAATACATGCTTGCTTTGAATTTGCGCCGGCTAAAGCGGCGCCTACCGCAAGATACCGGGTCAAGCCCGGTATGACGGGTAACGCCGGGTCAAGCCTGGTAAGGCGATAAAAAAGGCTCCCGAGGGAGCCTTTTTCTGTTAGCGCACTGTGATCAGGGTTTGGCCATGGGGGCCGAGGCCTGATTGGTGGCGTTGATGCTGCCGCCCTGGCGGCCACTGGTGGCGATGGGTTCGCGTACCAGAGGCGGGTAGTCGGGCTTCACATAAGGTGCTGCTTCCACAACCGGTGGTTTGGTCATGGGCGCGGAGGCCTTGCAGGCAGCCAGGTAGCGACCCAGTGCCACAGGAGCCGGCTTTGCCTCTTTGGCAGGCTGCGCAGCAGCTGCTACAGGCTCGGCTTGCACCGGTGCAGTTGGCTCGGGCGCGGCCTTGGCTTCTTGTTCAGCTGTGGGCGCTGCTTCAGGCTCGGCTTTGGTTTCCTGTTCAGCTTCTGCCACTGGCTCTGCAGCAACTGCAGGCTCTGCCGGTACTTCCTGTACCGCTTTGGGCTCTTCTGCTTTCACTTGTGGCTGAGCTTTTTCGTCCTGAGCAACCGCTTCCTGAACTACATCCGGCTTGGCTTGTTCGGCTTGCGGCGCGGGCTCGGTTTTAACCGGTTCTTGCACAGACTGCTCTGCCTTGGCCGGCTCTTGAGCCGGTTTAGGCTCGGGTTGCACAGGAGCTGGCTGTTGCTCGGCCTGAGTGGCTTCAGAAGCTACCCATTTTTCTTCACCTTCGCGCTCAATCAGGGCAGCAATGGTTTCTTCCCGGCGGCGACGACGGCTGTCTTCATTGATGCGCTTGCGCTTGGGTGCACGCTTGTGCGGCTGAGGCTGCTCGCTGGCAGGTGCAGCGGTTTGCTCGGGCTCACGGGTTTTCTCGGGCGCAGGCTTGGCGTCCTGAGTGCGGCCCTCACTGTCGAGACGTACCTGTTTGCGCAGCTGACGGCGCTCGCGGCGCTCGGCCACGGCCTGTTCACGTGCCTGCTCCTGTTGTGCTTCCTGCTGCGGGGCAGGGGCCTGAGTTTGTTGCGGCACGTTCTGAGCCGTTTGCTGCTCCTGCTGACGGGCGGCGCGCTCGGGCTGCTGCTCACGACGGGGCTTGCGACGTTCACGGCGCGGACGCTCGGCCTTCGGTTGCTGCTCGGTGTTGTCCTGCGCGGCGGCGACGGCCGGCTTTTGGTTGCGCTCTTCATCACGCGGCTTGCGGTTACGGTTGTTGTTGCGACGATCTCCGCGCTGACGACGGTCCTGGCGCTCACCGTTACGCTGGTTGCGGTTGTTACTGCGCTCGTTGCGGTCGGCAGAAGTCTGCTCCTGTGTGGCAGAGGCTTGCGGCTGTTCGCTGCTCTTGAACCAGCCGGCAATGGTGCTGAACAGACGGCTCAGAAGGCCGGGCTGGCTGGGCTGAGACGGTTTTACTGCCGCCGGGCTGGTCGCTGCCGGAGCCGGAGCGGGGGCAGTAAAGCCCTGCAGGACCGGCTGCTCAATTTTTTTGGCGGCTTCATGCTGGCGCGGCTGATAGGCAGTTTGCTCTACCTCTGTTTTCAGTTCAAAGCTGGTGACGTCTTCCACATCGCTGCTGCGCACCCGGGTTACGTCGAAGTGCGGGGTTTCCAGCTGCTCGTTAGGAATGATGAAAATATCAACCTTGTAGCGGTTTTCCAGATTGGCAATGGATTTGCGCTTTTCGTTGAGCAGATAGGCGGCTACGTCCACCGGTACCTGACCGTGGATCTGGCCGGTATTGTCTTTCAGCGCTTCTTCCTCGATCAGGCGCAGAATGGCCAGGGCGAGGGATTCGTTGTCGCGAATGGTACCCTGACCCAGACAGCGGGGGCACACATGGGTGCTGGACTCGCCCAAAGACGGACGCAGGCGCTGACGAGACATTTCCAGCAGACCAAAGCGGGAAATACGACCCAGCTGAATGCGGGCACGGTCTTGCCGCACGGCGTCGCGCAGGCGGTTTTCCACTTCACGCTGGTGGCGCACTGGTGTCATGTCGATAAAGTCGATCACCACCAGGCCGCCCAGATCGCGCAGGCGCAGCTGACGGGCAATTTCCTCTGCCGCTTCCAGGTTGGTCTGCAGCGCGGTTTCTTCAATATCGCCGCCCTTGGTGGCCCGGGACGAGTTGATATCGATGGAGGTGAGCGCTTCGGTGGGGTCAATAACGATGCTGCCGCCGGACGGCAGGCGCACTTCCCGCTGAAACGCGGATTCAATCTGGCTCTCAATCTGGTAGTGGCTGAACATGGGCACGTCGCCCTCATACAGCTTCACCCGGTTGACAAAATCGGGGCGCACCAGCTGAATGTGTTGCTTCGCACGTTCAAATACCACGGGGTTATCGATAAGAATTTCACCGATATCCCGGCGCAGGTAGTCGCGAATGGCGCGCACAATGACATTGCTTTCCTGATGGATAAGGAAAGGAGCGGTACGGCTGTCGGCGGCTTCCTGAATGGAAGCCCAGTGGGCTTTCAGTACATTCAGATCCCATTCCAGCTCTTCACCGGATTTACCCACACCGGCGGTGCGCACAATCAGGCCCATGCCGTCGGGCAACTTGAGGCGGGAGAGGGCTTCTTTCAGTTCAGTGCGCTCGTCGCCCTCGATGCGGCGTGAGATACCACCGGCACGGGGGTTGTTGGGCATCAGTACCAGGTAGGAGCCGGCCAGGCTGATAAAGGTGGTAAGCGCAGCCCCTTTGTTGCCACGTTCTTCCTTATCAATCTGAACAATAACTTCCTGACCTTCTTTGACCACTTCCTTGATGTTGGGGCGACCCTGATAGGTGTAGCCTTCAGGGAAATAGTTGCGGGCAATTTCCTTGAGGGGCAAAAAGCCGTGGCGCTCGGCACCGTAGTCAACAAAGGCGGCTTCCAGGCTGGGTTCTACCCGCGTGATTTTGCCTTTGTAAATGTTGGCTTTTTTCTGCTCGTGGCCGGGGCTTTCAATATCGAGATCATACAGCCTTTGCCCGTCCACCAGGGCAACGCGCAACTCCTCTTCCTGGGTTGCGTTAATTAGCATTCTTTTCATTTAGTACTCTTTTTATATGTTTTTACTGTTTTTTACAGTGTTCAGATTCCCCGGAATACCCGTCAGGTTCCGACCGACACCGGCCTCGGGTCTTTTAGCGTAGTCGTTACAGCCTCCCGGCTGGCTACGCATGAGGCGCATTTTTCAGGTGTGTTTCACGTCAAAAGGGGAGAAAAGCCCAAAGGTCGCGAACCTGACGGTGTTTCCGGGGTTTTTGTGTGCGCTTCCCCAACCGGGAAAGCGCGAAAATCTTCTGCATTATCACACTTTACCCACAACCATAGCAAGGCACCTTTTTTGCAGCAAAAACACCGGCTTCGGTGGTAGAATCCCGCCCATGAAACAAGACCATCAAAGCGTGCGGCTGCTCACCATAGAGGCTGAGCATGAAGGGCAGCGCATCGACAATTTTTTACGGACTCAGCTTAAAGGCGTTCCCAAAAGCCTGATTTATCGAATTTTGCGCAAGGGCGAGGTAAGAGTTAATAAAAAGCGCATCAAACCGGAATACAAGCTGGTAGCCGGTGACATCATACGGGTGCCGCCGGTGCGGGTGGCAGAGCGGGAAGAAGTACTGCCTTCCGCCAAGCTCGACAGCGTGCAGGGGCTGGAAAACGCCATTGTGTATGAAGATGATGCCCTGCTGGTGCTGAACAAGCCATCGGGCATGGCGGTGCATGGTGGCAGTGGCCTTAGCTTTGGCGTAATTGAAGGGCTGCGTTCCCTGCGACCTCAGGCCCGTTTTCTGGAGCTGGTGCACAGGCTGGACCGGGACACCTCCGGCATTTTGCTGGTGGCCAAAAAGCGCAGCATGCTGCGCAGCCTGCACGAGCAGCTGCGTGAGAAAACCATGGACAAACATTATCTGGCGCTGGTGCGCGGCCAGTGGCAGGCGCATCAGAAGTCGGTAAAGGCGCCGCTGAAGAAAAACGAGCTGGCTTCCGGTGAGCGGGTGGTGCGGGTAGACCGCGACGGTAAGCCGTCAGAAACCCGTTTTCGGATTATTCAGAAGTTTGACGGTGCCACCCTGGTGGAGTGCAGCCCGGTCACCGGCCGGACTCATCAGATTCGGGTGCATACGTTGCATGCGGGCCATCCCATAGCAGGGGACGATAAATATGGCGATCGCCAGTTTGATGAAGCCATGCGCGGCCAGGGGCTGACCCGGCTGTTTTTACATGCCTGTCGCATTCGCTTTTATCATCCGGGCAGAGAAGAAACCATGACCCTGGAAGCACCGCTGGAGCCGGCGCTGAAAAAACTGCTGACGAGAATGGCAAAAAAATGAAGTATGAACTGGTGATCTTTGACTGGGACGGCACCCTGATGGACTCGGTGGCCCGCATAGTGTCGTCCATGCAGGCGGCGGCGCTGGACTGCAACCAGCCGGTGCCCACGCCTGAGGCGGTGCGCCATATTATCGGGCTCAGCCTGTATAAGGCGTTCCCCGTTTTGTTTGGTGAATTGACGGTCGCCGAAAGTGATGCGCTGCTGCATGCTTACCGCCGGCATTATCTTGAGCTGAACACCACGCCATCACCGCTGTTTGCCGGCGCGGACAAGGTGCTCACTGGTTTGCATCAGACCGGCTACCGGCTGGCAGTGGCCACCGGCAAGGCCCGGGAAGGGCTTGATCTGGTGCTGAAAGACTCAGGCCTGGGTCACCTTTTTCATGCGTTGCGCGGTGCCGATCAGGCGCGTTCCAAGCCGGATCCGCTGATGCTGGCACAAATTCTCGACGAGCTGCGGATGGCACCGGAGCAGGCGGTGATGGTAGGGGACTCCAGTTACGATCTTGCCATGGCCGAAGCCATTGGCATGGACCGCATTGGCGTCACTTACGGAGTGCATAACCGGGATCAGCTGGGCGTGCACAAGCCCGTGGCCCTGATTGATGACATTCGCCATCTGCCTGAGTGGGTTTAAAACAGTGAGGGGTTGTAGGTGAAGGGAGATGATTGTCCATTGTGGACTGTGCTCACTCCTCACTCCTCACTCCTCACGAATCAAGGCACCTCCACCCCAAATTCTGCCAGCAGGTCGATAAGGGCAATCAGTGGCAGGCCCACCAGGCTGTTGGGATCGCGGCCGTCCATGCGCTCGAACAGACTGATGCCAAGGCCCTCGCACTTAAAGGCACCGGCACAGTCCAGCGCCGGCTCTTTTTCCAGGTAGCGGTCAATCTGGCTCTCGGTCAGCCGGCGAAAGTGCACACGAAAGGGCTCCACTACCGAAGTCTGTCTGCCGGTGGCGCAGTCGTGCACGCACAGGCCGGTATAAAAGGTGACGGTTTTACCCGAGGCCGCCAGCAGCTGGCGGCGGGCATTGTCTGTGGTGCCGGGTTTGCCCAGCAGCTGATTGCCGTTTACGCACACCTGATCCGAGCCGATCACCAGGCCTTCTTTATAATACTCAGCCACAGCGGCGGCTTTTTGCTGAGCCAGCCGCAGTGCCAGCGCGTCGGCGCTTTCACCGTGCTGGGGTGTTTCATCAATATTCGGGCTGTGGCAGGAAAAAGGCAGGCCCAGCCGCTCCAGCAGAGCACGGCGATAAGAGGAAGAAGAGGCAAGAATAAGCGGTGGCATAACAAGTGATGATCACGTGAATATTAAGGTGCAGCCATTTTACCCGGAGCAACAGGCTGCGCACAAACCCCTGTTATGCGTAGGAAAGTCAATTTCTCTTTGACTCCACAGCAGACGCGCTATAATATGCGCGCCTTATGGAAAAGGTAAAGTTGCCCATCAAGGTTGACCCCGTTCGCTGCGCCAATAAACGCCTGGATTATCAGGGCGTGTTTGCCGCAGAGCTGATGCCCAGACTGGCGGAGTCTACCCAAGGTATCCATGGTGATATCGACGTTTCTCTCACCTTTGGCATTGATGCCCAGGGGTTGCGCATCATGTCCGGTAAAGCCGGCGTGCACGTTACCCTTCAGTGCCAGCGCTGCAATGAGATGTTCGACACCACCATAGAATCCGAGTTTACGTACACGCCTTTGCGTGAGAATGCCGAGGCGCCGGAGCTGCCGGAAGAGTACGAAACGTTTGAGGCCGATGAATTCGGAGAAATTAATCTGGCGCAGACCATTGAGGATGAACTCATCCTTGCCCTGCCGCTGGTACCCGCTCATGAAAATGAGCGTTGTGCCGAAGGCAAGTTTGATCTGAGCTATGGTGATATTCCCGAAGCCGAAGAGCGTTCGAACCCTTTCGCCATTCTGGAAGAGCTGAAACGAAAGTAACTGATTTAGGAGTTAGGTCAAATGGCCGTACAACAGAACCGTAAAACCCGTTCCAAGCGTGGTATGCGTCGTTCACACGATGCTCTGAGCACTGCCAGCCTGTCTGTAGACCAGACCACTGGCGAAACTCATCGTCGTCACCACGTGACCGCCGATGGTTTCTACCGTGGCCAGAAGGTAATCGCTAAGTAAGGATTATTCTCTTGCCGCAGCTGACCGTTGCGCTTGATATGATGGGGGGCGACTTTGGCCCTCCGGTTACAGTGCCTGCCGCCGCGCAGGCACTGTCGCTTCTACCCGACCTTCACCTGCATGTGTTCGGGTCCCGCGCGGCGCTACTTCCCTGGCTTGAACGATGTAACCTGACCGCTCATCAGCGGGTGCGGGTGCATTATTGTACCCAGCAGGTTACCAACGAGCACAAAGCGGGCTTTGCCCTGCGTCATCTGTCTGATTCCTCCATGTGCCAGGCACTGAATGCGCTGGCCAGCGGCGAGGCTCAGGCCTGTGTGAGCGGCGGCAATACAGGTGCACTCATGGCCATGGCCATTAACGTGGTGCAGACCCTGCCCGGTGTCGACCGGCCGGCACTGATCACCCGCCTGCCTCAGGCCGATGGCAGCCATGCGCTGTTGCTGGATGTGGGAGCTAATGTGTGCTGTGACACTGAGCAACTGGTGCAGTTTGCGCTGATGGGAGATGCGGTGGCGCGGCATGTGTTGTCGCAACAGAAGCCCCGTGTCATGCTGTTGAACGTGGGAGCCGAGTCCAACAAGGGTTATGAAGCGGTGCGCCAGGCTGCCCGCCGGCTGAAAGCACTGCCGGCACTGAATTATCAGGGCTATATCGAAGGCAACGACCTGTTTGCCGGCACCGCGGAAGTCATTGTGTGTGATGGCTTTGTTGGTAATGTGGCGCTCAAAACCAGTGAAGGAGTCGCCCGGCTGCTGCTGGGTGCGGGAAAAAAGCGCGGGTTCTGGTGGCGGTTGCTGGGCACCTGGCTCAAGCGCCGGCTTTCTCACCTGAACCCGGACCAGTATAATGGGGCCAGTCTGATAGGATTACGTTCCAGTGTGGTAAAAAGCCACGGGAGCGCAGGATCACCCGCCTTCTTGAATGCGATTTTGCAGGCTGTTGCCGAAACCGAGCATCAGTTGCCCGCCAAAATCGCGCATCTTTTTGATACTGCCCCTCAGGACAGTCACGCAAGATAACGCCTATGAACAGTAAAATTTTGGGAACCGGCAGCTACCTGCCTCAGGGTGTGCGTACCAACGCCGACCTGGAAAGAATGGTAGAAACCAGCGATCAGTGGATTGTTGAACGCACCGGCATTCGCGAGCGTCGCATTGCCGGTGCCGAAGAAACCGTGGCCACCATGTCTTATGGTGCCGCCCTGCGGGCACTGGATGCCGCCGGCATTGAAGCGCAGCAGCTCGACATGATAGTGCTGGCTACCACCAGTGCCGACAATGCCTTTCCGGCCGCCGCCTGCGAAGTGCAGGCCATGCTGAATGTGCCCGGCATTCCGGCCTTTGACATCGCCGCCGCCTGTGCCGGCTTCAGCTATGCCCTGAGCGTGGCAGATCAGTTTATTAAAAGTGGTACCGCCCGCCATGTGCTGGTGATTGGTGCCGATGCGCTGTCGCGCATGTGTGACCCCGAAGACAGATCCACCATTATTCTGTTTGGCGACGGTGCCGGTGCGGTTGTGCTGGGTGCCAGCGAAGAGCCGGGTATTCTGTCGACTCATTTGCATGCCGATGGTGCCTATGGTGAGCTGCTCAAGCTGCCACACCGCCAGCGCGGTGTATCGGGCACCGAAATGGATGCCTACATGCACATGAAGGGCAATGAAGTGTTCAAGGTGGCCGTGTCCCGCCTGAGCGATATTGTGGTGCAGACTCTGGAAGCCAACGGTATTGATAAGTCGGAGCTCGACTGGCTGGTACCTCATCAGGCCAACTACCGCATTATTAACGCCACCGCCCGCAAGCTGGGCATGTCGCTGGACAGCGTGATCCTGACCCTCGACAAGCACGGTAACACTTCAGCGGCCAGTGTGCCCATCGCGCTGGATGAAGGCGTGCGTGACGGTCGCATTCAGCGTGGCCATCTGGTGCTGCTGGAAGCCTTTGGCGGCGGTTTTGCCTGGGGCTCGGCCCTGGTTCGTTTTTAAGAGGAAATTTCATGTCTTTTGCCATTACCTTTCCCGGACAGGGATCCCAGACCGTTGGCATGCTGGCCGATGTGCTGGCCAATCACGAAATAGTGCAAACCACCTTTGCCGAGGCATCCGACGCTCTGGGCTATAATGTGGCGGATCTGGTACTGAACGGTCCGGCCGAAGAGCTGAATAAAACCTGGCGCACTCAGCCGGCGCTGCTCACCGCCTCGGTCGCGCTTTATCGTCTGTGGCAGCAGCAGGGCGGGGCACAGCCTGCGGTGATGGCCGGCCATAGCCTGGGCGAATATTCCGCCCTGGTGTGTGCCGGTGTGCTCAGCCTGGCCGACGGTGTGAAACTGGTAGAGCTGCGCGGCAAGCTGATGCAGGATGCCGTGCCCGAAGGCACCGGTGCCATGTCGGCCATTATCGGCCTGGATAATGACACTATTATTGCCAACTGCGAAAAAGCAGCAGAAGGCGAGGTGGTATCGGCAGTAAACTTCAACTCACCGGGCCAGGTGGTGATTGCCGGTAACAAGGCCGCAGTAGAGCGTGCCAATGCGCTGATGAAAGAAAGTGGCGCCAAACGTGCGCTGCCGTTGCCGGTAAGTGTGCCGTCTCACTGCGCGCTGATGCAGCCTGCCGCCGACAAGCTGGCAGAAACCCTCAGCGGCATGAGTTTTAATGCGCCTGTGGTGCCCGTGATCAACAACGTGGATGTAACGCCCGAAACCGATCCGGCTGCCATTAAAGAGGCACTGGTGCGCCAGTTGTACAGCCCGGTACGCTGGACTGAAACCGTGGAAACCATGGCGGAGCAGGGTGTGACTCTGGCGCTGGAAGTGGGGCCGGGCAAGGTGCTCACCGGCCTTGCCAAACGCATCGACAAGCGGGTAGAAGGCGTTGCCGTGAACGACGACGCCAGCCTGGAAAAAGCCCTGACTGCCGTTAACGGTCTGTAATGCCAATCTGCCTGGTCGCTTTCTGTCGTCACTCTGGCGAAAGCCAGAGTCCGGAATGACCAGAATGCAATTGGTTTAAACCCCTGATAAAGGAGTGAATATGAGTTTTTCCGGTAAAGTAGTGCTGGTCACCGGTGCCAGCCGCGGCATTGGTCGTGCCACCGCCGAACTGTTCGCAGAACGCGGTGCCACCGTCATCGGCACTGCCACCAGCGACAAGGGTGCTGAGGCGATCAGCGCCTATCTGGGCGACAAGGGTACCGGTCTGGTACTGAACGTCACTGATCCGGCGTCACTGGAAGCCACGCTTGGCACCATCAAGGAGCGTTTTGGTGATATCGACGTACTGGTGAACAACGCCGGTATCACCCGCGATAATCTGATGATGCGCATGAAAGAAGACGAGTGGCAGGATATTCTCGACACCAACCTCACATCTGTGTTCCGTCTGTCCAAGGCGGTGCTGCGCACCATGATGAAAAAGCGCTACGGTCGTATTGTGACCATCGGCTCCGTGGTAGGCACCATGGGCAACGCCGGCCAGGCCAACTATGCGGCTGCCAAAGCCGGTCTGATTGGTTTCAGCAAGTCCCTGGGCCGTGAAGTGGCGTCCCGCGGCATTACCGTTAATGTGGTTTCTCCCGGTTTTATTGAAACAGACATGACGCGCGCATTGAATGACGAACAACGAGCCGGTATCTTGTCACAAGTTCCGGCTCAGCGCCTGGGCGACCCCAAAGAGATTGCATCCGCCGTGGCCTTTTTGGCGTCGGATGAAGCTGGTTACATTACCGGCGAAACGCTGCACGTTAACGGCGGCATGTACATGGTGTGATGAAAATCACCTCGGTTAGCATCTGTTTGGCGGAAAATGCGCCGTTTTAGGGGTAAATTCTGGTTAGACCAGCCCCAAACAGGCTTGCAAACGACGGTTATTTTTATACACTACCGCAACGACACGCACTTGCGTATTTCTAAAGGAAAATACTGGTCATGAGCAACATTGAAGAACGCGTAAAGAAAATCATCGTAGAACAACTGGGTGTTAAAGAAGAAGAAGTTAAATCTGAAGCTTCTTTCGTTGATGATCTGGGCGCGGATTCCCTGGATACCGTTGAACTGGTAATGGCACTGGAAGAAGAGTTTGACACCGAGATTCCTGACGAGGAAGCGGAGAAGATCACCACCGTTCAGGCTGCGATCGACTACATCAACGCCAACCAGGAATAACAAACCTGTACCGGAGTGGCGCCCGCCACTTCGGTTATTTTCTTGTTTAACCCCCATTCGGAGGCGCTCCTGTGTCAAAACGCAGAGTCGTGGTGACTGGCCTCGGTATGCTCTCTCCTGTCGGAAATTCGGTCGATGCCAGCTGGCAGGCCCTGCTGGCAGGTCAAAGCGGCATTACCAATATCGATCATTTTGATACTACCGATTACACCACCAAGTTTGCCGGCCTGGTCAAGGATTTTGACCCGGAAGCGCATGGCATAGCCAAGAAAGAAGCCCGCAAAATGGATCTGTTTATTCAGTACGGTATAGCAGCAGGCTTGCAGGCCTTTGCTGATGCCGGACTGGAAATTACAGACGCCAACGCCGATCGCGTGGGTGTGTCCATCGGCTCGGGTATTGGTGGTCTGGGTCTGATTGAACAAAATCATACCAACCTGATGAAGAGCGGTCCGCGTAAGCTGAGTCCCTTCTTTGTGCCGTCCACCATTATCAATATGGTATCCGGCCATTTGTCGATCATGAAGGGCCTGCGCGGTCCCAATATTGCCGCCACCACCGCCTGTACCACTGGTACGCACAGCATTGGTCTGGCAGCCCGCATGATTGCTTACGGTGATGCCGATGCCATGCTGGCCGGCGGCACCGAAAAAGCCTCCACGCCCATGGGCATGGGTGGTTTTGCTGCGGCCCGTGCGCTCTCTACCCGCAACGACGAGCCGCAAAAGGCAAGCCGCCCCTGGGACAAGGACCGTGATGGCTTTGTGCTGGGCGACGGCGCCGGTGTGGTCATGCTGGAAGAGTATGAACACGCCAAGGCCCGTGGTGCCACCATTTATGCCGAGCTGGTTGGCTTTGGCATGAGCGGCGATGCACATCATATGACGGCTCCGCCCGATGACGGCAGCGGTGCTGCAGCGGCCATGGCCAATGCCCTGCGCGACGCCAATCTGGATCCGGCGCTGGTGGGTTACATCAATGCTCACGGCACCTCCACGCCGCTGGGTGATGTGGCCGAGCTGAAAGCGGTGAAAAAGGTATTTGGTGAGCAGGCCGGCAAACTGATGGTCAGCTCCACCAAATCAATGACCGGTCATCTGCTGGGTGCTGCCGGTGCCATTGAAGCCATTATTACCGTGCTGGCGCTGCGTGATCAGATTGCACCGCCCACCATCAATCTGGACAACCCGGATGATGAATGCGATCTGGATCTGGTACCGCACCAGGCGAAGAAGGGTGAGTTCGAGTATGCCCTGTCCAACTCTTTCGGGTTTGGCGGCACTAATGGCTCATTGATCTTCAAGCGCATATAATGGCCCTTCGGCCATAAACAGCCCGGCCATGTGCCGGGCTTTTTTATAACGGTATTATGCAGACCTTTATCAGCAGTTCAGACAACACCAGTCGTGGCTGGATGCTCGGCGACGGCCATTTCACCACCATGCACCAGCACCTGGGCCGGGTACGGCTCTGGCCATTGCACAAGGCCCGGCTGATTAAAGCCTGCCGCCGGCTGCACATGGCCGAGCCCGACTGGAGTGCCGTGGAAGCCGCCCTTGCGCGCCTGCCCGACGAAGGCGATCGTGTGGTGCGCCTGACCCTGTTGCGCGGCGCCGGCGGCCGGGGCTATGGTATTGCCGGCAGCACGGAAACCGTGGTTGCCTTGAACTGTTCGTCTTTTCCCGTGCATTATTTTGCCTGGCGCGAGCAGGGCATTGAGCTGGGCCTGTGTGAAGGCCGGCTTGGCAGCTCGCCGCTGTTGGCGGGACTGAAAACCAGCAACCGGCTGGAGCAGGTGTTGCTAAGGGCTGAGCTTGAAGACCGCGGGCTTGATGAAGGCGTGGTGCTGAACGATGCGGGCGTTATTATGGAGGCAGTGACCGCCAATCTGTTCTGGCGCAAGGATGATGCTGTGTTTACTCCGGCGCTTGCCACCAATGGCGTGCATGGCACTGTGCGTGCCTGGATAATAAATGAGCTGGGCGATCGGGTACAGACAGTGAATGCCCCCCTTGACGCCCTTTATGACGCGGATGAAATCTGGCTGACCAATGCCCTGATGGGGCTGGTGCCTGTGCATACCTTTGCCGGCCGGACACTGCAACAGCCGTTTTCCATGACAAGAGCACTGCAACGCAAATATGAGCAAATTGATTAACGCCGTGAAAGGCACTCTGCTGGCCGGTGTGCTGGCGGGAGCTGGCCTGGCCGGCTATGGCTACAGCCAGTGGCAGAAAATTGAACATCTGACCATCACACCGGGAGAGCATCCGTTGTTTGTGGTGCATAAAGGCGAGACCGCCCTGCAACTGGCCGGCCGGCTCAGTCCGGAGCTGCCGCTGCTGCATCGCCGGTTATGGCTGAAGTTTCATCCTGAGCTGGCGGCTGTGCGCCAGGGCACCTACAAGCTGGATGACAACACCACGCTGCGTGAGGCTCTCAATACCTTTGTAGACGGAGATGTGTATCGGCTGAACGTGACGTTAGTGGAAGGGCTGCGCCTGTCCGACTGGCTGGGCAAGCTGGCCAGCGCGGAGTACATGGAGCATGAGCTTGAGGGCGTCAGCGAAGCCGAACTGGCCGAACGTCTGGGGGCCGGGCACAGCAAGCTGGAAGGGCTGTTTTTACCGGAAACCTATACCTACACACCCGGCGACAGTGACTATGATGTGCTGGAGCGTGCTTATGGCCATATGCAGACGTTTTTACAGGATGCCTGGGAAAACCGTGAGCCCGACCTGCCGGTAGACTCTCCCTACGAAGCGCTGATCCTGGCCTCCATTATTGAAAAGGAAACCGGCATTGCCGAAGAGCGGCCGCTGATCGCCTCGGTGTTTATTAACCGGTTGCGCCGGGGTATGCGGCTGCAGACCGATCCTACCGTGATTTACGGCATGGGCGACGACTATGACGGCAATATTCGCAAGCGCGATCTGCAGGCACATACGCCCTATAACACCTATGTGATAGACGGCCTGCCGCCCACTCCCATTGCCATGCCCAGCCAGGAAGCCATTCAGGCCGTGCTGAACCCGGCCAAGAGCAAATATTATTATTTTGTGGCCAAGGGTGAGGGCCGGCATCATTTTTCCCGCACCTTGCGTGAGCATAACAACGCAGTGCGCCGCTACATTTTGAACAGGTAAATGATGAGCCGTTTTATAGTGATTGAAGGGCTGGAAGGGGCCGGCAAAAGCACGGTGCAGCGCCATGTGGTGAGCTGGCTTGAAGCCAGAGGCCACCGAGTGATGACCACCCGTGAACCCGGTGGTACCCCGCTGGCAGAAAAAATGCGCAGCCTGGTAAAAGAGGTGCATGAAGAGCCGTTCACCATGGAAGCCGAGCTGCTGCTGATGTATGCCGCCCGGGTGCAGCTGGTAAAAAACCGGATTCAGCCGGCCCTGGCCGACGGTATCTGGGTGGTGGGAGACAGGCATGACTGGTCTTCTCAGGCTTATCAGGGCGGTGGCCGGGGCATAGACACCGGCCTTATTACTCAAATCAAACAGGCGGTGCTGGGAGACTTTAAACCGGATCTGACGCTTTACCTTGATATTGATCCGGCTCAGGGGCTGGTCCGGGCCCGCCACAGAGGCGAGCTGGATCGCATAGAGCAGGAAAAAATCGACTTTTTTGAACGCACTCGTGCCCGTTATCTTGAGCTGGCCCATGCCGATGCCAACTGTGACCTGATAGACGCCAGTGGCAATGAGCAGCAGGTAAAAGAACGGGTACTGGCCTGTCTGGAGCAACGTCTGTGTACCCTTGGCTGAGCCCGGTATGGCAGCCGCTGCAGCGGGCGGTGCGAGAGCAGCACCTGGGCCACGGCCTGTTAATAAAGGGCATGGCGGGGCTGGGCAAGCGCGAGCTGGCCGGAAAACTGGCCTCCGCATTATTATGCCAACATACAAGTGATACTCCTTGCGGCATCTGCCATGCCTGTGAACTCAACGCCGCCGGCAGTCATTCCGATCTGCATGTGGTGGGCCGGGAAGGGCGTAGCATTGGCATTGATGCCATTCGCGAGCTCAGCCGTATTATGAGCGAGAGTGCGCGACTGGGGCACGGCAAGGTGGCCATTATTGAGCGGGCCGAGCTGATGACCGAAGCCGCCGCCAATGCCTTGCTGAAAACCCTGGAAGAGCCGGCGGGTGAAAGCACGCTGATTTTGGTATCGTCCCGGCCCGAGCGGTTGCTGCCGACGCTTATAAGTCGTTGTCAGCAGTGGCTGGTGCCACTGCCCGATACGCAAAGTGCGCTGGCCTGGCTGAATGAGCAGGGCGTGCAGGCCAGCCCCTCGGCTCTGAGTGTGAACCAGGGCTCGCCACTGCAGACCCTGGAATACCTGAGTGCCGGTACCGACGACAAACGCCTGAGTTTGCTGGCCGAGCTGGCCGGTCTGGGCAAGCAGCCGGGCCGGCTGCAAAAGGTGCTGGCAGGCCTGCAGGAACAGCCGGTGCACCTGGTATGGGTGCAGCTGTTGCTGCAGGATGCGCTGCAAACCGCCCTTGGCGTGCGGGCACCACTTAAACTTGCTGACTGCCGGCAGCACAGTGCGCTTATAGCGCAGCTGGGGCCCATGCCGCTGCATGAGCTGCACAGTGCGCTGCTGAAATTGCGCCGTTGTTTGCAGCCGGGGCAGGGCAGACCGGTCAATGCCGGCCTGCAGCTGAGCCAGTGGCTGCATCGTTTGCAGCAGACATTACTTCATTCCTGATTTACCGAAAAACAACACCGGAGCTGATTTTGCTGGTTGATTCCCATTGCCACCTCGACAAACTCGATTACGGCAAAAAACACAAATCCATGGACGAAGCCATCGCCAAGGCCGCCAGCCGTGGCGTAAACCACATGCTGTGCATTGGTGTGGGGCTGAATTCCTTTCCCGATATGCTGAAAGCCGTTGAGCCTTACCCTCAGGTGTTTGCCTCCTGTGGCGTGCACCCGCTGCACCAGAATGATGAACAGAACAATCCGGAGCGGCTGCGCGAGCTGGCCTCGCACCCTTCTGTGGTAGCCATTGGCGAAACCGGACTGGATTATTTTTATGCACCCGACACCGCCGAGCTGCAAAAGCGCTCTTTTGAGCAGCATGTGCAGGTGGCGGTGGAGCTGAACAAGCCGCTGATCATTCATACCCGCAGCGCCCAGGAAGACACCCTGGATATTTTGCGCAAGGGCGGTGCCGACAAGGTAGGCGGTGTGCTGCACTGCTTTACCGAGTCGCTGGAAATGGCCGAAGCCGCCATTGAGCTTGGTTTTTATATTTCCATCTCCGGCATTGTGACCTTTCGCAGCGCCGACGCCCTGCGCGAGGTGGTAAAAGCCCTGCCGCTGGAGCGCCTGCTGGTGGAGACCGACTCGCCCTGGCTGGCCCCGGTGCCGTTCCGCGGTGAAGAAAATGAACCCGCCTACACCCGCACTGTGGCGGAATATGTAGCCAAACTTAAAGGCGTGCCCTATGAAGAAGTAGCACAGCAAACCACCGCCAACTTCTTTGAGCTGTTCAAACTGGCCCGCCCCGTTGGGGAGCTGTAAGCCGTAAGCTATCAGCTATAAGAGGTGCCGTCTGTAGTGCCAAGGTTGAGATTAGCCATGCGAATCCCAACAACCCGCAGTCGGCATCCTGTTGCAATTCGCTACGCTCACGGCATGCCATTCCCCAGCCCCCGCTGGCTTCCGGCTTTCAGCTTACCTATAGTAAACATTGTTCCATTCGCATCTAAGGTGTTAACACGTGCTTGCCTGGCATTTGTGGCTGATTGCCGCGCTTATTTTGTTCCTGGCCGAGTTGCTTGGCACCGGCTTTTTTGCCGTTGCCATGGGGCTGGCTGCCTTGGTGGCCATGGCGGCGGCGCTGCTGGATGTGGGTGTAACGGGCCAGTGGTTTGCTTTTGCCCTGGCAGCCGCCGCACTGGCCCCTTTGCTGAAAAGGGCCTTTCGTCAGTATGCTCCCTCACAGCGTCGCAGCGGCCTGGCCGGCGAAAGCCGCCATCAAACCGGCAAACTGGTGCGCCATCATAACGGTGAGTTGCGGCTTAAACTTGAAGGTGACTTGTTTATGGTGCGCGCCGAGGCTGACGCCGAACTACAGGAAGGAGAAGAAGTGGAAATTCTCCGTTTCGACGGCATTACCGCTATTGTTAAATCACTCAAATAATTAAAAACATTGTTACCGCAAGGGAGTTTGTCATGGACATGATGTTGGTTATTGCTCTGGTATTTACCGTGCTGGTGCTGGCACTGGTGATCAAAGGCCTGATGATAGTGCAGCAATCGGAAGCCGTGGTTATTGAGCGGCTTGGGAGTTACCAGAAAACGCTCAGCCCCGGTATTAACTGGATTATTCCCTTTGTAGACAAGCCTCGCTCCATTAAGGTGCGCCGTTATCAGGCCATTGGCGGAGAAAATGTCGCCGTGGTGCAGGAAGAAACCCGCATTGACCGCCGCGAAACCGTGCTCGACTTTCCCGGCCAGTCGGTGATCACGGCCGACAACGTGAGCGTGACCGTAAACGGTGCCCTGTATTTTCAGGTGATTGACCCGGAGCGGGCCGTATACCAGACCGAGAACCTTATTCAGGCTATCGAAATTCTGGCCAAAACCTCTCTGCGCTCGGAAGTAGGCAAAATGGAGCTCGACAAGCTGTTTGAATCCCGCCAGGAAATTAACGACAAGCTGCAGGTGGTTATGGACGAAGCCGGCAACAAATGGGGCGTAAAAGTCACCCGGGTTGAAATTCAGGACATTCTCATTCCCGCCGAGGTGGAAGACGCCATGCGCAAGCAAATGGCCGCCGAGCGGGAACGCCGGGCACTTGTATTGCAGGCCAGCGGTGAACGGGAAGCCGCCATTGCCCGAGCCGAAGGGGAGAAACGCTCCAATATTCTGGTAGCAGAAGGGGAGCGCGAAGCCGCCATTCTGATGGCCGACGGCCAGCGCCAGGCCATTGATCAGGTGCTGGCCGCCGGCAGCGACCGACTCGATCCGCAACTGGTTATCGGCTATCTGCTGGGGCTGGAATACCTCAAAACCCTGCCCGAAATCGGCAAAGACGGCGATCGCATCTTCCTGCCCTATGAAGCCAGCAGCGTACTCGGTGCCGTGGGCAGCATAGAAGCGCTGCTTAAAAACAAAATGTAATCTCCTGCAGGCCCCAATTTATTGGGGCAAACCAGCCATCATGTAGCACCTTTGCCCCGTTAAAACGGGGCCTACAGTAGGCCCGAATTTATTCGGGCAACTTGGGACGAGTCCCAACATTCCTCCAGCTTCTCGCTTCCAGCTTCCAGCACCCAGCTGTCTGTTAAGACCAAAGTCTAACCATAATTGTCGACACATTACCTTGATCAACCCCATTTCAGGTGATAATTTTGTTTCATATTCGTTAAATTGTTGACAGTTAAATGGCAGAGCAAGCACTACTACCTCAGAGCACCGACTTATCCTTAACCGAAGCGCGGGAGCTGACCAAGTCGGCCAACCTGACCGAGCAGCTGATTGATCTGATCGTGAAAGGGGAGTTTGAGGCCGGCAGCAAAATCTCCGAGCCCGAGCTGGCGCGCCGCTTTGGTGTGAGCCGGGGGCCGCTGCGCGAGGCCATGCTGCGGGTGGAATCGTTAGGCCTGATTGAACGGGTGCCCCATGTGGGCGCGCGGGTTATTGCCCTCAGCCGGGCCAAGCTCATTGAGATTTATGCGGTGCGGGAGGCGCTGGAAGGCATGGCGGCGCGGCTGGCCTGCCAGCACATTACCGAGGCCGAGCTGATTGCCCTGGAGCAGCTGCTTAATACCCACAAGGCCCATATCGAAGAAGTGGAAGGGGCCTCCTATTTTCATCAGCAGGGCGACTTTGACTTTCACTACCGGCTGATCCTGGCCAGCCGCAACAGCACGCTGATCAGCCTGCTGTGCGATGAGCTTTATCACCTGCTGCGCATGTATCGGCATCAGTCTCAGCGCTCACATTCCCGTCCGCAACAGGCATTAAGCGAGCATTTTCACTTGCTGGCGGCCCTGCGGGAGCGGGACGGTGAGCTGGCCGAGCTGTTAATGCGCCGGCACATTATGCGCAGCCGGCTGTTAATTGAACAACAACTTGAAACCGAACAAGGAGCAAACCAATGAGTCCGGGAGCCAAATTTCGCGAGGCGGTCGCCAATAACCAGCCGCTGCAGGTGGTAGGCACCATTAATCCTTATTGCGCCATGATGGCGGAGCAGGTGGGTCATCAGGCCATTTATCTGTCCGGTGGCGGCATTGCCAATGCCTCTTACGGCCTGCCGGATCTGGGCATTACCACCCTGAACGACGTGCTGGAAGACGTGCGCCGCATTACCGCCGCCACCAAGCTGCCGTTGCTGGTAGACATAGACACCGGCTTTGGCGGGGCCTTTAACATTGCCCGCACCATTAAAGAGATGGAGCGCGCCGGCGCGGCTGCCGTGCATCTGGAAGATCAGGTGGCGCAAAAGCGCTGTGGCCACAGGCCCAACAAGGCCATTGTGAGCCAGAGCGAAATGGTAGACAGAGTAAAAGCAGCAGTGGATGCGCGCACCGATAGTGACTTTGTGATCATGGCGCGCACCGACGCCCTGGCGGTGGAAGGCATGGACGCCGCCATTGAGCGGGCACTGGCCTGTGTGGAGGCGGGAGCCGACATGATTTTCCCCGAGGCCATCAACACGCTTGAGCAATATCGCCAGTTTGCCGAAGCGGTCAAAGTGCCGATCCTTGCCAACATTACCGAGTTTGGCCAGACCCCGCTGTTCAGTAAAGACGAGCTGGCCGAGTGCGGTGTGGGCATGGTGCTCTATCCGCTGTCGGCATTCCGCGCTATGAATCAGGCGGCGCTCAATGTGTATCAGCACCTGCTGAAAGACGGCCATCAGCGCAATGTGGTGGACAGCATGCAAACCCGGGAGCAGCTCTATCATTACCTGGGTTATCACGATTACGAGAACAAGCTCGACCGGTTGTTCAGCGAGCAAAAAGGCGACTGACGCTTACGCACACACCTCGACCAAAACATAACAAGGAGTCAGCCATGACCACCTTTGCTGAAAAATCCAAGGAAGAAAAACAACTGGGCGGCGCGGGCCTGCGTGGCCAGAGTGCCGGCACCACGGCGCTGTGCACCGTGGGCAAAAGCGGCACCGGCCTCACTTACCGGGGCTACGACATTACCGATATGGCACACCATGCCGAGTTTGAAGAAGTGGCCCATTTGCTGCTGAAGGGCAAGCTGCCTACCCAAATCGAGCTGAACGACTATAAACAAAACCTGATGTCCCGCCGTGGTCTGCCGGAAGCCTTATGCCGAGTGCTGGAAGAAATTCCTGCCCATGCGCACCCCATGGACGTGATGCGCACCGGCTGCTCTGTGCTGGGTAACCTGGATCAGGAAATGGATTTTGCCGAACAGGAGGATAAAACCGATACGCTGCTGTCCATGCTGCCGGCCATTATCTGCTACTGGTATCGCTACAGTCACGATGGCGTACGCATCGACACCACCTGCCCGGCGCAGGACAGTATAGGTGGCTATTTTCTGGAAATGCTCACCGGTAAGGCACCAAGCGAGC
This sequence comes from Oceanimonas sp. CAM02, assembly GCF_032842915.1. Classification (NCBI taxonomy): domain Bacteria; kingdom Pseudomonadati; phylum Pseudomonadota; class Gammaproteobacteria; order Aeromonadales; family Aeromonadaceae; genus Oceanimonas; species Oceanimonas sp. CAM02. The sequence goes on from NZ_JAWJBK010000033.1 coordinate 157,507, forward strand.
TGCATAAAAAGGTAATGCACTGCTCCCTGGTGCTTTATGCCGAGCATGAATTCAACGCCTCTACCTTTACCGCCCGGGTGTGCGCGTCCACCCTGTCGGATCTGCACTCCTGCATTACCGCGGCCATTGGCAGCCTGCGCGGCCCGCTGCACGGCGGGGCTAACGAAGCCGCCATGGAAATGATTGAACGCTGGCAGACCCCCGATGAAGCCGAGGCGGGCATACTGCACATGCTGGCCAACAAGGAAAAGATCATGGGCTTTGGTCATGCCATTTACCGCGAGTCGGATCCGCGTAACGCCCTTATCAAGGAATGGGCCAAAAAGCTGTCTGAAGACGTAGGCGACACTCACCTTTATGCGGTGTCCGAGCGGGTAGAGGCGGTGATGAAGCGGGAGAAAAACCTGTTCTGCAACGCCGACTTCTTTCATGCCTCTGCCTATCACTTTATGGGTATTCCCACCAAGCTGTTTACCCCCATCTTTGTGATGAGCCGGGTCACGGGTTGGGCCGCCCATGTGTTTGAGCAACGCGCCAACAACCGCATTATTCGCCCCAGCGCCGACTATATCGGCCCCGAGCCGCAAGCCTGGCTGCCCATCAGCGAGCGCAAGTGAGGAATGCCATGAATACCGACTTTCGCAAACCGCTGCCGGGCACTCGGCTTGACTACTTTGATGCACGGGAAGCCGTTAACGCCATCGCTCCCGGTGCCTATGAGGGTTTGCCCTATGTGTCTCGGGTGCTGGCGGAGCAACTGGTGCGCCGCTGCACACCGGCTCAGCTTACCAACAGCCTGAAACAACTGATTGAGCGCAAGCGCGACCACGACTTTCCCTGGTATCCGGCGCGGGTGGTGTGCCACGACATTCTCGGCCAGACCGCTTTGGTGGACCTGGCCGGCCTGCGGGACGCCATTGCCGCTCAGGGCGGCGATCCGGCACGGGTGAATCCGGTGGTGCAAACCCAGCTGATTGTGGATCATTCCCTGGCGGTGGAGCATGCCGGTTTTGAGCCGGACGCCTTTGACAAAAACCGCGCCATTGAAGACAGACGCAACGAAGACCGTTTTCACTTTATTGAATGGTGCAAAACCGCCTTTGAGAACGTGAGCGTGATCCCTGCCGGCAACGGCATTATGCACCAGATCAACCTGGAGAAAATGTCGCCGGTGGTGCAGGTGCAAAATGGCGTGGCCTTTCCCGACACTTGTGTGGGCACCGACAGCCATACGCCCCATGTGGATGCGCTGGGCGTGATTGCCATTGGCGTGGGCGGGCTGGAAGCCGAAACCGTGATGCTGGGCCGGCCCTCCATGATGCGCCTGCCCGACATTGTCGGCGTAAAGCTTACCGGCACCCGCCAGCCCGGCATTACCGCCACCGACATAGTGCTGGCGCTCACCGAGTTTTTGCGCGAGCAACGGGTAGTGTCGGCCTGGCTGGAATTCTTTGGCGAAGGCACCAGGGATCTCACCATTGGCGACCGGGCTACCATTTCCAATATGACCCCGGAATACGGGGCCACTGCCGGCATGTTCTACATCGACGAGCAGACCATCAACTACCTCAAGCTCACCGGCCGCGACGACGAGCAGGTGAAGCTGGTAGAAGCCTACGCCCGCCATACCGGCCTGTGGGCCGACGACCTGCAAAACGCAGAGTATGAGCGGGTGCTGGAATTTGATATTGGCGCGGTGACACGCAATATGGCGGGGCCGTCCAGCCCGCACCGGCGGCTGCCCACCTCGGCCTTGGCCGAGCGCGGCATTGCCGGCCCCTGGCATGAAGAGCCGGGCAAACTGCCGGATGGTGCCATTATTATTGCTGCCATCACCTCCTGCACCAACACCAGCAACCCGCGCAACGTGGTGGCGGCGGGGCTGCTGGCCAAAAAAGCCAACGCGCTGGGGCTAACACGTAAGCCCTGGGTAAAAACCTCGTTCGCCCCCGGCTCCAAGGTGGCGCGGCTTTATATGGAAGAAGCGGGCCTGCTGCCGGAGCTGGAGCAACTGGGCTTTGGCATTGTGGGCTATGCCTGCACCACCTGTAACGGCATGAGCGGCGCGCTCGACCCCGATATTCAGCAAGAGATCATTGAACGCGACCTTTACACCACGGCCGTGCTCTCGGGTAACCGCAACTTCGACGGCCGCATTCATCCTTATGCCCGGCAGGCGTTTCTGGCCTCGCCGCCGCTGGTGGTGGCTTATGCGCTGGCGGGATCCATTCGCTTTGATATAGAGCGCGATGTGCTGGGCACCGATGCCAATGGCAAGCCTATTTACCTGAACGATCTCTGGCCCAGCGATGAAGAAATAGATGCGGTGGTGGCGGAGTATGTGAAGCCCGAGCAGTTCAACCGAGTGTACATTCAGATGTTCAAGCTGAATGACGCCGCGCAAAACACGCCGCCGCTTTACGACTGGCGGCCCAACAGCACCTATATTCGCCGTCCGCCCTATTGGGAAGGGGCGCTGGCCGGGAAATGCAGCCTTAGCGGCATGCGCCCGCTGGCCATTTTGGGTGACAACATCACCACCGACCATCTGTCGCCGTCCAATGCCATTCTGGCATCCAGCGCGGCGGGGGAATATCTGGCCAGCATGGGGGTGCCGGAGGAAGACTTTAACTCCTATGCCACCCACAGAGGCGATCACCTCACCGCTCAGCGGGCGACCCTGGCCAACCCCAAGCTGTTTAACGAAATGGTGCGGGAAAACGGCGAAGTGGTGCAAGGATCGCTTACGCGAATAGAGCCGGACGGCAAAGTGACCCGCATGTGGGAAGCGATAGAAACCTACATGAACCGCAAGCAGCCGCTGATCATAGTAGCAGGGGCCGACTATGGTCAGGGATCGTCCCGGGACTGGGCTGCCAAGGGGGTGCGTCTGGCCGGGGTGGAAGCCATAGTGGCCGAAGGCTTTGAGCGCATTCACCGCACCAACCTGGTGGGCATGGGCGTGCTGCCGCTGGAGTTTATGCCCGGCACCAACCGCCACACGCTGGCGCTCGATGGCACTGAACTCTATGACGTGCAGGGCCACATTCAGCCCGGCGCTGAATTGACGCTGGTGATCACCCGCACCAGCGGCGAGCAGGAAAACGTGCCCGTACGCTGCCGGCTGGACACCGCCGACGAGCTGAGTGTGTACAGCGCCGGCGGCGTGCTGCAGCGTTTCGCCCAGGACTTTCTGGCGGGGTGAGGGTCAGTGCGTTTGTAGGCCCCAATTTATTGGGGCTACGGTGTCACACACGACATGGTTTGCCCGAATAAATTCGGGCCTACAACGGGCAATTAGAAGGAAGAAACCATGGCAAGCAACACCTTTGCACCCCAGCTGAAAATTCCCGCCACCTATATGCGTGGCGGCACCAGCAAGGGGGTGTTTTTTAACCTGAGCGATCTGCCGCCGGCGGCGCAAGTGCCCGGCGAGGCCAGAGACAAGCTATTGCTGCGGGTCATTGGCAGCCCGGATCCTTACGGCAAGCACACAGACGGCATGGGCGGGGCTACCTCCAGCACCAGCAAAACCGTGATTGTGTCGAAAAGCCAACAGCCGGATCACGATGTGGACTATCTGTTTGGCCAGGTGCCCATCGATCAGCCCTTTGTGGACTGGAGCGGCAACTGCGGCAACCTGTCGGCGGCGGTGGGGCCTTTTGCCATTCATGCCGGCCTGGTGGAGCGGGTGCCGCAAAATGGCATGGCTACGGTGCGGGTATGGCAGGCCAACATAGGCAAAACCCTGCTGGTGCATGTGCCCATGCAAAACGGCGAGGTGCAGGAAACCGGCGACTTTACGCTGGATGGCGTCACCTTTCCCGCGGCGGAAATTGAGGTGGACTTTATGGCACCCGGTGAAGGGGCTATGTTTCCCACCGGTAATTTGGTCGACAAGCTGGACGTGCCCGGCATCGGCACCCTTGACGCCACGCTCATCAACGCCGGCATTCCCACCATTTTTATTAATGCACAAGACATCGGCTTTACCGGCACCGAGCTGCAGCCGGCCATTAACGACAATGCCGACACTCTGACCCTGTTTGAGCGTATTCGCGCGGCTGGCGCGGTGAAAATGGGGCTGATCAACACACCGGAACAGGCAGCAAGCCGCCAGCACACCCCCAAGGTAGCCTTTGTAGCGGGGCCGGCGGCCTATGTGGCCTCCAGTGGCAAAACCGTAGCAAAAAACGATACCGATGTGCTGGTGCGGGCGCTGTCTATGGGCAAGCTGCACCACGCCATGATGGGCACCGCCGCCGTGGCCATTGCCGCCGCCGCCTGTGTGCCCGGCACTCTGGTTAACCTGGCCGCCGGCGGCTGCGAGCGGGAGTCGGTTACCTTTGGTCATCCGTCCGGCACCCTCAAGGTAGGGGCCAGCGCTCGGCACACCGAGCAAGGCTGGATGGTGGAAAAAGTCACCATGAGTCGCAGTGCGCGCATTTTAATGGAAGGGGTAGTGCGCGTGCCGTTTTAATCATCAATGCGCCCGCGGCGCTTAAGGAAAAGCAATGTCAGGAGCAAGCAGCATGTTCACCTATCAGCAGGCATTTGATTTGGCGGCCAATTCGCCGGAAGTGTTCTGGAAACAGCAAGCACAGCAGCTGGACTGGTTTACCTTTCCGCAAACCATATTAAGCCAGGACGAGCACGGAATAGAGCGCTGGTTTGCCGATGGCGAGCTGAACACCGCCCATCTGGCGCTGGATTACCATGTGGCGCAGGGCAGGGGCGATCAGACCGCGCTGATTTATGACTCGCCGGTCACTGGCCGGAAGGCCCGTTACACCTACCGCGTGCTGCGGGATCAGGTGGCCAGGGCCGCCGGCATGCTGGCCGCACTGGGGGTGCAAAAAGGCGACCGGGTGGTGATTTATATGCCCATGATCCCGGAAGCGGCTATTTCCATGCTGGCCTGTGCCCGGCTGGGGGCCATTCATTCCGTGGTGTTTGGCGGCTTTGCCCCTCACGAGCTGGCGGTGCGCATTGAAGACGCCGAGCCCAAAGTGCTGCTCACCGCCAGCTGCGGGGTGGAAGTAAACAAGGTGATCCCCTACAAGCCGCTGGTAGACAAGGCGGTGATGGACAGCCGCTGTAAGCCCGAGCATGTGGTGGTGGTGCAACGGCCGGAATGCCCGGCAGATTTACCTCATGATCGCGACAAGGACTGGTCGGCCCTGATGCAAAAGGCCGAGCCGCACCCCTGTGTGCCGGTAAAAGCCACGGATCCGCTCTACATTCTGTATACCTCGGGCACCACCGGCAAACCCAAGGGCGTGGTGCGCGACAACGGCGGCCATGCCGTGGCGCTGAACTACAGCATGAACACCATTTACAACGTAAAGCCCGGCGATGTGTTCTGGGCCGCCTCCGACGTGGGCTGGGTGGTGGGTCATTCCTACATAGTGTATGCGCCGCTTATTTACGGCTGCACCACCATTATGTATGAAGGCAAGCCGGTGAAAACGCCGGATCCCGGTGCCTTCTGGCGGGTGTGCGACGAATATGGCGTAAAAGTGCTGTTTTCGGCACCCACGGCGTTTCGCGCCATTAAAAAGGAAGACCCGAACGGCGAGCAGCTGGCCCATTACCCCATGGACAAACTCACCACCATTTTTATGGCCGGTGAACGGCTGGATCCGCCCACCCTCGACTGGGTGGAAACTCATACCAAGCGCCCTGTGGTGGATCACTGGTGGCAGACCGAAACCGGCTGGGCCATTGCCGGCAACCCGCTGGGGCTGGAGCGTTTTACCACCAAACCCGGTTCCGCCACCAAACCCACCCCGGGTTACAAGGTGAAAGTGCTCAATGAGCTGGGTGAGGCGCAGGCCGCTGGCGAGCAGGGCTACATAGCCATTGAACGGCCGCTGCCACCGGGCTGCCTGCCCACGGTGTGGCGCAATCACGACCGTTTTGAATCCGGCTATCTCGGCCAGTTCCCGGGTTTTTACGTATCCGGCGACGGCGGCTACATGGATGAAGACGGCTACCTGTTTGTGATGGGCCGTATGGACGATGTGATCAACGTGGCCGGCCATCGCTTGTCCACCGGCGAGATGGAAGAGATTGTGGGCAGCCATGAAGCGGTAGCGGAATGCGCCGTGATTGGTGTGCACGACGAGCTGAAAGGCCAGCTGCCCCTGGGGCTGGTGGTGCTGAAAGACGGCTATGTCTCCGACAACGGCAGTATTGAACGGGCGCTGCTGCAACTGGTGCGCGACCAGGTGGGTGCGGTAGCCTGCTTTAAACAGGCCATTATCGTAGACCGGCTGCCCAAAACCCGCTCCGGCAAAATACTGCGCCGGGTGATCCGCCAGATTGCCGACGGTGAGCAATATGTGGTGCCGTCCACCATAGACGACCCTGGCTCGCTGGAGGAGCTGGCGCGAGTGCTGGAGTAAGCCAACCTTAATCGGCTCAGATCCTGAGCCGATTAGCCTATCTATTCGGCTCACGGAGCCTGAATGGCCGACAATTAAACAGTCCTGCTCACCTTATTGATCAGTCTCAATTGAATTATCCTGCCAGTGCGTCAAAATAAGTCGCAAATTTATAAAGCTGCAATCAGGATGATCGCCTGCAAGGTCTGGCGGTAGCCTGCGTGGTGTTCAGCCAACATCGCATTGGTTACTGATTGTCCGCACCGGCAAGAAAGTCCAGAGGGCTGTGTGTGCCGGCAAAGTGCTGACCGAGCACATGGGTGTAAATCTGAGTGGTGCGCACATCGCTGTGGCCAAGCAGCTCCTGGACGGTTCTGATATCGCGGCCGCTTTCAAGCAGGTGCGTGGCAAATGAATGGCGAAAGGTATGGCAACTGATGCGTTTGTTGCAGATGCCGGCCTGACGTACTGCCACTTTAAGCGCCTTGCGTGGCACAGAGTCATGCAGATGATGGCGGCAAACCACGCCGGTAACGGGATGTTTGCACAGGCTGACGGACGGGAACACAAACATCCAGGCGGGCTGGCGAAAGGCATTGGGGTATTTTTTGCCAATGGCGTAAGGCAGTGATGGACCAACGCCTTTGAGGTTATCTTCTTGCTGAATGGACAAGGCGCTTTCTATCTGTCGGTGCAGCAAGTCGTTCAGCCGTTGGCTCAGCATGGTTTTTCTGTCTTTGTTGCCCTTGCCGTTACGCACGGTGACCGAGCCGTCGTTAAAGCCAATGTCCTGTACTCTAAGCCGCAGGCATTCGGTGATTCTGAGGCCGCTGCCATACAGTATTGACTGCTCCTCCCTAAAGGAAGGGGATTCCCAATTCACCGAGAACCGGACACGGAGACTGGCCCCATGCCGCTTACATTCTCTCCAAGGGCTAACACCGCCAGCCCGACGGCTTTAATGTTGGTCGCGGCGTTAATGTCGCGGTCATGGTGTGCGCCACATTCGGGGCAGTCCCATTTCCTGACCGACAACGGCAGCGACGACAAGGTATGCCCGCAACCCGAGCAGCGTTTGGAGCTGGGGAACCACTGGTCAATGGCGACCAGTGAGCGCCCGGCCCATTCCGCCTTGTACGCCAACTGGCGCACGAACTCGCCCCAGCCGGCATCAGCAATGGCCTTGCTGAGTTTCGGGTTGCGGATCATGTTTTTCACTGTCAGGGATTCAACGCAGACTACTTGGTTCTCGTTAATCAGTCTGCGAGACAGCTTGTGCAAGTTGTCCTGTCGGCAATCGGAAATCTTGGCGTGAAGTTTCGCCACCTTCTGCCGAGCCTTGGCGCGATTGGCCGAGCCGAGCTTTTTCTTGCTCAGCCAGCGCTGTGCCTTGGCCAGCCTGGCGGCGTATTTCGCGGTATGGCGGGGATTGCCGACCCGTTCACCCTGGTCGGTGATAAACAGATCTGTCAGACCCAGATCAATGCCGGTCATGTTGGGAGTAACCGGCAGTTTACTGGGCGCGAACTCACACAGGCAGCTCACAAAGTAACGGCCTGCCGAGTCCTTGGAAACGGTCACGGTACTGGGCTCGCCGGGCAGTTCACGGCTCCAGCGAATATTCAGCGGGGTTTTGCTCTTGGCCAGATACAGCTTGCCGTCTCGGTATTTGAAGGCCGAGCGGGTGAACTCCGCCGACTGGCGGTGCCGCTTGTGCTTAAATACCGGGTACTTGGCACGGCCTTCAAAGAAATTCTTGAAGGCGGTTTGCTGGTGGCGCAGGCATTGCTGCAAGGGCACACACGACACCTCAGACAGAAACGCCAGCTCAGGATCTTTCTTGAGTTCGGTCAGTCGGGCGTTAGCACCAACGTAGCCGATTTTTTCCTGACGCTGATAAAAAGCATCGGTACGCCAGCGCAGTATGGCGTTATAGACAAAACGCACACAGCCGAAGGTCTGCGCCAGCAGCTCAGCCTGTTCGGGAGTTGGGTAAAACCGATATTTATAGGCGCGTTTCGTCATACGCTTAGTTTAGTAAACCACTGTATAGATAACCAGTTTAAAAGGAGAGGCGGGAACAGGGGCGGCTGACGCCGTCGTGCTATCCCTCCCCGCCCTGAAAGGACGGGGTTTCCCGCGCAAAATTGATGACTTGTTACAACAGCCGTTAACCCGTTTTCTGGTACCCGCTGCGCTTGAAAAAGAGCATTGCCAAAAAATGCTGAGTGCCATTGAGTCGGGCAAGCATTGGCACGGAGCAATGCAGATGCTCAATCAAAACGGTGATGAAGTCTGGTATCGTACCATTATTCAGCCTGTTGCGGTTTGTGGCGCGGGCGAGCCTGTGCTGGCGGCTTATTCTGCTGAAGTGACCCGCACCATTTCCCGCTCTCGGGAAAAAGAAGACATGCTGTCGGCGCTGGATCGCTCTTCGGCGGTGATTGAATTCAGTCTGGATGGCATTATTCTGAATGCCAATGCCAACTTTCTCAATGCCATGGGTTACACTCGGAGTCAGATCATCGGCAAACATCATCAGCTGTTCTGTGACGAGCAGGAGGTGCACAGTGATGCTTACCGCCAATTCTGGCAGCAGCTGCGTTCGGGCGAATACGTATCGGATCGGTTTCGCCGTCTTGACAGCCGGGGCAATGTGGTCTGGCTGGAAGCCTCTTATAACCCCATTCACGACGAAGCCGGTGAGCTTTATAAGGTAGTAAAGTTTGCCACTGTGATAACCGAACAGGTGAACCGCGAGCTGGCTACCGCCGAAACATCTGATATCGCATATGATATTTCCAAAGCCACCGATGAAAATACGCGCAAGGGCATGCAGGTGATCGATGCCACCATCAGTACCATGAATGAGCTCTCAAGCCAGATGAGCAGCGCCAGTGCCGGTATTTCAGAGCTGGACAGCCAGTCGCAGCGTGTGGCCGAGCTGGTCAGCAGTATTCGCGGTATTGCCGATCAGACCAATCTGCTGGCACTGAATGCCGCCATAGAAGCGGCTCGTGCCGGCGAGCAGGGCAGAGGGTTTGCCGTGGTGGCTGACGAAGTACGCAATCTGGCGGCCCGCACCAGTTCGGTCACCGAAGAAATCATTACCATGGTCTCGGAGAACCGCAAGCTGACCGAGCAGGTGGTTATTCTGATAGAAGAAAGCATGAGCCGGGCACAGCAGGCTCTCACCCTGTCCAGTGACTCGGGTAATGTCATGCGAGATATACAGCAGGGTGCCCGGCAGATAGTGGATGCGGTAGGGCAGTTCCGGCTAAATTTGTAACTTTTATACTCTGTCAGCAATAAATTCGCCTGGCCCAGCGGGTTAACCCTGCGGTAACACTGCCAAAATGATCGCCAACCACAATGGGAGTGTGGGGAAACGCCCGCTGTAAAAAACGCTTCAGCACCGGCGATTTGGCCGTGCCGCCGGTAACAAACACCACTTCAGGCTGAGTGCCTGCCTCTGTAATGGCACTTTGCATCAGGCTGGTAATACGGCCAAGCTCGCGCTGGCAGGCCTGGGCAAAGTCATCACGGCTTAGTTCAAGGCTTAAATTATTATCGATATCGCACAGTTCAATCCGTTGGCGGGTCTGCTCGGTAAAGGCAATTTTGCTCTGCTCGGCGGCGTTAACCACCCGGTAACTGAGTTTGTGTTTCTGTACCTTAAGCAGCCGGTTTATCAGCGCGGGCTCGGCCGCATCCCGCTCCAGTTGTTGCAGCAGGCGGCGGTTGGCGGCGCTGTAAAACCCGGTTTGCTGATGAATATCGTTAATGGCCACCGCCTGCCAGTAGCTGTTGGCGGGCATGGTTTTTCCGCTGGCAAGCAGGCTGTTCAGGCCAAAGGCCGGCATGATTCCCTTGAGGGCAAAGGCAATATCAAAGTCGTTGCCGCCCACCCGTTCACCACTGTGGCTGAGCAGATCCCGGCTGCGATCTTCACGCTGTGCCTGCTGTGGCCCCATCAGTATCATGGAGCAGTCGGTGGTGCCGCCGCCAATGTCCACCACCAGAACCCGGGTTTCCTTGTTCAGGCTGGCTTCATATTCAAATCCTGCCGCCACCGGTTCAAACTGAAATTCGACCTCCTTAAAGCCCACCCGTTTGGCGGCCCGGGTCAATATGGCCAATGCCTGATCGTTGCTTTCTTCGCCGCGCAGGCCCTGAAAGTTAACCGGCCGGCCAATGACGGTTTGCGTCACGGCTCTGCCCAGGCTGGCCTCGGTCAGGTTTTTCACATTGCTCATCATGGCTGCGACTATGTCTTCAAACAGCTCAATCTGCGCCGGCAGCAGGCCACTGGCCCCCAGAAACGACTTGGGTGATTTGATGTAGTAGCCTTCATCGGGCTCCTGCAGATAGCTGTTCAGGGCATCGCGGCCAAAGAACAGTTCACCGGAAATACCGTCCAGCGCCAGCTCGTTCAGCTCGGTCTGACCTTTTTGCAGCTGCAGCCGGCGCTGTTGGGCGAAGTGATGTTGTTCGGCTGCTGGCAGCTGACGATGCAGCCAGTTGACGATCACCTCACGGCTGGGGGCATACAAACTGGAGGCGATATAGCGGCCGTGTTTACCCAGCGGCAATATCATTGGGCGATTGCCGTCCATGACACCAACAGCGCAGTTTGATGTACCGTAGTCAAATCCGATCATGGCAGCCCCTTTGCAAAAAGGCGCGAATGTTACTGCTATTGCCGTGCTGGAGCAAGGCCCGGCGCATTAGCAAGAAGGGCCGGGCGCGCTTATAATGCAGCCGCTTTTAATTAATTTTTCAGGTGGTTATGAAACTTAAACAGATAGATAAAAAGCGCTACCGAGGGCATCTTAATAAAGTGTTTATCGGGTCTGCACTGGTACTGGCCGTGCTCAGTCTGGCTATTTCTCAGCTGCTGATAGCGTTTTTCCCCGATGCCGATGGCAGTCACTTTCACTGGAACCTGCTGGGAGTGGTGTTTGCAGCGCTGCTGGTGGGGGCCGGGCTCAGCCGGTTTCGTCAGCACCCTTTTATGACCGAGGTTGTGTATGTGTGGGATCTGAAACAGCGGCTGAACAAGATTGCCCGCAAACGCCGGCAGGTGGAAGCGGCTGCCCGCGAAGGCAATGAAACCGCCATGCAGATACTGCAGTTTTGTTATGCCGGCTCGCGCCAGCTGTGGCAGCTGGATGACAACACCATTGTCATGGATGAGCTGGCAGACAAGCAGGCTGAGCTGAACACGCTGGCTGAACAGCACGGGGTGACCCTGAATGCCGAACAGTATGATGAAAGCATGCTGAAACAGTTTTAATGCAGCAGTCCAGGCACGGCTGATCGGAGGAAGAGAGTGTTATCACTGTTTTTGAAATCGTTACTGGGTGCGCTGGCGGTACTGCTGATTGCGCTGCTGTCCCGGTCCAAAAGCTTTTTTATTGCCGGGCTGGTGCCTTTGTTTCCCACCTTTGCACTGATTGCTCATTATCTGGTGGGCACAGAACGAACCATGGCGGATTTAAGGGTAACGGCGCTGTTTGGTCTGTATTCCTTGCTGCCTTATGCCGCTTATTTGCTGGCGGTATACTGGTTCAGCTATCGTTTTAGTTTATTTACTACGCTGGCAGGCGCAACGCTGGTCTGGGGCCTGGGTGCTGCAGGTCTGTTGCTGGGCTGGATGAAATATTATTCCGTGGCGGCCTGAGTATCGCTCTTATACTAAAAGCGGTCAGCCCATATTCAAGGCAGATGATCACGCTGGTAAGGAGACTGCATTATGGCTGCCAATGGCCACTGGCGATTAATATTACTGAGTGACTTTCAGTGTCCGGAGCCGCCGGCCAGCACCCGGCTGCAGCGCGGCTGGCACAAGTTGCAGCGGGTGTTTGGCATAACCGACGAGTCCGATACCAACAATGGCAGCACGCTGCCAGACTATGCCGGTTTTAACCGCACGCCTGCAGTAAAAGCGCTGGATCATGGTCTTAAAGGCTGGCCGGGCCAAACCCGGGAAGTGCGTTTTTTACTGGACCCTCCTTTCAGTGCCACCGCCGACATTGCCCGGGACTGGGCAGAATGGCGACAATGGCCTTGTCTGCAGCCGCCTACTATCACTCAGCTGGTCAGCGCCGATGTGGAAGCCTGGTGGCAAAGCCAGCAGGTACGCGGTCCCTGGCTGATTGATGATATCAGCCGCTACTTTCTGCGTACCGCCACTGGCATGAGGTTTTTACGCTGCCTGTTGATGCAGCTGGTACAGGGAGCCTTTGGCACCGGCCTGGTGGTGTGTAACAGCTGGACTTACCGTTTTATCACCCAGGGTTTTGATCCGGGCCTGAGCGCCGTTTATTGCTTTGCTCCGGCGACGCCCGGTCTGTTGCGTGAGCTTGGCATCAAAGGCGCTGAGCGTCAGCTCACCCGGCTGGCCGCCCGCGCCCGGGGCAACGCCGGTGTGGCGCTGGCGCTGTGGAAAGCCGAGCTTGAACAGCCGCCGCTGCCTCATATTCCGGCCAGCATGCACGATAACGAAGGTTTTGTGCTCTATGCTCTGCTGTTGCATGGCGGGCTGAATGAGGCGGCATTACAACAGGTGCTGCCCATGCTGGCGCCGGAGCAGCTGGCCGCCAGTTTGCTCAGAATGCTGGCGGCCGGGCTGGTAGCGAGAGAGCAAACCCGCTGGCATATCAGTCCGGTGGCGTATGGTGAAGTGCGGGAGTTTCTGGCCGGCCGGGATCATTGTCTCGACGAATTTTAGCAAGGAGCGCGTTTTGGATGCGGAAAAAGTCCGTAATTTATTTCGAAGTATCACCCCCGGACTGCTGATTGAGCTGGCTCTGGTGGTGGCAGTGGCGCTGCTGCTGGCCTGGCTTATTCAACGCCTGTTGCCCATGCTGGCAGCCCGTTTGCACGGCCGGCGGCGGCACTGGGTGCTGGCGCTGATCCCCACGTTGCGTATTCTGGTGGTGGCGGTGGCCATTGGCTGGATAGTCAGCCTGCTGATTGAGCCTTCTTTGCGTAATATGGTGGCTATTCTCGGGGCCGTGGGGCTGGCGCTGGGTTTTGCCCTCAAGGATTATGTCAGCAGTCTGTTTGCCGGTGTGGTGGCTGCCTATGAACGGCCTTACCGGCCCGGGGACTGGATTGAAGTGGATGGCTGTTATGGCGAGGTGCGCCATATTGGCCTGCGGGCAGTAGAAATGGTGACCCCCGACGACACCGTCGTGGTGGTGCCCCATTTAAAACTGTGGAACGGACTGATCCGCAATGCCAATAACGGCGGTGCCAGCCTGATGTGCGTGGCCAGCTTTTATCTGGCCCCGGCGCACGATGCTTACCAGGTGCGCCGGATATTGCATGAGGTGGCGCTGTCCAGCCCTTATCTCAAGCTGAGCCGGCCCGTTGTGGTGGTGATGGAAGATCATCCCTGGGGCAGCCGTTATCGCATCAAGGCCTACCCCATGGATCCCCGCCAGCAGTTTTTGTTTATCTCGGATCTCACCGCCAGAGGCAAGGCGCAGCTGCAAACCATGGGCGTGGAATTTGCCCGGGTGGAAGCCATGGCCCAGACCAGCGACAGCAACGCCGGCTGATTAATCAGGTTTTCAGCGGTGTGATCTTTTCAGCATCTTCTTCCTGCTGCTGACGCATTTCATCATATTCTGCCTGCTGGGCCAGCACAGAGCCTTCCGGTGCTTCCGAGGTTTCACCCTGCTCCCAGGGGGCAGTTTCGGGCAGCTCCTCAATGTGAATGGTCTTCAGGGAATAATCCGGCTGATAGTGCAGATCGTATTTGGCCGCCTTGATAATGGAGATCATCATCATGGCCATGATGACGATAAGCGGTGCGCCGGCAAAAATGGACGCGGTCTGCAGGGTCGACAAACCACCCAGGAACATTAATACCGCTGGCATAAAGCACAGGGTAAAGGCCCAGAACAGCCGGTTCCAGCGGTGCGGCTCGCCGTCCACTTCCCGCTGCACCACAGAGGCCAGAATAAAGGAAATGGAATCAAAGGTAGTGGCGGTAAAAATAATGGCCAGCAGGGTAAACACGGCCACCATCAGCCAGCTCATCGGCAGGGTGTTCAGTACTGCAAAAATGGCCGCGGTCGGGCTTTGCTGATTCAGAATGGCGACAATATCCAGTTCACCGGACAGCTGCATATACAGGCCATAGTTGCCCAGGATCATAAAAAAAACAGCACAGCCCAAAGACCCGAAGAAAATGGAGCCCACCACCATCTGGCGAATGGTACGGCCTCTGGATATCTTGGCAATAAACAGCCCCACAGTAGGGGCAAATACCAGCCACCAGGCCCAGTAAAAAATGGTCCAGTCCTTGGCAAAGCGGGTTTCGTTAAAGCCATGATCAGCAAAGGGACCAAACGACTCGGTCCAGGTCATCATGGTGATCATCTGAGTCAGTGAACGACCAATGCTTTCCAGTCCGGTATTCAGAATAAAACCAGTGGGGCCGGCAAACAGTACTACCACCAAAAATGCCAGCGCCAGATAAAAGTTGATGTTGGAAAAGAGCTGAATACCGCTTTTCAGGCCGCGCCATGCACTCCAGGCAAAGAGTGCCGTGGTGCCCAGCAGCACCATGACCCGGCTCCAGTTATTTACCGGCAGGCCAAACAGCTCATGCAGGCCTTCGGTGACCATGGGTGAGGCCAGCCCCAGGGTGGTGGCACCACCGCCAATCATGCCAAAGACAAAAAACACATCCACCAGCTTGCCCCAGTTGCTGCAGGCAAAGCTTTCACCAAACAGGGGGGCCAGACTCTGGCTGACCTTCAGGCGGGGCGAGTTGCGCACATGGGCAAAATAAGCAATGGGAATGGCCGGGATCAGATAAATGGACCAGGCCACCGGCCCCCAGTGAAAAATTCCGTAGGTGGCCGCCCAGCGAATGGCGTCGGGTGTGCCCGGCTGCAAACCAAAAGGCGGTCCCTGATAATAATAGGCCCATTCAATAATGCCCCAGTACAGAATGCTGGCACCAATGCCGCCGCAAAACATCATGGCTGCCCAGGAGCTGTTTTTGAATTCCATTTCGTCTTCGGGCTTGCCGAGCTTGATACTGCCAATATCCGAAAACGAAATGTAAATCACAAACAGCACGGCGGTCAGTCCCAGTGCCAGATAAAAGACGCCAAAAGTGTCTGTGATCCAGGTTTTGGCCTGTGCCACCCAGCTGGCACCTTGCTCCGGAAACAGCACCAGAGGCAGGGTGACCGCAGCGAGAATGAACAAAACCGAAAAGAAAGTGAAGCAGTCGATGCGGGTGTCCGGCACCTTATTTGGCTGCAGTGAATGTTGAGGCAAACGTCGATCAATGTCGCCAAAATGCACGCTTTGCTGCTGTTTTGCCGTCATAAATGACTCCTTGTTATTGTTATTCCATGGGCCTGAAAAAACGTCAGGCCGGCTTTTTCGCGAGCGCAAAAGATTAGGATTGTAACCATTTGCCGGCCATTGGCAATTTCTGGTCACCAGGCAGCTTTTTGACCATGGGAGCGGGCGACACTTAATGTCGCGGCCATTCGGCACTATGATAGGCGTCACGCACGGGAAAAAAGGACTCGCAATGCAAAATGAAAACGGCCTCAGCCCGGGATTGATGGTGGTGCATGGTAACCATCTGGAGGAGCTGAGAGCGCTGGCCGTCACCTGGATGCGGCGCTACCCCCTGGCCCCGCTGGAAAACGAAGTGGTACTGGTGCAGAGCAATGGTATCGCTCAGTGGCTTAAGCTGGCCCTGGCCGCCCGCGACAGTGGCGGCATTGCCGCTGCGGTGCAGGTTGACCTGCCGGCTCGTTTTCTGTGGCAGAGCTATCGCGCTGTGCTGGGCAGCGACACCATTCCGCGCTTGTCGCCGCTGGACAAAGCCCCGCTCACCTGGCGGCTGATGCGGCTCTTGCCCGGGCTGTGCAGCGAGGCTGTGTTTGCACCCCTTGAACGTTTTTTGCATGACGACGGTGACGGCCGCAAGCGCTATCAGCTGGCGGAGCGGCTGGCGGACTTGTTTGATCAGTATCAGGTTTACAGAGCCGACTGGCTGGCGGCCTGGGCTGAGGGCCGGGACATCATGATCCACGGCCGCCGGGGCGAGCAGCCGCTGGACGACGCCGTGCGCTGGCAGCCGGCGCTGTGGCGGGCCCTGCTTGCCGATGTGGGCGAGCAGGAGCTGGCGGGCAGCCGGGCCGGGGTGCACCCGCGCTTTGTGGCGCAGCTGCGCCGCTGCGAACAAAGGCCTGCCGGTTTGCCGCGCCGGGTGGTGGTATTTGGCATTTCCTCATTGCCGGCACAAACCCTGGAAGCGCTGGCGGCCATGGCCCGCTTTACTCAGGTATTGCTGTGCGTACACAACCCCTGCCAGCATCACTGGGGCGACATAGTGCCGGATCAGGACTTGCTGCGGCACCAGTACCGCCGCCATGCCCGCAAGACCGGCCAGTCGCCGGGGCTGAACGACACCGAGCTGCATCAGCATGCGCACCCGCTGCTGGCGGCCTGGGGCAAGCAGGGGCGGGACTATATCAACCTGCTCGACAGCCTGGATGATCCCGACAGCTACCGTGCCCGTTTTAATGCCATTGGCAGCCGTATTGATTTGTTTGATAACGGCGATACCAGTCACCTGCTGGGCCAGCTGCAGGACGACATTCTTAATTTGCGCCCGCCGGCAGAAAGCCGTGAATACTGGTCGCCGCTGACGCAAGAACAGCTCAGTATCGAGTTTCATATCGGCCACAGCCCCCAGCGGGAAGTGGAAATTCTGCACGATCAACTGCTGGCCCGTTTCTCGCAGGACAAGGCCTTGCGCCCGCGAGACATTATTGTGATGGTGCCTGACATTAATGTGTATGCTCCTCATATTCAGGCGGTGTTTGGCCAGTATGAGCGCGACGATGATCGCTTTATTCCCTTTACCCTGGCGGATCAGGGCAGCCGGGGCTGTGAGCCGCTGCTGATTGCCCTGGAGCATTTGCTGCGCCTGCCGGAAAGCCGGCTGCCGGTAAGTGAAGTACTTGATCTGCTGGAGGTGGCGGCCCTGCGCCGGCGTTTTGACATTGCCGATGCCGACCTGCCGGTGTTGCGCCGCTGGATTGAAGGTGCCGGTGTGCGCTGGGGTCTGGATGCTCAGCGCCGGGCCGGACTGGGGCTGCCCGATGGTCTGGAGCAGAACACCTGGCGCTTTGGCCTGCGGCGTATGTTGCTGGGTTATGCGGTGGGTGCCGGGGATGCCTGGGCCGGCATAGAGCCCTATGATGAAATCGGCGGCCTGGATGCGGCCATAATAGGGCCTCTGGCCAACTTGCTGAATGCCATTGACCAGCTGCATCATAACCTGAGTGATGCCATGGCTGCTGACGACTGGGCGGTGGTGCTGCATGGCCTGCTAGCACAATTTTTTGAGCCGGAAAACGAGCGGGAGCAGAGCCTGCTGGCCGGCCTGACCGAGGCGCTGGAGCACTGGCACGAGCTGTGCTCCGGGGTTGATCTGACCGAGCCGCTGCCATTGACCGTGGTACGGGAAGCCTGGCTGGGAGCCGTGGATCAGGGCCGGCTCAGCCAGCGTTTTCTGGCCGGTGCCGTTAACTTCTGTACCCTGATGCCCATGCGCGCCATTCCCTTTAAACGGGTGTGTCTGCTGGGCATGAATGACGGCGACTACCCGCGTAGCGTGACCCCGCTCGACTTTGATTTAATGGGGCAAGACTACCGGCCCGGGGACCGTTCCCGCCGGGAAGACGATCGCTACCTGATGCTGGAAGCCCTGTTGTCGGCCCGGGACGGTCTTTATATCAGCTGGGTAGGACGCAGCATTCGTGACAATACCGAGCGGCCGCCGTCTGTGCTGGTGGGGCAGCTGCGGGATCACCTGAGTGGCTGGCAGCTGCAAAACGGCGGCACCCTGCTGGATGCCATGACCACCGAGCATCCGCTGCAGCCCTTCAGCCGGCGCTATTTTACCCAGGGCAGTGACCTGCAAAGCTATGCCCGTGAGTGGGTGGCACAGCCTGCAGCGGCTGGCATTGAAAGTGCCTTGCCAATATGGCAACCCGATGGCCCGGTCACGCTGGAGCAGCTGCAGCAATTTTTGCGCCAGCCCGTGGCCACTTTTTTTGCCCGCCGGCTCAAGGTGATACTGGAGCGGGACGCCGCCGCCCGTCAGGACGAAGAGCCCTTCGGTCTCGACGGCCTGGAGCGCTACATGATCAAACGGGAGTTGCTGAACGCCGCTGCCGTGGCCGATGAAGTGAATGACGCCCTGAATACCGCCGCCCGCCGGCTGCAGGGGCAGGGGCGTTTGCCGCTGGCGGGTTTTGGTGAGCGGCTGCGGGCCGAGATGCTGGAATCATTGCCGGAGCAACTAAGCCGCTACCAGGCCCTTTGTCATGCCTGGCCTGACTTGCTGGAATCCCCGTTGCCGCTGTCGGTCAGCCATGGCGCGCTGCAGCTGGAAGGCTGGCTGGGGGGCTTGCGCCGGCAAGGTGAACAACTGGTGCTGATTGAACTGCAGCCGGGCGATCTGAAAAGTGGTAAAAGTGTGCGCTGGCACCGGCTGTTACACGCCTTTGTGGCCCAGACAGTGGCCTGTGCCAGCGGCATTGAACTGAGTCTGTATCTGGTGGGTGAAGACGTCACCCTGCAGGCACCGCCACTGCCACAGAGCACGGCACTCACCCTGGTGCAGCAGTGGCTTGACGCCCTGCAGGCGGGCATGACGGCCCCGCTGCCGGTGGCATTGAAAACCGCCATGAGTGCCCTTGAGCAAAAAGACCCCGCCAAAGCGGAGCTGGCTGCCAGCAAAACCTATAACGGCGACGATTTTCATTATGCCGGCGAGCGGGCCGAGAGCGGTGTTCTGGCGCGCCAGTTTCCCGACTTTGACGCTCTGCAGGCCGATGGCCGTTTTATCCGCATCAGCGAGCAGCTGTACCGGCCGCTGCTGGAATATGGCCCTCAGCCACAGGAGACTTCATCATGAATGCATCGCGTCCGCTGGCGCTGACGTTTCCCCTGCACGGCAGCCGGCTGATTGAAGCCAGTGCCGGCACCGGAAAAACCTTTACCATTTCAGCTCTTTATCTGCGGCTGGTGCTGGGCCATGGCGGTGAGCAGGGGTTTAAACGGGAGCTGCTGCCGCCGGAAATTCTGGTGGTCACCTTTACCGAGGCTGCCACTCAGGAGCTGCGCGATCGCATTCGCAGCCGGCTGGTGGAAGCGGCAGCGGTCTTTCGCAAGGAAACCGATGGCGACGATCTGCTGCGCACACTGAGAGACGACTTTGCTCCCGGGCAGTGGCCGGGCTGCGCTCACCGTCTGGACATTGCCGCCCAGTGGATGGACGAGGCGGCGGTGTCCACCATTCATGGCTGGTGTCAGCGCATGCTGCGTGAGCATGCCTTTGACAGCGGCAGCCTTTTTACCCAGACCCTGCAGACCGATCACAGCGAGCTGCTGGCCGGAGTGGTGCGGGATTACTGGCGACAACACTGTTATGACCTGAGCGGTGCGGCACTGGACTGGGTGATAGCCCACTGGCAAACCCCTGATACCCTGCTGCATAAGGTACGTCCGCTGTTAGCCGAGCCGGAGCAGGTGCCAGGCGAGCTGGGAGAGCTGCTCACCACCCGGCTGAATGAGCGTGAGGCCAGACTCAGAGCGATAAAAGCGCCCTGGCAAGTGTGGGTGAACGAGATAGAGCAGCTGCTGCAAACCGCCATTGCCGCCAAGCAGGTGCAGGGCAAGTGGCTGCAGGCCAAACGTACCGACGGCTGGCTGAGTGTTATTCGGGACTGGCTGAGCAGCGACGAGCTGGTGCTGCCGTTAACGGAGGCGGCGTTTTATCGCCTGAGCCAGAGCGGCATTACCGAAGCCTGGAAAGACACGGCCGCCGCGCCCGAGCACCCGGCTTTTGCCGCCATGGAAACTTTGCCCGCCGAGCTGACAGCGCTGGCCGCGCCTTTGGAAGCCCCGCTGCGCCATGCCGCCGGGCGTGTGCGGGCGCGCTTTGAGCTGGAAAAACGCCGGCGGGCGGAAATGGGCTTTGATGATATGCTCACCCGGCTGGATGATGCGCTTGCCGGCGAAAACGGCCCGCGACTGGCCGAGGTGATTCGGCGGCAGTTTCCGGTGGCACTGATCGACGAATTTCAGGACACAGACCCCCTGCAATATCGTATTTTCAACACCATTTACCGTGTGGCCGATAACGATGCCGACAGCGGCCTCTTTATGATTGGCGATCCCAAACAGGCCATTTATGCCTTTCGTGGGGCGGATATTTATACCTATCTGGACGCCCGTGCAGCCACCAAAGACCGGCACTACACCCTGGACACCAACTTTCGCTCCTCCCGCACCATGGTGTCGGCGGTGAACCGCTTGTTCGAGCGAGCCGAAGCCCATGAGCAGGGGGCGTTTCTGTTTCGTGAGAACGGTCAGAATCCGCTGCCTTTTATGCCGGTCAAGGCCAGAGGCCGCAGTGAGCAGTGGCAGTGTGATGATAATCCCTGGCCGGCGCTGGTGTTGTGGCAGCTCGATAACGAGGACGACAAGCCCTTTTCCGGCGGTGCCTATGTGAATGACATGGCGGCCCGCTGTGCCAGCCATATGACGCACTTGCTGAATCTGGGCGGTGAAGGCCGGGCCGGTTTTGCCGGCGAAGACGGTTTTACGTCGGTCAGACCCAGCGACATGGCCGTGCTGGTGCGCAGCTTTCGTGAAGCTCAGGCCATTCGCCGGGCACTGGCGGAGCGGGGCGTGCGCAGTGTGTATCTGTCCGACAAGGATTCGGTGTTTGCCAGCTCCGAGGCCGGTGATGTGCTGCACTGGCTGCAGGCCTGCGCCGCGCCGGAGCAGGACGGCAAACTCAGAGCCGCGCTGGCCACCGCCAGCCTGGGGCTGAGTCTGGCTGAGCTGGAGCGGCTGAATCAGGATGAGCGCCACTGGGAAGCCAGGGTCATGCAGTTTCGGGATTATCGCCGGCTGTGGCAGCGCCAGGGCGTGCTGCCCATGGTGCACCGGCTGCTGCACGACTTTGAGCTGCCGGCCCGGCTGCTGCTGGGCACGGAAGGAGAGCGCCGGCTGACCAACCTGTTGCATCTGGCGGAGCTGATGCAGCAGGCCGCCGCCACCCTGGATGGCGAGCAGGCGCTGATCCGCCATCTGGCCGAGTGCATTAACGGTGAGCGGGAAGCCGCCGATGAGCAGGTGCTGCGGCTGGAAAGCGATGCTGCTCTGGTGCGGGTGGTGACCATTCACAAGTCCAAGGGACTGGAATATCCGCTGGTATTTCTGCCCTTTATCTGCAGTTTTCGTGAAAGCGGGGCCAGAGGCAGCGCGGTGCAGCTGCATGAAAACGGCCGCAAGCGGCTGGTGCTGAGCCCCACCGATGAGCAAAAGGCCCGGGCCGAGCGGGAGCGGCTGGGAGAAGATCTGCGCCTGCTCTATGTGGCGCTGACCCGGGCCCGCCACGCCTGCTGGCTGGGGCTGGCCGATATTGGTGTGGGCAACAGCAAGCAGTCGCGCTTGCATGACTCGGCCATTGGCCGGCTGCTGGGCGGCGGTGCCACACTTGCGGGTAACTTGAGCCAGTGGCTGCAGCCGCTGGAAAGTGCCGATACCGCCCTGTGCGCCGCTCCCGAGGCCAATAAGACGCTTTTGCAGGCCTGTGATGACGATGTGGCTGAGCCGGTATGGGCCGAGCCAGGACGGCCGGCAGCGGAGCACTGGTGGATAGCCTCCTACAGCGCTTTATTAAGCCGTAACGATGCCGGCCGGCGTTTTGACGATGCCTCACCGGAGCGGCCCGAAGCAGAAAAAAGCGGTGATGACGACACCGGACGCCCCTTTGTGCCGCTGCGCCCCGGTGAAACGCCCGGGCTGCACCGGTTTCCTCGCGGACCGGCGGCGGGCACCTTTTTACACGGTTTGCTGGAGCTGGCGCTGAATGAGGGACTGGCGGCCCGGCCTGAAGAGTTGGCCACCCAGCTGGCGCGGCGCTGTCAGCTGAGAGGCATGACTGAATGGACCACACCACTCACCGACTGGCTGCTGGGGCTGATGAGCACGCCCCTGTTTGCCGGCGGGCCGGCGCTGCAGCAACTGGAGCAGTGTCAGCCTGAGCTGGAATTCTGGCTGGAAGTGAGCCATGTGCACATTCCGGCCCTTGACGGCCTGATACGTCAGCATATTCTGCCTGAGCGGGATCGACCCGAGCTGGCACCCGGCCGGCTTAACGGCATGCTCAAGGGCTTTATCGATCTGGTGTTTGAGCATGAGGGCCGTTATTACGTGGTGGATTACAAGTCGAACTGGCTGGGGCCCGACGACGGTGATTACACGCCAGCGGCCATGGAAAACCAGGTAATTCGCCACCGTTACGATCTTCAGGCGGTACTCTATGTGCTGGCGCTGCACCGCCAGTTGCTGCTGCGCCTGCCTGATTATGACTACGACACCCACATGGGCGGTGCCCTGTATGCTTTTGTGCGCAGCCCCGGTGCCGGCTGGTTGGAGCGGCCGCCCAAAGCCCTGATTGAAACATTAAACCAGCTGTTTTATGGCGAACAGAACGAGGAGAGCGGGTCATGATCACCGCCAAGACGTCAACGCAGGAGCTGCAGTCCCTGCTGGAGCAGTGGGTGGGGCTTGGCTGGCTCAGATCCCTGGACAGCGCCCTGGCGGGCTTTCTGGCTGAGCAGGTGCCAGGCGCAGATCCGCGTGTCCTGCTGGCGGCGGCACTGGCCAGCCACCAGCTTGGTCATGGCCATGTGTGTCTGGACCTGGCGGCCACCCTGGCCGAGCCGGACTTTGCCCTGTCGTTGCCACCGGAAGGAGAAGAAGGTCTGGCGGATGCCTGGCTGCCGTCTTTGTGGCTGGCCGGACTGACCCTGAGTGACTGGCAGCAGGCGCTGGCACAAAGTCCGCTGATAGCGGCCAAGGGAGAAGCGGAGCGACCGCTGGTGCTCAGTGGTGAACGGCTTTATCTGCGCCGCTACTGGAGTTATGAGCAGGGAGTTGCTGAAGTGCTGGCGGCCCGTATTCGAGATGACAGGGACGTGCCCGATGATCTGCCCGTCTGGCTTGAGCGGCTGTTTCCCGAGCCGCTCAGAATTAATGGCGAGCGCCAGACCGACTGGCAGAAGCTGGCCTGTGCCCTGGCTGCCAGCAGTGGTTTTACCCTGATCACCGGCGGCCCCGGTACCGGCAAAACCACCACTGTGGTGCGGCTGCTGGCGTTGTTGCAGGGCACCGCCAGCCAGCCGTTGCGCATCAGGCTGGCGGCACCCACCGGCAAGGCGGCGGCCCGGCTGACCGAGTCTATTGGTAATCAGGTAGTCAGGCTGCCGGTGAATGAAACGGTACGCGCTCATATTCCCACGGAAGTGAGCACCCTGCATCGCCTGCTGGGCAGTGTGCCTGGCAGCCGGCATTTTCGTCATCATGGAGGGAATCCGCTGCCGCTGGATGTGCTGGTGGTGGATGAGGCGTCCATGATTGACCTGGAAATGATGCACAGCCTGCTGATGGCCCTGCCGGCGCATGCCCGTCTGTTGTTGCTGGGAGACAAGGATCAGCTGGCTTCAGTGGAAGCGGGGGCGCTGTTGGGAGATTTGTGCAGTCAGGCCGAACAGGGACTCTATACTCCGGAGCGCAAAGCCTGGCTGGAAGCGGTCAGTGGTGAACAGGTGGCTCATCCGTCACTGCTGGCCGGAGATTCAGAGCGCCACGCGCTGGCCCAGCGGGTGCTGATGTTGCGCTATTCCCGCCGCTTTGCCGGTGGCTCCGGCATTGGCCGGCTGGCGGAGGCAGTAAACAGCCAGCAGGCGACGCTGGCCCGGGCCTTGCTGGGCCAGTATGACGATATTGCCTCGGTACGCATGAAGGGCGAGCAGGACAGCAGCCTGAACCGTTTGCTTTATGGTGGCAGAGGTAAGGCGCTGGGCTACGGCCATTATCTGGAAGTATTGAACAACACACGCCCGGCCGTGAATACCGCCTTTGATGATAACGCCTGGCATGACTGGGCCGACAGTGTGCTGACGGCCTTTGATCGTTTTCGCCTTTTGTGTGCGGTGCGCCGCGGCCCCTGGGGGGTGGAAGGGCTGAACCTGCGCATTGCCGGTCTGTTGCACCGGCGCGGTCTGCTCAGCGCTGCTGAAGGTTGGTATGAAGGCCGGCCCGTACTGGTGACCCGCAATGATTACAGCCTGGGGCTGATGAACGGCGACATCGGCATTGCTCTGCGGCTGCCGGAACAAGACGGTCGCGCCGTGCTCAGGGTAGCGTTTGCCCGCAACGACGGCAGTAACGAGCTGCGTTTTGTGCTGCCAAGCCGGCTGAGCGAGGTGGAAACCGTGTTTGCCATGACAGTACACAAGTCTCAGGGCTCGGAGTTTGAACATACGGCGCTGATCCTGCCCGAGGCGCTGAATCCGGTGCTGACCAAGGAGCTGCTTTATACCGGCATTACCCGGGCCAGCCAGCATTTTACCTTGCTGGAGCCGGGCCGGAACGTATTTGAACAGGCTATTGCCCGCCGTGTTGAGCGGCGCAGCGGCTTGCTGGAAAGCCTGCAGCGCTAGTACAAAATATTTTTTTGCTTAGGTGCATCCAATTGACTGCTCCCCTCCCTAAAGGAAGGGGATTCCCAATTCACCGAGAACCGGACACGGAGACTGGCCCCATGCCGCTTACATTCTCTCCAAGGGCTAACACCGCCAGCCCGACGGCTTTAATGTTGGTCGCGGCGTTAAT
>NZ_JAWJBK010000034.1:0-1019 GCF_032842915.1 Oceanimonas sp. CAM02
GTCATGGTATGCACCACATTCGGGGCAGTCCCATTTTCTGACCGACAACGGCAGCGACGATAACGTGTGCCCGCAACCCGAACAACGCTTGGAGCTGGGGAACCACTGGTCAATGGCGACCAGTGAGCGACCGGCCCATTCTGCCTTGTACGCCAACTGGCGCACGAACTCGCCCCAGCCGGCGTCGGCAATGGCTTTGCTCAGTTTCGGGTTGCGCATCATGTTTTTCACTGTCAGGGATTCAACGCAGACTACTTGGTTCTCGTTAATCAGTCTGCGGGACAGCTTGTGCAAGTTGTCCTGTCGGCAATCGGAGATTTTAGCGTGAAGTTTCGCCACCTTCTGGCGGGCCTTGGCGCAATTAGCCGAGCCGAGCTTTTTCTTGCTCAGTCGGCGCTGTGCCTTGGCCAGTCTGGCGGCGTATTTCGCAGTATGGCGGGGATTACCGACCCGTTCACCCTGGTCGGTGATAAACAGATCTGTCAGGCCCAGGTCAATGCCGGTCATGTTGGGTGTCACCGGCAGTTTACTGGGCGCGAACTCACACAGGCAGCTCACAAAGTAACGGCCTGCCGAGTCCTTGGAAACGGTGACGGTACTGGGCTCGCCGGGCAGTTCACGGCTCCAGCGAATATTCAGCGGGGTTTTGCTCTTGGCCAGGTACAGCTTGCCGTTCCGGTATTTGAAGGCCGAGCGGGTGAACTCCGCCGACTGGCGGTGGCGTTTACTCTTGAATGCCGGATACTTGGCGCGGCCTTCAAAGAAGTTTTTGAAGGCAGTTTGCTGGTGGCGCAGGCATTGCTGCAAGGGCACACACGACACCTCAGACAGAAACGCCAGCTCAGGATCTTTCTTGAGTTCGGTCAGTCGGGCGTTAACACCAACGTAGCCGATTTTTTCCTGACGCTGATAAAAAGCATCGGTACGCCAGCGCAGTATCGCGTTATAGACAAAACGCACACAACCGAAGGTCTGAGCCAACAGCTCAATTTGTTCGAGGGTCGGGTAAAACCGATATT
>NZ_JAWJBK010000035.1:0-109253 GCF_032842915.1 Oceanimonas sp. CAM02
CTGACTTCCTATGGCTTCCTTCAGACCCTGCCGTTGGCCCGCAGCGCCCTTGCCATTCGGATTATCTTCCCCTCAGTCAGGGTGATTCAGGTTTCTTTCAACCTGACGGGTTTGCCAGCTTCGCTGGGCAAACAAAAAAGGGGAGCCGAAGCTCCCCTTTTTGCTGCTTAGACTGAGGCTCAGTCCAGCATGTAGTTTTCCGGCAGGGCGATGCGAGCCACGCCGGATTCCACGGCGGCCACGGCCACAGCGCGGGCTACACGAGGCAGCAGGCGCGGATCCATCGGCTTCGGAATCACATAGTCTTTACCGAATTCCAGAGAGTCGTAACCGGAAGCAGTCAGCACTTCCTGAGGTACCGGCTCTTTGGCCAGAGAGCGAATGGCGTCTACGGCAGCCACTTTCATCTCGTCGTTGATCCGGGTGGCACGCACGTCCAGAGCACCGCGGAAGATGAAGGGGAAGCACAGCACGTTGTTCACCTGGTTAGGGAAGTCGGAACGACCGGTACCCATCACCAGATCCTGACGAGTGGCGTGAGCCAGCTCGGGCTTGATTTCCGGATCCGGGTTGGAGCAGGCGAAGATAACCGGATTCGGAGCCATCAGCTTGACGGCTTCAGCCGGCAGTACGTCGGGGCCGGACACGCCTACAAATACGTCGGCGTCGGTGATCACGTCTTCCAGAGTACGCTTGTCGGTGTTGTTGGCAAACAGCGCCTTGTACTCGTTCAGATCGTCACGACGAGTGTGAATAACGCCGTTGCGGTCCAGCATGTAGATGTTTTCACGCTGAGCGCCGCACTTGATCAGCAGCTCCATACAGGCAACGGCGGCAGCACCGGCACCCATACATACGATGTGCGCATCGGCAATGTCCTTACCCTGCACTTCCAGCGAGTTGATCAGACCCGCAGCAGTAACAATGGCGGTGCCGTGCTGGTCGTCATGGAATACGGGCACATTACAGCGCTCGATCAGCTCTTTTTCAATTTCAAAGCATTCAGGTGCCTTGATGTCTTCCAGGTTGATGCCGCCAAAGGTATCAGCGATGGCTTCAACGGTCTGAATAAATTCTTCGGTGGTGCGATGCTTGACTTCGATATCCACGGAGTCGAGGCCGGCGAAACGTTTGAACAGCAGCGCCTTGCCTTCCATTACCGGCTTGGAAGCCAGCGGGCCCAGGTTGCCCAGACCCAGAATGGCAGTACCGTTAGAGATAACCGCTACCAGGTTGCCTTTGGCAGTGTACTTGTAGGCATTTTCCGGATCGGCAGCGATTTCGCGCACCGGCTCGGCCACACCCGGGCTGTAAGCCAGGGCCAGATCTTTGGCGGTTTCCGCCGGCTTGCTGATTTCAACGGAGATTTTGCCCGGCTTGGGGAAAGCATGATAGTCGAGCGCTTTTTGACGGAAGTCGGTCATTTTGCGAGTACCCTGATGCGATTGTAGACATTTGTTTGATTACACTGTGAACAAGTTTATCACAATGTTTATACAATGTGATATTAATCAACTTTTTTCACCTTGCCCAGTCTGATCCACTTATTTTTCTCGGTAAAACTGCCAGGGCTGGTTAAGCCACAGTTGCCAGCCGGCCTTCTGTTTGCGCGGTTCGCCCCTCACAAAAAGCCGGTCTCCGGGGGTTAACCGGGCCAGCTGACCGCGCCATATGGCCGGCAGCCGCCTGCCTGAATGCAGCGTTAATCCGCTACGACTGATCAGTGTTATCTTGTCATGGCGAACGTGCACACTTTGCACCGTAACCAGCAAATGCTGCCAACGACGGTTTACAGGCGTTGCCGGCAAGGCTCGTG
Source organism: Oceanimonas sp. CAM02 (assembly GCF_032842915.1). Lineage (NCBI taxonomy): Bacteria > Pseudomonadati > Pseudomonadota > Gammaproteobacteria > Aeromonadales > Aeromonadaceae > Oceanimonas > Oceanimonas sp. CAM02. The sequence continues at coordinate 1,817 of NZ_JAWJBK010000035.1, forward strand.
ACCAGATGCCACGGTTATGCCGGCGGGCTTGTTGCTCGGCCGCCAAGAGACAGCGCCAGTATTTGTGGTTGGGCTCAAACAGCATCAACTCACCCAATCCGGCTGCCAGCATGCTTTTTACCAGCAATTGTCCGCTATTTGTCAGTGGATAAGCCAAAAGGCGACCGTAATCATCACGCCTTTTTACTGCAAAAACCAGTTTCATTTGACTCTTTTCTGGTAATTTATTACTCAGCCATCGATGTGCTTTCTCTGCACCGGGCTCAGGTGCCAGACGCCCGTTTTTGTATAATTCCGGTGTGTCTATTCCCACCAGACGAATACGCCGGCCATCTGCAAGATATACAGTATCTCCGTCTATTACTTTTTTAACATTTGCAGTTTCATACTTGGAGAATTGCGGGCAGGAGGCCTGAAGGCCAAAGGGTAATAAAAGCAGAAAAAATAGGGCAGGAACCAGCATGGCAGCACACCACAGGCAGGCAAGTCTGATTAACCATGGTGGAAATGGGGCTACAAGGCAAATAACAGGCAACAAAAAAGCGCCCGCAGGCGCTTTTTTGAGACCGGTGCAGCAACTTATTTTTTGCTGCCCAGCACGCCGAAACGCTTGTTGAAGCGATCAACACGGCCGCCGGTATCAAGAATTTTCTGCTTGCCGGTAAAGAAAGGATGGCAAGAGGAGCAAACGTCCAGGTTCAGATCATGGCCCAGGGTGGAGCGGGTCTTGATCTCATTACCACAAGAACATTTGGCAACAATTTCTTTGTATTCCGGGTGGATACCTTGTTTCATGGACAACCTCTGTCAGTAGGCCGTGTCGCTATCTGATCCTGAGCCAGACACCACACGAGAGTTACACGTTTTGTGAAGGGTGCGAATAATATAGGATCGCCTTTTTTCAGGCAAGGAAAATGCGGATGAAAAAATCAGCAATGTCGCCTTCGGCACAACAGGCTCTGATTCGGGTGGTACTGCCCGTCCCCCTGCGCCGGGAGTTCGATTATCTGTGTTCGCAGCCTTTGCCCGAAGCAGGTTGCCGGGTACGCGTGCCTTTTGGTAATCGCACTCTGGTGGGTCTGGTGCTGAGTCATCCGCAAACCACGGAACTGGATCCGGCCCGCATTAAGCCGGTAACCGCTGTTATCGACAACACGCCTGTACTGAATGAGGCAGACCGCAAACTGCTGGCCTGGGCGACACAATATTACCTGCACCCGCCGGGAGAAGTGTATTTTCAGGCCCTGCCTACCCTGCTGCGCAAAGGTGAAGAGGCCGGTTACCGGCCGGTGGAAAGCTGGCATGCACTGGAAGGCGATAACAGCAGCCTGAACCGGGCAATAAAACAGCGTGAAGCTTATGAGCTGCTGCAACACACTCCCATGACCCCGGGAGAGCTGGCGGCCCGGGGCGTGACTTCCGCCACGCTTAATGCCCTGGCCAAAAAAGGGCTGGCAGAAAAGCGGGAAAGTCTGCCTGCCCGCACCCACTGGCGCGGCAAGGTCACCATTAATGAAGACGTCAAACCCAGGCTGACCACAGAGCAGGCGCTGGCGGTAAGCGTGCTGCAGCAGGCAAACCGTTTCAGCCCCTTTTTGCTGGAAGGCATTACCGGCTCAGGCAAGACCGAAGTCTACCTGCAGGCCATGGAACCGGTATTAAAAGCAGGCAAACAAGTATTGGTCATGGTGCCGGAAATCGGCCTAACGCCCCAGACCATAGCCCGCTTTCAGCGCCGGTTTCCTCTGCCGGTATGCACCCTGCACTCGGCCATGAACGAGCGGGAACGGCTCGACGCCTGGCTGGCCTGCCAGGATGGCAGTGCCGCCATTGTGATTGGTACCCGCTCCGCATTGCTGACGCCCTTTGACCAGCTTGGCCTGATTATTATCGATGAAGAGCACGACAGCTCTTTCAAACAACAGGACGGCTTTCGCTATCATGCACGGGATCTGGCGCTGTTGCGCGCTCATCAGCTGAATATTCCCATTCTGCTGGGTTCGGCCACGCCCAGTTTTGAAAGTCTGCACAATGCCGCTGCCGGCAAATACCAGCTGCTTACTCTCAGCCAGCGGCCGGGTACCGCCACTGTGGCCGAGCATTTGCTGCTGGACAGCCGCCATGTACAGCTGGAGGCCGGGCTGTCGCCCCAGCTGCAGCAGCTGATGGCGGAAGAGCTCGGCAAAGGCAATCAGGTCATGCTGTTTCTTAACCGCCGGGGCTATGCGCCTGTGCTGCTGTGCCACGACTGCGGCTGGCTGGCAGACTGCGAGCGCTGCGATGCTCATTACACCTGGCACAAAAACGGCAACCGGCTGCACTGCCATCATTGCGACCATCAGCGCCCTCGTCCACCCCAGTGTCCGCAATGTGGCAGCAGCAAGCTGGTGGGCACCGGCCTGGGCACCGAGCAGGTGGAGCAGGCGCTGGCCATGCTGTTTCCTCAGTACAACGTCATTCGTATCGACCGGGACAACACGCGCCGCAAGGGCAGTTTTGAGCAGCACCTGGAAGGCATTCGCGCCGGCAAATACCAGATTTTGCTTGGCACGCAAATGCTGGCTAAAGGACACCATTTTCCCGATGTGACTCTGGTGGCCATGCTGGATGTGGACGGTGCCCTGTTTGCCGGTGATTTTCGTGCCGCCGAGCGTCTGGCTCAGCTGTATATTCAGGTGGCCGGCCGCGCCGGCCGTGCCAGCAAACCGGGCCGGGTGGTGCTGCAGACCCATCATCCGGATCATGCCCTGCTGCAGGATCTGGCAAATCAGGGATACCGGCATTTTGCCCACACCGCGCTGGAAGAGCGCCGTCAGGCCGGACTGCCGCCCTACAGCTATCAGGCACTGTTTCGCTGCCAGGCCACTCAGAGCGAGGCCTGCCGGGAGTTCCTGGTACCGCTGGCTCAACAGCTGGCCCCGGCCCTGCCCGCCTCCGTGCTGTGTCTGGGGCCTTTCAGTGCGCGCATGGAACGCAAGGCCGGCCAGTACCGTTATCAGATGCTGCTGCAGGCAAACAGCCGGCGGGAGCTGGCCAGCGCCTGCCGCCATGCACTGGCCATTGCCGACAGCCTGCCGGCAGCACGCAAGGTAAGGTGGTCACTGGATATTGATCCGCAGGAGCTGTGGTGAGGCCGGGCTCAGTGCTGCTGATCGGGCCGCGCGTCGTCGGGGCGGATCATGGATAACAGAAAGGTCAGCGCCCGGTGGCAGCTGGGCTCCCCCATCAGCATTTGAATATAATCATTCTTGATAGGCAGCACTTCCAGCCAGCGCTGAGTGAGCCAGGCGGCATCCTGCCAGCGCGGCTCGGGGTGCAGCGCGGCCAGTTCAGGATATTCCTCAAACACTTCCTGCAGTTTGTCGGACAAAATCTGCTCTACCGGCGACAATGCACAGGAGCGCCAGTTATCCAGCAATTCTACCTCAGCCTGCAACAGACCATCCTGCTCCTCTGCCAGCTCGCGAATGCGAAAGCGCTCTGTGGCTTCTACGGTAATGCCCAGCATGCCGTCTTCAAGCGTATAAAAGTCCACGATTTTTACCCTGGCACCCAGCATATACAAGTCGCCCTTTCCGGTTTCGTCCGCATCTTCAAGCATGCCGATGCCAAAGCCGCGATCGTCCTTTTCTGCCTCAGCAATCATGCGTACATATCTGGGCTCAAAAATCCGCAAGGGCACTCTGCCTTCGGGTAATAAGTGCAGGGTAAGAGGAAGTAATGCCAGTTTCATGGACGACTCCTTGGTTACTTACCGGGATATAAAGCAGTAAACACCTTTTTTCTTGTCTCTAAAATGACCTGTGCATGAAATACCGGCTTTCACTCAAACGCCTGTCGCCCCGGCAAGGTAGTTTTTGAAGCCGGTTATGAGTAGAATTTACGCCCCTCGGGTTTTGCTCGACCTTGTCTCAAACTTTGGTGAACTGATAATGAAAGAACATATTCAAGCGCTGCTTGAGCAGACGGTCTCTACTCTCAAACAACAGGGCAAGCTGCCTGCCGAGCTGGAGCCACGCATCCAGGTAGACCGCACCAAAGACAAGGCCCATGGCGATCTGGCCACCAACCTGGCGCTGTTGCTGGCCAAACCGGCCAAACAGAACCCCCGCGCCCTGGCCCAGCTGCTGGTCGACAACCTGCCCGCTTCAGAGCTGGTCGCCAAAACCGAGCTGGCCGGCCCCGGCTTTATCAATTTCTTTCTCGACAGCAACTGGCTGGCTGGCCAGATAGACGCCATGGTGGCTGATGAACGTGCCAATGTGCCCGCCGCCGAGCAGCCGCAAACCGTGGTGGTGGATTATTCAGCCCCCAACGTGGCCAAGGAAATGCACGTGGGCCATCTGCGCTCTACCATTATCGGTGACGCCGTGGTGCGCACTCTGGAATTTCTTGGCCATAAAGTGATTCGCGCCAATCACATTGGTGACTGGGGCACCCAGTTCGGCATGCTGATTGCCTATCTGGAAAAGCTGGAGCAGGAAAACCCGGACGTGCTGTCTTCCGGTCTGTCTGATCTGGAGCAATTTTACCGGGAATCCAAACAGCAATATGACAACGATGCTGACTTTGCCGAGCGCGCCCGCAACTATGTGGTGAAGCTGCAGGGTGGCGATGAATACTGCCTGAACATGTGGCAAAAGCTGGTAGACGTGACCCTGAAGCACAACCAGGAAGTATACGACCGCCTGGGTGTATCATTGACCCCCGCCAATGTGATGGGCGAAAGCATGTATAACCCCATGCTCAACGACATTGTTGCCGATCTGCAGCAACAAGGCCTGGCGGTGGAAGACGAAGGTGCTCTGGTGGTGTACCTCGACGAGTACAAGAACAAAGACGGCGACCCCATGGGCGTGATAGTACGCAAGAAGGACGGCGGTTTCCTTTACACCACCACCGACATTGCCTGTGCCAAGTACCGCTATGAGCAGCTGGGTGCCGATCGTGCCCTGTATTTTATCGACTCCCGTCAGCACCAGCATCTGATGCAGGCCTGGACCATAGTGCGCAAGGCCGGCTACATTCCCGATTCCATGAGCCTGGAGCACCACGCTTTTGGCATGATGCTGGGCAAGGACGGTCGTCCGTTCAAGACCCGCTCCGGCGGCACCATCAAGCTGGTAGATTTGCTGGATGAGGCAGAAGAGCGCGCCGCCGCCCTGCTGGAGCAGAAAAACACCGATCTCAGCGCCGAAGAAAAAGCTCAGGTTGCCAGCCGGGTAGCCATGGCTGCGGTGAAATATGCCGATCTGTCCAAGAGCCGCACCACCGACTATATCTTTGACTGGGACAACATGCTGTCGTTTGAGGGCAATACCGCTCCCTACCTGCAATATGCCTACACCCGGGTGCAGTCCATCTTCCGCAAGGCCGGCGTCAGTGCCGATGCGCTGACCGGTAACGTCATCATTGACGCTCCGGCAGAAGAAGCTCTGGCCCAGAAGCTGGTGCAGTTCAACGATACCGTCAGGTCGGTGGCCGACAAGGGTATGCCACACCTGCTGTGCCTCTACCTGTATGAGCTGTCCGGTGCCTTTATGAGCTTCTACGAAGCCTGCCCCATCAATAAGGAGGGCGTGCCGGCCGAGGCGCGGGCCAGCCGTCTGCGCCTGTGCGCCGCCACCGCCAAGGTACTGCAACAGGGTCTGTCCCTGCTGGGCATCGATACTCTGGAGCGGATGTAAGCCATGGCCAGGGATTATGTTCGCCGCAGCCCGCCCAAGAAAAAGGGCGGTAATAGCAAGCGCACCGGCAACAGCCGTGGTCGTGCGCCAGAGCGCAGTATTCCCTGGCTGGCCATTATATTTGCTCTGATATTGCTGGGGGGAATGGGCTATATCATTTTTCTGATTAAAGGCTCTGCCGGCACCTCACCGTCAGCCACGCCGGCTGCCACTCAGCAACCACCGCAGGCTCCGGCCAAAAAGGTGGATCCCATCGATCAAAAACCAGTAGAAAAATGGCGCTACATAGAGCAACTGGAAAACAAGGAAATCGTGGTCAGCCCGGCCAAACCCGCAGAAGCACGTAAAAAGCCCGAAGCGGCACCAGACAAAATCTATTACATGCAGTGCGGATCATTCCGCTCTTCTGCTCAGGCTGAGCAGCTCAAGGCCCGCATTGCCTTTCAGGGTCTCAGCTCGGAAGTCAAACGCAGCGAGGGCAGCAATGGTGTCTGGTACCGGGTGGTGATGGGTCCCTATGAGAGCAAGCGCAAGGCCGACCAGGCCAAGCATAAAATGAGCAGCATCAACACCGGCTGCATACTGTTGCAGGGCTAATCATAGTCGCGGTCTCGCAGCGATCTGCCTGAAACAACTTCAACCCAAGAGTGCGCCTGCAGGGTTGAAGTTTTTCCTGCCCGCCCCCATCTTCGTGAACATGACATTCTCGCCGGTCCGGCCGGCAACACCGTCAAGTGAGGTTCACAGTGACAACAATCGTTTCAGTTCGCCGTAACGGCAAGGTAGTTATCGGTGGCGACGGCCAGGTTTCTCTTGGTAATACCGTAATGAAAGGCAACGCCCGCAAGGTACACCGGCTGCACAACGGCAAGGTACTGGCCGGTTTTGCCGGTGGCACCGCCGACGCCTTTACCCTGCTGGAACGCTTTGAGGCCAAGCTGCAGGCTCACCAGGGCAATCTGGAGCGTGCTGCCGTGGCATTGGCCAAAGACTGGCGGACCGACCGCGCTCTGCGCCGGCTGGAAGCCCTGCTGGCGGTCGCTGACGACAAGCACTCCTTTATCATTACCGGTAACGGCGACGTGGTACAGCCCGAGCAGGATCTGATCGCTATCGGCTCCGGCGGTCCCTACGCTCAGTCGGCGGCACGCGCCCTGCTGGAAAATACCGATATGGATGCCCGGGACATAGTGGAAAAAGCACTCACCATTGCCGGCGATGTGTGCGTGTACACCAACGGCAACCAGACTATTGAAGAACTCGACTACGGCCAGTAACGGTCCATTGCAACAGGATTGAATTATGTCTGAAATGACCCCGAGAGAAATTGTTCACGAGCTGGACCGTTTTATTGTTGGCCAGAGTGAAGCCAAACGCGCCGTAGCCATTGCCCTGCGCAACCGCTGGCGTCGTATGCAGCTTGAGCCCGAACTGCGTCAGGAAGTGACTCCCAAAAACATTCTGATGATAGGCCCTACCGGCGTGGGCAAAACCGAAATTGCCCGCCGTCTGGCCAAACTGGCCAATGCGCCCTTTATCAAGGTAGAAGCGACCAAGTTCACCGAAGTTGGCTATGTAGGTAAAGAAGTAGACTCTATTATTCGCGATCTGACCGATATCGCCATGAAGATGGTGCGCGAACAACAGGTAGAAAAACATCGCCATCGTGCCGAAGAAGCGGCCGAGGAACGGGTGCTTGATGCCCTGCTGCCCAACCCCCGCAACACCTGGGGTGAAGAAGAAAAGGCCGACAACAGCGGCAGCCGCCAGCTGTTCCGCAAAAAACTGCGGGAAGGTCAGCTCGATGACAAGGAAATCGAAATCAATGTAGCTGCACCGCAGATGGGGGTGGAGATCATGGCTCCTCCCGGCATGGAAGAAATGACCAACCAGCTGCAGGGCATGTTCCAGAATCTGGCAGGCAACACCAGCAAACAGCGCAAAATGAAGATAAAAGAAGCCTTCAAGCTGCTGGTGGAAGAAGAAGCCGCCAAGCTGGTGAATCCGGAAGAGCTGAAAGAGCAGGCCATTCATGCAGTGGAAAACCACGGCATCGTCTTTATCGATGAGTTCGACAAAATCTGTAAACGTGGCGAAAGCTCGGGCCCGGATGTATCCCGCGAAGGCGTACAGCGCGATTTACTGCCACTGATTGAAGGCAGCAGCGTGAACACCAAGCACGGTATGGTACGTACTGACCACATGCTGTTTATCGCTTCCGGTGCCTTTCAGGTTGCCCGCCCGTCGGATTTGATCCCCGAGCTGCAGGGCCGTCTGCCCATTCGGGTTGAGCTGAGCTCACTCACCGCAGAAGACTTTGAACGTATTCTTACCGAGCCCAGTGCTTCACTCACCGAGCAGTACAAGGCACTGCTGGCCACCGAAAATGTAAACGTCGAATTCACCGACGATGGCATTCGTCGTCTGGCTGACGCCGCCTGGCGGGTGAACGAAACCACCGAAAATATCGGTGCCCGCCGGCTGCATACCGTGATGGAACGCCTGCTGGATGAGCTTTCATTTGAAGCTTCAGACAAATCCGGTGAAACCATTACCGTAGATGCGGACTATGTAGATCGTTATTTGAAGAATCTGGTGGAAGACGAAGATCTGAGCCGCTTTATTCTCTGATATCTGCTGTTTACGGGAGCGGTCACATCATTGTGATTGAAAACCGCTCCCGCCTCTTTATACTGAGGTTATCTTGTCTTCAGGCGTGGCAGAATCCATGGAATACAATACTTCTGAACTGTGTGATACCTACATTGATATGGTCGATGTGGTTGAACCCATGTTTTCCACTTTTGGCGGACGTAACTCTTTTGGCGGTCTGGTGTCGACCGTCAAATGCTTTGAGTCTAACGGTTTAATCCTTGAGACAGTAAAGCAGAACGGTGTGGGCCGTGTATTGCTGATCGACGGTGGCGGCTCGCTGCGTCGTGCATTGATCGATGCGGACATTGCTGAAACAGCAGCAGAAAATGGCTGGGAAGGGATTGTCTGCTATGGCTGCGTACGTGAGGTGGATGCGCTGGAAGAAACCGATATCGGCATTCAGGCACTGGCGTCCATTCCGGTGAGCGCCGACGATAACAACATGGGTGAACTGGATGTGCCGGTCAACTTTGGCGGCGTGACCTTTTTACCGGAAGATCATCTCTACGCCGACACCACAGGTATTATTCTCTCGCCGGAAGCCCTCGATATCGAGTAATACTGTTCTGATGATAAAACGCCGGCTTTAAGCCGGCGTTTTTACAGAAAACAGCGGTGATCAGACGCTTTCTTCTACCTGGTCAATTTTGCCCAGCAGTGCCTGCAGGCGCTCTTGCCAGGCTTGCTGCTGCTGACGCAGCTGCTGGTTTTCGTCGCCCAGCTTGCCGTTCTGCTCTTTCAGCTCGTCCACTTCCATCTGCAGCAAAGAAATGGTATCCACCGCCGTCTGGATTTTGGCTTCCAGCTTTTCCAGTACATCAAAAGACATGTTCTAACCCCTGTAATTCACGTTTACCGGCCATCGGGCCACACACCGTCGAGCATACCTTGGCCTCAGGATGACAACAAGATGCCATATGAAGCACAAGCGCAATTGGCGCAAAAATCTGCCTGTTGGCGTCAGATATTCTGACTCATATCAAAAGAAGGCTTGTCTGAACCGGGCCGGCCTACCACCCTGGCCGGCACACCGGCTACCGTGGTGTGAGCAGGAACCGGATCCAGCACTACACTGCCGGCACCAATTTTGGCCCCTTTACCCACTTCAATATTGCCCAGAATTTTAGCACCGGCACCAATCATGACCCCTTCACGGATCTTGGGATGGCGATCGCCGCCTTCCTTACCGGTGCCACCCAGAGTCACACTCTGCAAAATGGACACATCGTCTTCTATTACTGCTGTCTCTCCCACCACTATGCCGGTGGCATGGTCAAACATAATACCCTTGCCGATGCGTGCTGCCGGATGTACATCCACGCCAAATACCACTGAAATCTGATTCTGCAGGTAGGTGGCCAGCGCGCGGCGATGATGATGCCACAGCCAGTTGGCTACCCGGTAGCCCTGCAGGGCGTGAAAGCCTTTCAGATACAACAACGGGGTAGAAAACAAATCCACTGCCGGATCCCGCTCCTGTACTGCACAAATATCGGCGGCTATCGTATCCAGAATGGCAGGCTCTTCATCCAGTGCTCCCTCGATAATTTCCCGCAGACAAATAGCTGGCATCACGTTGCTGTCCAGCTTGTTGGCCAGAATAAAACTCAGGGAGCATTTAAGGGTATCGTGGTTCAGAATGGTGGAGTGAAAAAAGCTGCCCAGCATGGGCTCTTCCGCGATCATGCGCTGAGCTTCTTCACGAATACGCAACCAGGTTCTGGATTGAATGCCGTCTTCCATGGGTAAAACCTTGTTTTTAAAATGTATGTTCACTCGCTTTCGAGCCGCTTGTCGAAAGGTACTACCGAAACAGGATCCATGTGGATAATGATATCGGCGTCAGGAAACAGCTCACGCAACGCTTGCTCGGCGATGTCGGCAATGCGGTGAGCATGTACCAGAGGAAGCTGATCATCAAGCTCCAGGTGAAGCTGAATAAATCGGGTCGGGCCAGAACGCCGAGTGCGCAGATCATGTAGCCCCCGCACCCCTTTCACTGCCAGACAGCATTCCATAATGCGCTTTTGCTCTTCATCGGGCAACCGTCTGTCGAGCAACATTTGCGCGGAATCATAGCCAATTTTCAAGGCACCATACAAAATATGGCCGCCAATCAGCACGGCAAACAATCCGTCGGCCCAGTGCCAGCCCAGCCAGGACAATACAATGGCCGCCAACACAGCCACATTTAGTAAAATATCAGAACGATAGTGCAGCTGGTCCGCCTTGATAGCCACCGACTGAGTCCGTTTAATCACATACTGCTGAAAGCTGATCAGCGCCAGGGTCAGCACCAGCGAAAATACCATCACCCAGATACCGGCTTGCGGCCGCTCCACCACCTGAGTATTCAGTAACCGGGAAATACCATTAATAATCAGAAATACTGCCGAGCCACTGATAAAAGCAGACTGGGCAAGACCCGCCAGCGACTCTGCCTTGCCATGACCAAAACGGTGATCTTCATCTGCAGGAACAAGGGCATAGCGAATGGCCATCAGGTTCACCAGAGAAGCACTGATATCCAGCAATGAATCGGTAAGAGAAGCCAGCATGCTGGCGGAGCCGGTATAAAACCAGGCTCCCAGCTTGGCAATAATTAAAAGTCCGGCAACCAGAGTGGCTGCCAGTGCCGCCGTGGTGACCAGACGGGAATAAGACTGAGTCATAAGTCGAGCGCCCCCGCAAAGTCATGTTGCCGCCAGGCCTCGTAGCTGATCACCGCCACCGCGTTGGACAAATTCAGGCTGCGGCTGTCGGGCTGCATGGGAATGCGAATGCGACAATCCAGCTCAATGCTGGCCAGCACCTCAACAGGCAGCCCCCGGGTCTCGGGGCCAAACAGCAGTACATCACCGGGCTGATAGCTTGCCTCATGATGATGGCGGCTGCCCTTGGTGGTGCAGGCAAAAATGCGCCGGCCAGCCATGGCCTGCACAAAGGCGGCATAGTCTTTGTGCAGGGTGATTTGGCCATAATCGGTGTAATCCAGCCCGGCCCGGCGCAGTCGTTTCTCATCCAGGCTGAATCCCAACGGCTCTATCAGATGTAGCCGGCAGCCGTTATTGCGCACCAGGCGCATAATATTGCCGGTATTGGGTGCAATCTCCGGCTCATACAAAGCAATGTCAAACATGTATTATCTCTTTGCGGGCAGCCCGTCGGGCACAAAAGCGCGGCGCTGGTCCAGTTGCCACCAGGCCCAGCCCAGGGTCAGACCCCGGGCTGCCATAAAACACAACATGGCCAGCCAGAGGGCATGATTGCCTAGACTCTGACTCAGCCACCACACCGGAAAGAATACCCCCAAAGTGGACACCAGCATCATATTGCGCATGGCCCGGCCCTGAGTGGCTCCAATAAAAATACCGTCCAGCACAAAGCACCAGCAGGACACCAGCGGCATGGCCACCAGCCAGGGCAGAAAGCCATAGGCCTGTTGTTGTACCGACTCAATGCTGGTGATTTGCCCAACCAGCGGCTTGCCCGCCAGCCAGAACACCAGGGTAAACAGCACCGCCACAAGCAGGCCCCAGAACAGATTAAGGCCGCAGGCCAGCCGAAAGTGCCGCCGGCTGCCCCGGCCAATGGCCTTGCCCACCATGGCTTCGGCGGCGTAGGCAAAACCGTCCATGCCGTAGGAGATAAACATCAGAAAATTCATCAGCACCGCATTGGCAGCCACCACCGCATCGCCCAGCCGGGCACCCTGAAAGGTCATAAACACAAAGGTCAGCTGCAGGCAGAGCGCACGAATAAAAATATCCCGGTTCAGCCCCAGCAACCGGCGAAAGGCATCAATACTCAGAGCGTTTTGCCAAAAGCCCGGAGCCGGCACTGTGTCGCGACGCTTGAGGGTGCGCCACACCAGCCAGGCACCCAGTGCCATGGCGGCATAGTCCGCCAGCACAGAGGCGGCAGCGGCTCCTTTGACCTGCCAGCCCAGCCCCACCACAAACCAGATATCCAGTACTATATTGGCCCCGTTACCGAGGATCAGCAGCCACATGGGCGCTCTGGCATTCTGATTGCCCAGCAGCCAGCCCAGCAGCACTAGGTTGGTGAGCGCCGCCGGCGCGCTCCAGATGCGCACACTCACATATTGCCGGCCATAGGTTTCTACCTCGGCGCTGGCACCCGCCAGCCGGAACGCCAGCTCGATAATGGGAACCTGCAACAACAATAACGCCAATGCCAGCCCCCAGGCCAGCACCAGGGCACGCACCAGCACGCCCAGCAGCTCCTGCTTCCGGCGGGCACCAAAGGCCTGAGCAGTAAGCCCGGTGGTAGACATACGCAGAAAGCCCAGCAGAAAAAACAGCAGGCTGATAATGGCCGCACCCACCGCCACGCCACCCAGATAATACGGCTGCTCCAGATGGCCGATAACCACGGTATCAACCAGCCCCAGCAACGGTACGGTAATATTGGACAGCACCATGGGCATGGCCAGGGCAAACACCTGGCCATGCCGGCGGGCATTCAGAAAAGAAGTCGTCAAGAAAAGCTCGTTATTACGCAGTAAAAAATCAGTCGTGCCAGCGTTTTACAATACGCTCAAAGTCCTGCAGCAGCAGCTGGCCATCCACCAGCGGAATGCCGCTGCCTTCATCAAATACCGGGCGGAACGAGGCATGCAGCTCGCCGTTGGGGTTAACCAGAGACACAGAGGCGGAGTGATCCACCAGATAGTCTTGTTCGCCACGCTCGTGCACGCCATAAATCAACCCCAGCTGCTGTACCGCCGGCATCAGCTTATCGTGTTCGGCAGTGGCAGCGATAAATGCCGAATTAAAATGGGCGGTATAGGCTTTGAGTCGCTCCGGCGTATCCCGCTCGGGATCCGCCGACACAAACACAACCTGAGCCTTGTCACTTAATTGCATCAGCTCGGGGTAGATGCGGGACAGATCCGACAGGGTAGTCGGGCAGATATCCGGACAAAAGGTATAGCCCACAAACACCAGGCTCCAGTGATCCTGCAGCTGAGTTTCGGTAAAAGGCTGACCGTCGGCGTCGGTAAGCGCAATATTGCTCAGGGGCCGGGGCTCGGGGTATACCACTACGGCTTCTGTCAGGGTATTGGCCCGGTTGTTATACCAGGCAATGCCGCTCAGCGTGCCTGCCACCAGCAGGGTCAGCGCCAGTAACCAAATCAGCTTGTTTGTGTTAGCCATAGTCTATCCAGTGATCCGCCAGAATAAGAACAAACAGCCACATCAGGTGACTGATTGAAAAGCGGAAACATTGTAATGCGGTTTGCGGCCCGGGTCTAAACTTGAGCCGCCAGGCCCACTGCATAAAGCGCAGATTCAGCACCAGCGAACCCAGCAGATAGGCCGGCCCCGACATGCCCACCACCCAGGGCAGCAGACATACCAGGGTCAGCAGCAGGGTATAGAGCAGCACACAGGTTTTGGTGAACTCAATGCCGTGAGTGACCGGCAACATGGGAATATCGGCCTTGGCATAATCGTCCCGCCGGTGAATGGCCAGGGCCCAGAAGTGCGGCGGCGTCCAGGTAAAGATAATCATCACCAGCAACAACGTATAACCGTGAAACTCACCACTGACCGCCGTCCAGCCCAGCAGTGGCGGCATGGCCCCCGCCAGACCGCCAATCACAATATTTTGCGGCGTGGCCCGCTTCAGCCAGACCGTATACACCACCGCATAACCCAGTAAGGAGGCCAGGGTCAGCCAGGCGGTGAGCGCATTAACAAACAACAGTAATATGATCAGACCGATGGCCGAGAGCGCCAGCGCAAACGCCAGTGCCCTGGGCGTGGCTACCCTGCCTTGCGCCACTGGTCTGTGATGAGTGCGCGCCATTTTAATGTCGATGCGCCGGTCCAGCACATGATTAATCGCCGCCGCGCCGCCCGCCATCAGACCAATGCCTGCCGTTGCCGCCACCAGCGTCTGCACCGACGGCAGCACCTCGGTCAGAAACATGCCCACCACGGCGGTCAGCAAAATAAGCGCCACCACCCTGGGTTTGGTCAGTGCGAAATAGTCCTGCCAGATGTGTGACCGGCTGGTGAAAATTGCCAGGCTTCTTGCCATTTTTCCTCCCCAAAGCGCCCCAGGCGCTCTCCCGTTCCGGTTAAAATCAACAGCAATACGGCAGCACCGCCGTTATGAGCCACCGCTACCCACAACGGCAGGTGCAGTACCACATTGGCCACGCCCAGCGCCAGCTGCAGCAGCACCATCAGCCCCAGCGCCAGCCCCCAGAGGCGCAAGCCGGGATGACGACCAAGCTGCCGGGCCAGGGCCAGCAACAGCACGGCGGTGACCATGGCCCACAGCCGGTGAGCGGCATGAATGGTGGCCCGCTCCAGCTGGCTGAGCACGCCATACTGGTAGGTTTCTGCGGGCATGCCATGAGGATGAAAGGCACTCCACTGCCACTGGCTCAGCCAGTCGCCCTGACATACCGGCAGCTCGGTGCAGGCCAGAGCGGCATAGTTGGCCGCCGTCCAGCCACCAAGGGCAATCTGCAGCACCAGCGCCGCCAGCGCCAGCCGGAACAATCTGCTCACGCCCTGCATCTTTGGCTGGGGTCCCTTGTACGCTCCCTGCCGGCACCATAGCCAGAACAACAGTGCCAGTATGGTAAAGCCGCCCAGCAAATGCCCCATCACCACAAAGGGCATTAAATTCAGGGTCACCGTCAGCATGCCCAGGGTCGCCTGCCCCAACACCAGCGCCAGCAACAAAAAGGCGGGCAGCCGGTAACGGCGGTTGGCAGGTCTGAGCGACACCAGCGCCATCACTAAAATGGTCAGCCCCAGAGTGCCGGCGGCATAGCGGTGGATCATTTCATTGCGCGCCTTGGTCACTTCCAGCGGCGCATCGGGAAAGCGCTCGGCGGCCAGGGCATGTTCACCGGCACTGGCGGGTACATAATTGAAGCCGTAGCAGCCGGGCCAGTCGGGGCAGCCCAGGCCGGCATCGGTGAGCCGGGTAAAGGCTCCCAGCAGCACCACCACCAGGGTCAGCACAAAGGCAAAGCCACATAATGCACGCATGCAGCCTCCTTATCCGGCCCGGGAATATTTCAGCAGGCGGCGCAGGTCTTCCAGCAGTGCCTTGCCGGTATGGCGGTTCTGTTCTGCGCTCTTGTCCATGGGGTAGCGCATCACCAGCAACCCCGGCGGATCGGCAATATAGACAAAGCCAGCCTCCAGCAATTCATCAGCGGGCTGCTCGGTCACCATCACCCTGCCCTCGTTGCGGCCCAGCGCCAGATCCAGATTATGCAGCAGGCTTTTGGCCGGTGCGCAGTAGTCACAGGGCTCGTCGGTTACCAGCACCAGCCGCCACTGGCCGGCGGCACTGATGTTACCTTTAACCCATTCACCATGGCCGGTTACGCCGGGCGTAAACCAGCCTTTGGCCAGCACCAGCCAGGCCAGCAGCGGAGGAAGTAAAAACACGGCCACCAGGGCCAATACCGGTTTATGTTTCATCATAAGGCCTCCGATACCACCATATTGCCGCCAGCCAGATGGCTGCGGTCATGGCAAACCATTGCACCGCATAGCCAAGGTGTTTTTCCGGCCCCATCACTACCGGCTGCCACTGGCCGGCGTTCATATCGGTTTTCAGCACCATGGGCAGTACCGGCTGACCCCAGTGTGCAGCCAGTAACTCAGGGGCCAGGCTGACTACCCGACGGGAATCTGTATTGGGTTCATTACCAAAACTCAGCGGTGGCTGCCAGGGACGTACCAGCACACCGCTGAGCTGCACCGGGCCATCATCAAGGGCGGGAGTAACAGGCAATTGGCCACGATCGGCACTGGCCGGCCACCAGCCGGTGTCTACCGCCAGCAGCCCCAGTGCGGTTTGCAGCGGCATAATGCGGCGATAGCCGGGCCGGCCGTTTTCAATCTGGTTATCCAGAAACAGCTCGCCGCCGGCGAGAAACACACCACCGGCCTGCAGCTCATAACCAAAGGGCTGCTCCATGGTCATGGCTTCTTTCAGCTCCAGCCGAATGCCGCTGCGCTGCTGCCACTGCTCCAGCAGCACGCGCTTTTCATCGGCCCGGGACAGCTGCCAGATGCCCATGAATACCATCAGCCCGGAGATGGCTGCGGTTAATACCAGTAATCCGCTGCGTTTTCCTATACTCAAGGCTCACATCCTTTTGTTACGCCCGTATATATGCTTCTTAAACTACTGATAATATTATTGTTGTTATTAATGATCGGTAACCTGATGCTGGGCCTGAAAGCCATGCTCAGCCATCGGGATCCGGCGCTGATGGCCCGCTACATCGGCCGCCGGCTCTGGTGTGCCGGGCTTGTCCTGCTGCTGCTGATCATCGCGCTGGCCACCGGTGTGCTGAGCACCAAGCCAACGCCATTTTAAGCACCGTTTGAAACACTTATAAAATATAGACAAAGACAAACAGGCACAGCCAGACCACATCCACAAAATGCCAGTACCAGCTGCTGGCCTGAAAGCCAAAATGCTGGGCCGGCGTAAAATGCCCCTTGTTGACCCTGAGCCACATAATAAACAGCATTATGGTGCCCAGGGTGACGTGAGCACCGTGAAAACCGGTCAGCAGAAAAAAGGTATTGCCATAAATGCCCGAGTCGAGCCGCAGCCCCAGATCCTGATAGGCATGCACGTATTCCCACACCTGCAGGCCGAGAAACAGCCCCCCCAGCACCACAGTGGCACCCAGCCAGGCCTTGAGCCGGCTGCGTTGCTGCTGCAGCAGCGCCAGGTGCGCCGCATGCACGGTGACCGATGAGGTCAGCAGTATCATGGTGTTGATCAGCGGCAGCCCCAGCCAGCCCATGGCGGTGGTTTCCATGCCGCCGGGAGTGGTCAGCAGCGGCCATACCGGCTGAAAATCGGGCCACAGCACCTGGTGGGTCATGGCATTGTTGCCGGCCCCGCCCAGCCAGGGCACGGACAATACACGGGCATAGAAAAGCGCACCAAAAAAGGCACCAAAGAACATGATTTCCGAGAAAATAAACCAGGTCATGCCCTGGCGAAAGGATCTGTCCATCTGCTCGCTGTAGAGGCCCTGATGAGACTCACTGATCACATTGGAAAACCAGCCGAACAGCATGATGGTCATCACCAGGGTGCCGGCGGCAAACACCACAGGGCCGGCAATGCCCCACAAACCTGCCGACCAGAGCCCGGCCCCGGCTGCCAGCAGAAACAAACCCACAGCGCCGGTCAGCGGCCAGGGACTTTGCGCCGGGACATAATATTTATCCGTTTTGACCGCCATCATTGCCTCCTTGCGTAGCCACCTGCTCGCTGATGTCGTAAAGGGTGTAGGACAGAGTGAACACCTCTATGTCGGCGGGCAGGGCTTCATCCACATAAAAGGTCATGGGCATTACCGCAGTTGCCCGGCCGTCCAGCGGTTGCTCCTGAAAGCAAAAGCACTCTGTCTTGCGCAGATAGGCTGCTGCCCGCCCCGGCGACACCGACGGAATGGCCCGCAACACCTGACCGCTGACACCCGGATTGGTGACGGTAAAGTCCACCCTGTGCATCTCTCCCGGGTGCACGCTCAGGCGCTGCACCGAAGGCGTAAACTCCCCTCTCAGGCCGGCACTCTGGTAGGTAATAAATTCCACCGTTATCTGTCTGTGCTCATTTACACCCTGTGCCGCCACCGCAGCGGTATTGTCGGTTTTACCGTTAAGCCCGGTAATGTCACAAAAAACGTCATAGAGCGGCACCAGCGCAAAACCAAAGCCAAACATGGCCACGGCCAGCAGCCCCAGTTGTCCGGCTTTTTTAGCAATGCTCATTATTTCACCTCGGGGGGCGTATCAAAGGTGTGATAGGGCGCCGGTGACGGCACTGTCCATTCCAGCCCTTCGGCACCCTCCCAGGGGCTGGCCTCAGCCTTGGCACCACCGCGAATACATTTGATCACCACCGCCAGCAGCAACAGCTGCGACAGACCAAAAGCAAAGCCCCCTATGCTGACCAGGGCGTTAATATCGGCAAACTGCAGCGAGTAGTCGGGAATGCGCCGGGGCATGCCACCCAGCCCCAGAAAATGCATGGGAAAGAACAACACATTCACCGACACCACTGAGCACCAGAAATGCCACTTGGCCAGGCGTTCATCAAACATGTGGCCGGTCCATTTGGGCAGCCAGTAATACACCGCCGCCAGCACCGAGAAAATGGCCCCGGTTACCAGCACATAGTGAAAATGCGCCACCACAAAATAGGTATCGTGATACTGAAAGTCCGCCGGTGTAATGGCCAGCATCAGGCCGCTGAAGCCACCGATGGTAAACAGCACAATAAAGGCCAGGGCAAACAGCATGGGCACTTCAAAACTGATGGAGCCCCGCCACATGGTGGCCACCCAGTTGAACACCTTGACCCCGGTGGGCACCGAGATCAGCATGGTGCAGTACATAAAGAACAGCTCCGCCGCCACCGGCATGCCCACGGTAAACATATGGTGGGCCCACACCAGAAAACTGAGGCCGGCAATGGAGGCGGTGGCATACACCATGGAGGCATAACCGAACAGCCGCTTGCGGCTGAAGGCGGGAATGATGGCCGAGATAATGCCAAAGCTCGGCAATATCATGATGTAGACCTCGGGGTGACCAAAGAACCAGAAAATATGCTGAAACAGCACAGGATCCCCGCCCCCGGCGGCTTCAAAAAAGCTGGTGCCGAAGTATTTGTCGGTCAGCACCATGGTGGCAGCCCCCGCCAGCACCGGCATCACCGCAATCAGCAGAAAGGCGGTAATAAACCAGGTCCAGCAGAACATGGGCAGCTTCATCCAGGTCATGCCCGGCGCTCGCAGGTTCCAGATGGTCACAATGACGTTAATGGCCCCCATAATGGAACTGATGCCCATAATATGAATGGCAAACACAAACAGCGCTGTGCTGTCGGGGCCATAGGTGGTAGACAGGGGCGCGTAGAAGGTCCAGCCGAAGTTGGGGCCGCCGCCGGGCACAAACAGGGAGCCCAGCATCAGCACAAAGGCAAAGGGCAGAATCCAGAAGCTCCAGTTGTTCATGCGCGGCAGTGCCATGTCGGGCGCGCCTATCATCATGGGAATCATCCAGTTGGCCAGCCCCACAAAAGACGGCATGACGGCACCGAAGATCATCACCAGGCCGTGCATGGTGGTCATCTGGTTAAAGAAGTTGGGCTCCACCAGCTGCAGCCCGGGCTGAAACAGCTCGGCCCGGATTACCATGGCCATGGCCCCGCCCACAAAGAACATGGTGAGGCTGAACAGCAGATACATGGTGCCAATGTCTTTGTGGTTGGTGGTAAACAGCCAGCGGCCTATGCCCCTGGCGGGGCCGTGATGATGTTCATCACCAGTGAGGTGAATGTCGGCGGTTTCCGTGCGATCCATCTGTGTCATGCTGCCCCCTATTGTCCCTGCCGGGCCTGATCAATGTCTTTGGGCTGCACCAAGTCACCGGTGTTGTTGCCCCAGGCGTTACGCTCATAGGTGATGACCGCTGCCAGCTCTTTCAGCGTCAGCTGTTTGTCAAAGCTCTGCATGGCGGTACCGGCCTTGCCGTACAGCACTATATCTATATGGGCGGCGCGGTCGTTCAGCACCAGCTCACTGCTCTTGAGCGCCGGAAACACACCGGGCAGGCCGGTGCCGCCGGGCTGATGACAGGCGGCGCAGGCTTTCTGATATACCTGTTCACCCAGGGTCATCAATTCTTCCATGCTCATTTCCATGCCCAGCAGATCCTGCTCGGCAGCTTTAGCCTCGGCCTGCTCGGTTTTCAGCTGAGCCAGCCAGCCGTCAAACTCTTCCGGCGCGCGGGCATCAACGACGATAGGCATAAAGCCGTGATCCTTGCCGCACAGCTCGGCGCACTGGCCGCGATAAAGGCCGGGCTCATTGATGCGGGTCCAGGCTTCATTAATAAAACCGGGCACGGCGTCCTTTTTTACCGCAAAAGCAGGCATCCACCAGGAGTGGATTACGTCGTCGGAGGTGATCAGAAAACGCACCTTGCGATCCGTGGGCAGCACCAGGGGCTGATCCACTTCCAGCAGGTAATTTTCGCCCTTGTTGATTTGCCCCTGAATCTGCTCGGGCATGGTGGCCAGCAGGCTGTAGAACTCGACGCCTTCATTAAAATATTTGTAGTGCCATTTCCATTGGGAGCCGGTGATCTGGACGGTGAGATCCGACTCGGACGCGTCTTCCATGGCCACCAGGGTTTTGGTGGCGGGCACTGCCATGGCGATAAGAATAACGAAGGGAATAAGGGTCCAGAGAATTTCGACCCTGGTGCTTTCGTGAAACTGGGCCGCCCGGGCCCCTTTGGATTTGCGGTGATGGATCATGGCCCAGAACATAATGCCGAACACCACCAGGCCAATAACGGCGCAAATGGCCAGAATGGTCATGTGCAGCCCGTATACCTGCTGGCTGATATCGGTGACCCCTTCGGTCATGTTAAGGCGTGTTTGCGCTTGTGCAGGCATAACGGCCAGTAATGGCCACAGCGGCAGAATAGGCTTCACGTGCACCCCCAATTGTTTCATCCTGTAAACCGGAGTACTCGGCGGTTTTACCCAAATGACTACATGCTTCCATTCGGTGTTTTAAGTAAAGCAGCAGTTAAGAAAATGTAAAATGTAAAAGCGGAGATTGGGGATTGGGGATTGGGGATTGGGGATTGGGGATTGGGGATTGGGGATTGGGGATTGGGGATTGGGGATTGGCAGGCCATGATGAGACAGCGGCCTGCCGAATCAAGAAGCGGCTCAGAAGTCGCCGTTGCGAATCACGCCTACGGCCAGGCCTTCAATAATCAGTTCCTGAGTGCGCAGATCTACTTCAATGGGTGAGAGCTCTTCATTTTCGGGCAACAGGCTGACCTTGTTGCCCTTGCGCTGAAAGCGCTTTACGGTGACTTCGTCGTCGAGGCGGGCCACTACTACCTGGCCGTTGCGGGCTTCCTGCACCTTGTGCACTGCCAGCAGATCGCCGTCCATAATGCCGATGTTTTTCATGCTCATGCCCTGCACCCGCAGCAGAAAGTCGGCCGACGGATGAAACAGGCCCGGATCGAGCTGATAGTGGCTTTCTATGTGTTGCTGCGCCAGTATGGGTTCGCCGGCGGCCACCCGGCCAATCAGCGGCAGGCCCGGCTCTTGCTCTGCTTCTTCACCGGCGAGACGAATGCCCCGTGACGTGCCGGGCATCATTTCAATCACGCCCTTTTTGGCCAGGGCCTTGAGGTGTTCTTCGGCGGCATTGGCAGACTTGAACCCCAGCACCTTGGCGATTTCCACTCGGGTGGGTGGCATGCCGGTTTGCTGAATATGATCCTTGATGATGTCCAGCACCTGAGACTGGCGGGGAGTTAGGGCTTTCATGATGAGACCTGTCTGTTTATACAGTTAACTGTCAGTATATCCAGTAATCAGCACAGAGCAAGCCCCGCAGTGCGAAGCGGCAGTGCGGTTCCACTCCGCCGACACGCTACAAGACCTTCGAAAATGCCATCCATGGCGTTTTATGGTCGGCTACGGCAAGCCCCACTGCCACTTCGAGCAAAATCAAAGTCCCGCTTTATTTACCACAGTGCCAGTACCAGGCCGGCGAAGATGGCCATGCCGGCGTGGTTGTTGTTAAGAAAGGCGCGAAAGCAGGGCATGCGCTCCCGGTCGCGGATCAGCCGTTGCTGATACACAAACAGGCCGGCGGCAACCAGCAAGCCCCAGTAAAAGGGCGCGCCCAGTTCAAAGGTCCGGCCGGCGGCAACCAGCAGAAAAAGGGTGGCCAGCTGCAGCAGGCCCACTATGAGCTTGTCGTGCCGGCCAAATAGAATGGCGGTGGATTTAACGCCAATTTTGAGGTCGTCGTCTCTGTCTACCATGGCATACATGGTGTCGTAGGCAATGGTCCAGGTGAGGTTGGCGGCAAACAGCAACCAGAGCCCGGCGGGCAGCTCATTGCTGGCAGCGGCAAAGGCCATGGGAATGGCCCAGGAAAAAGCAATGCCCAGAAACAGCTGGGGCAGATGGGTGTAGCGCTTCATAAAGGGATAGAGCGCCGCCCAGAACAAGCCGGCAAAGGCCAGTCCTATGGTAAACAGGTTGGTGGTGAGCACCAGCACAAAGGAGATGCCCACCAGCAGAGCAAAAAAGCTCAAGGCCTGGCGCTCGGTCAGCTCTCCCGAAGGCAGCGGCCGGGCATGAGTGCGTTTTACATGGCCGTCGATATGCCGGTCGGCATAGTCGTTGATCACACAGCCGGCAGAGCGCATGGAAAAAACGCCCGCTACAAACACGACAAGCAGCCAGAGTGAGGGCATGCCTTCGGCGGCTATCCACAGCGCCCACAGAGTGGGCCACAGCAGCAGCAGGGTACCGATGGGCTTGTCGAGACGGGCCAGCGCCATATAGGCGCGCCAGCGCGGGCGGGAAGAAGACGTCAGGGTGGTCATACTAAATCCTGATAAGGGGCCGAATTCGGCAAAAACAGTTCGGTTACCAGCACGCTGGCCTGGCCGGTGCTGAGGGCGGAGCGACGGGCCCAGGGCATGGTGGCCGGCTCGGTGGCGGCCAGCCCCGCATGTGCAGCCAGCTGCTGATACTGGGTTGGTGTCAGGCCGGTCAGTTCAAAAGGCGTGCGGGTCAGATCCGGCGCTTCAAACATCAGCTCGCCCAGTGCCTTGCTGCCCAGACCGGACAAGGCCGGCAACGCCGCCTGAGTGGCCGGAGAATACAGCGAAGTGGCATACACCCAGGGAAGATTATCGCAGCACAGCAGCACTTCCCGGCAGTAGCCCTGTTCGGCCTGCAGCCATTCGGCCTGCGCCGGCATCAGCGGCCTTAATACGCCGTCGGCCAGCACTTTTACATGAAACTGTGCACAATGACGCCGCAACCGGCGGGTCAGCGAGCCCGGCTCATGCAGCCAGCTTTGCAGCGCCGGTGATGCCGGTGGCAACTGGCCCCAGTGCCAGTCATTGTCTATGCTGGGCGTCGTGTTTGTTTCTTGGAATAACAAAGACATAAAAACTCATTGGGTCCTGCCTGGCCGTTTAACTTGACCGCACCGGCAAAAATTTAAACAATGCCCGCTCGATTCCTTATCGGAGACTCATATGTTTCGGTTTGCTGCCTTTTACCTGCTGCTGGCCGCCTCGGCCACCCTCAGTGCACAGGAACAACCGGCGGAGCCCACCGGGCCAATATATTACACCATGACGCCGGACATTATTACCAACTACCAGAACTCCGAGCAAAACCTGGGCTATGTAAGAGTGGCAGTGGATTTGATGCTGGAGCGGCCGGAGCAGCTGCCGCTGGTGGAGAATAATATGCCGCTGCTGCGGGATGCCCTCAATGATCTGCTGGCAGAGAAAAACCGGCAGGAAATACGCTCCCTGCCGGCCCGCACCGAGCTTGCCAACGAAGGCCGGCAACGGCTGAATGAGCTGCTGCTGAAAGAAACCGGCGAAACACCGGTGCGGCGAGTGCTGTTTACTACCTTTCTCTACCAGTAAGAGTGCGTCTGTTATCCAGCCAGGCCTGCAGCAGGCCAATCACGGCACCGCCCAGGTGAGCCATATTGGCCACCGGAGTGCCGAGCATATCGGCAAAGCCCAGCACCAGCCAGACAACCATAAACACCGCCATGCCATCGGGCAGGCCAATGCCTCTGGCAGGGTTAAGCCGGCCACTGAGCCACACATAGGCCAGCAGGGCGTATACCACTCCCGACAGGCCGCCAAAGCGTGGGCCGCTTTCCCAGAACTGCAGCACATTGGGCAATACGGCTGCCACCAGCAGCAGAGTAAGCAGCTTGCCACTGCCCAGCCGGCGTTCCACCATGCCGCCCAGATACCACCACCAGAACAGGTTAAACACCAGATGCATCAGGGAAAAGTGCATCAGCGCCGGCGTAAAGCCGCGCCAGAACTGGGCTCCGAGCAGGTCACTCAGCTGAGCGGGAAAAGACAGCACGCCAAACATGGGCAAACCCAGCCAGCTCAGGCCATAAATGGCCAGGCAGGCCAGTAATACCAGCAAATTAACCGGTCCGGTCTGGCGCAACACATCACCGAGCAGACCCCGCTGCGGGCCATCGGCAAAGTGCACCTGGCTGTCTCCCCGCTTCCAGGATGCTTCCTGATAGCGCGGATGCAGCGGCTCGGCCAGAAAGCGTTTTACTTCCCGGTGCGCCTCTTCATAGCGGGTTTCATCCACCAGCCAGATATGGACATTGCCGCTGTCGTCCTGGGTCAGCTCACAATGCAGGCCGGCTTCGCCCAGATAATCCACAAAGGCCTGCGCCCGGCGCGGATCATCCAGCACCAGCAGGGCTTTCACGAGGCTTCTACCACGGCCTGACTGCGCCGCCAGGCTTCAAAGCCGCCATCCAGGCTATACACTTCTTCAAAGCCCTGATTAATCAGATACTGAGCGGCCCCCTGACTGCTGATGCCGTGATAGCACATCACTATCACCGGGGTCTCGTAATCCACCTCGTTGGTAAAGCTCACCAGGCTGTCGTTGGTCAGGTGAAAAGCACCGTCGGCATGGGCCAGAGCAAACGACTGGGGATCACGAATATCCACCAGCCGGGCCCGGCCTTCGCTCAGCATGGTGTGCGCTTCATCCACCGAGATGTGGGCAAACTGTTCCATAAATTCCTCCTCAAGAATACGACGGCCAGTGTACCCAATTCGGCCTCAGCCGCCCAGATAGGCGTTACGTACCCGCTCGTTGGCCAACAGCGCCGCACCTGTGTCGGCCAGCACCACACGACCGTTTTCCAGCACATAGCCCCGATCCGCCAGCTTCAGCGCCTGATTGGCGTTCTGCTCCACCAGAAAAATGGTCATGCCCTTTTCATCCCGCAACTGAGCGATGGTGTCAAAAATCTGATTAATAATAATGGGAGCCAGTCCCAGAGACGGCTCATCCAGCAGCAGCAACCTGGGCTTGCTCATCAGCGCCCGGCCAATGGCCAGCATCTGCTGCTCCCCGCCCGACATGGTGCCGGCCCGCTGCTGCCGGCGCTCCTTGAGCCGCGGAAACATGGCAAACACCTCGGCCATCAGGCCGGCATGCTCGCGCTTATCTACAAAAAAACCGCCCATATGCAGATTTTCTTCCACCGTCAGCCGGGCAAAAATACGCCGCCCTTCCGGCACGATGGCAATATCCCGGCGCATAATGGCGGCGGTGTCGAGGCCGGTTAAGTCCTGCTGCTCATACATCACCCTGCCCTTGCTGGGCTTGGGATCACCACAAATGCTCATCATCAGGGTGGTTTTGCCCGCCCCGTTGGCCCCGATAAGGGTCACGATTTCGCCCTGTTCAATATGCACAGTCACGTCTTCCAGGGCCTGAATCTTGCCGTAGTGGGCGCAAATATTATCAACATGCAGCATCAGGTTTCTCCCAGATAGGCCTTGATCACATCAGGATGATTGCGCACCGCTTCCGGGTTGCCGTCGGCCAGCGGCCGGCCCTGATTCACCACATAGATATGGTCGGAGATATCCATCACCAGTTTCATGTCGTGCTCTATCAGCAACACGCTCACGCCTTCATTGGTGCGCAGATCCTGAATAAGCCGGTTCAGCTCCTGAGTTTCAAAGGGGTTCAGCCCCGCCGCCGGTTCGTCCAGCATCAGCAGCGCCGGCCGTGCCGCCATGCAGCGGGCAATTTCCAGCCGGCGCTGCTGACCATAGGCCAGGTTGCCGGCAGCGCGGTTGGCAAATTCGGTCAGATTCACTTTTTCCAGCCAGTAATGAGCCCGCTCCAGCCCTTCCCGCTCGGCCCGGCGAAAGGCCGGGGTTTTCAGCAAGCCCGCAAGAAAGTGCGTATTAAGGTGGGCATGCTGGGCCACCAGCAGGTTTTCCAGCACCGTCATTTCCTTAAACAGGCGCACATGCTGAAAGGTGCGCACCATGCCCAAACGGGCAATTTTATGGCCGGGCAAGCCGGCAATGGCCTGACCGCGAAAGTTAACACTGCCGCCACTGGGCCGGTAAAACCCCGACAGGCAGTTGAAAACGGTGGTTTTGCCGGCCCCGTTGGGGCCGATAATGGACACGATTTGCCGCTCCTGCATGGCCAGCGCCACCCCGTCTACCGCCACCAGGCCGCCAAAGCGCATGGTGAGTCCGGCTACGTTCAGCAGTTCACTCATGATTTCAGCTCCATGTGGGGGCGATGCATGGGCAGCAGGCCTTGCGGCCGCCAGATCATCATCAGCACCATCAGCAGGCCAAACAACAGCATGCGATATTCATTAAATTCCCGGGTCAGCTCGGGCAATATGGTCATGATAATGGCCGCCAGCACCACGCCAATTTGTGAGCCCATGCCCCCCAGCACCACGATGGCAAGAATAATGGCCGACTCGATAAACACGAAGGATTCAGGGCTGATAAAGCCCTGCCGGGCGGCAAAAAAGCAGCCCGCAAAGCCGGCAAAGGCGGCCCCTATGGTAAAGGCGCTGAGCTTGATCAGCGTCGGGTTCAGCCCCAGCGAACGGCAGGCGATTTCGTCTTCCCGCAGCGCCTCCCAGGCCCGGCCGAGCGGCATGCGCAGCAGCCGGTTGATAATAAAGATGGTCAATACCACCAGCACCAGTGCCAGCAGATAAAGAAAAATCACCTTGTAGCCCGAGTTATAGGCAATGCCGAAAAACTCGTGAAAGGTGTTATCGCCCCGGCGCTCGAACTCCAGCCCGAACAAAGTGGGTTTGGGAATACCGGCAATGCCATTGGGGCCGCCGGTAATCTCTGTCATGTTATTGAGCAGAATGCGAATAATCTCGCCAAACCCCAGGGTGACGATGGCCAGATAATCCCCTCGCAACCGCAGCACCGGAAAGCCCAGTAAAAAGCCCGCCAGCGCCGCCAGAGCACCGCCCAGCAGCAGACAGGTCCAGAAATCCAGCCCGAAGTAGGCGTTCAGCAGCGCATAGCTGTAGGCCCCCACCGCGTAAAAGGCGACGTAACCCAGGTCGAGCAGGCCCGCCAGCCCCACCACCACGTTCAGCCCCAGCCCCAGCATCACATAAATCAGTGTGAGGGTGGCCAGATCCACGGCTCCGCGGGAGCCCATAAAAGGCCACACCAGCAAGGTGCCCAGCACCAGCACGGTCACAATGCGATACAGCCAGGGCTGCTCTTCCGGTGCCGGCAGCGCAAAGCTGCCCTTGCGATCCGCCAGATAGCGAAAAGGCTTGCGCCATTGCTCGGCAAACAACTGGGCCACAAACACCAGCCAGGCCCCCAGCGCCAGCCACTGCCAGCTGGCATCCAGCCGGTTGGCCACTATCAGTTGCGTGCCCTCAGTTTCCAGCCGAAAGCCAAGCAGCCAGCCCGCCAGCAGCAGAAACAGCCCGGCGGCAATAAAAGCAGGTTTAAGTCGGCTCATACCTTTTCTACCTCCGGTTTGCCCAGAATGCCGGTAGGCATAAACAGCAGCACAAAAATCAGCAGGCCAAAGGACACCACGTCTTTGTATTCGGTACTGAAATAAGCGCCTGTCATGGCTTCGGTCACGCCCAGCAGCAGGCCGCCAATCACGGCACCGGGAATGCTGCCAATGCCACCGAGCACGGCGGCGGTAAAGGCCTTGAGCCCGGCAATAAAGCCGATATAAGGGTTGATCACACCGTAATAGGAGCCCAGCAACACACCGGCCACCGCCGCCAGCGCGGCACCAATCACAAAAGTGAGCGCGATAATGCTGTTGCTGTTAATGCCCAGCAGGTTGGCCATTTTCAGATCTTCGGCGCAGGCCCGGCAGGCCCGGCCCATGCGCGAGCGGGAAATAAACAGCGACAGCAAGGTCATGGCAATAAAGGTGACCACAAAAATGATCAGCTGCATATAAGACAGGCTGGCCTGAAAGCCCTCTCCGCCAAAGCTCCAGCCACCCGGCAACAGCGGCGGAATGGCCACATCCCGGGAGCCCTGGGCCAGACGCATCATGTTTTGCAGAAAAATGGACATGCCGATGGCCGAGATAAGGGCAATCAGCCGTTTGCTGTGGCGCAGCGGCCGGTAGGCCACCCGCTCGATGGAATAACCATAGACGCTGGTAATGATAATGCTCACCAGAAAGGCGGCACACAGCAGCAGCACTGTGCTGTCTATGCCCAACATGGCCAGGGCCGTCATCACCATAAAGGCGGCGTAGGCCCCAATCATGTAAACCTCGCCGTGGGCGAAGTTAATCATGCCGATAATGCCATACACCATGGTGTAGCCGATGGCGATCAGGGCGTAGGTGCTGCCGATGGTCAGACCATTAAGCAGCTGCTGAATAAAATAAAGAAGGGGCTCGGACATACAACCTTTCCTTGTCGTAGCACGATGAGCGCCGTCAATGCAGGCGGAGCAGGCTCCGCCCGTTGACGATGAAATGTCTTATTATGATTAAAGCTGAGTGGAAGAGCCGTCTTTGTGCCACTCGAACACGCCGAACTCAAAGCCCTTGAGATCGCCCTTGTCGTCCCAGGACAGCGGCCCCATCACGGTTTCTACCGGCTCGGCGCGCAGCGCCGTGGCCACGGCTTCCGGATCGGTACCGGCCCGTTTTATGCCCTCGGCAAAGGCCTCAATGGCGGCGTAGGTGGTCCACACAAAGGGGCCGGTGGGATCTTCACCTTTAGCCTGAATGGCGGCCACTATGTCGGCGTTGGCCGGCTCGAGGTCATATTTTTTGGGCAGGGTCACCAGCAGGCCTTCCGAGGCATCACCGGCAATGGAGGTAATATCTTTATGACCGACTCCTTCCGGACCCATAAAGCGGGCATTGAAGCCTTTTTCAGCAGACTGACGCAAAATCAGCCCCAGCTCAGGGTGGTAACCGCCGTAATAGACAAAGTCCACCTTGTCTCTCTGCAGTTTGGCAATCAGCGCCGAGAAGTCTTTATCGCCGGAAGTAATGCCCTCATAGGCCACCACATTGGCGTTGGCTTCCTTCAGAGCATCGCGCACGCTGGAGGCCAGGCCTTCACCGTATTGTTTCTTGTCGTGAATAATGGCGATGCGCTCGGGTTTTACCTTATCCACGATATGGCGTGCGGCTGTGGGGCCCTGATCACTGTCGAGGCCTATGGTGCGCATCACAAACTCAAGATCACGCTCGGTAATGGTGGGGCTGGTGGCCGCTGGGGTAATCATCAGAATGCCTTCGTCGTCATACACATCCGACGCCGGCAGGGTGCTGTCGGAGCACAGGTGACCGGCCACAAACTGAATGCCGTCATTGACAATGCGGTTGGCTACCGCCACCGCCTGCTTGGGATCACAGGCGTCGTCGAACTCCACCGCTTCCAGGGTGTGCTCGCCCAGCTTGCCCGATTTGTTGATAAGCTCCACCGCCATGCGGCCGCCGGTAAACTGCATATCACCATACTGGGCCACCGGACCGGTAATGGGGCCGGCAATGGCAATTTTAATGGTCTCAGCGCTGGCAGCAAAGGCAGCGCCATAACCCAGGGCCGCAAACACTGCCAGTGCGACCGCCTTTTTATTCCTTGTCACCATACGAACATCCTCTATTCGAACAGAGCAGCCGGAACGGCTCCGGCCGTCTTCCACAGTTCTAACCCTTGTACAAAATTAGCACAAGAGGAAAATGCTTCGAATGGGACCGGACTCTTGCTCACTACCACAGGAAAGCGCTGCCATGATGAACTGCGATCAACATGATTATCTGGAGATTGCCTGTATGTATCGTTATGAAATCAGGCTGACACTGACCACAGGCGAACAAATTACCGGCATAGCACTGGACACCAGCCGCAATGAACACAAAGAGGAATGCCTGAAGCTGAACACAGGCACGCAGGTGTGCCTGCTGCCGCTGTCGGGCCTGGCCAGCATGAGCGCCACCAGGCCCAATCCGCATTTTCAGCACATTAACTTCAGCTAGGCGGTAATACCCTCGCGGGCGGTGCCCTGACTGGCAAACCGGCTGCTGTCGTAATAAAGCAGGCCATGCCGGCGGGCCAGCGGTGCCAGCCGGCGGGCAATTTGCCGGCCCATGCGCTGGCCGTTGCGGCTGGTGTAACCGGCATCAAACTGCATGGCCGGCGCCGCCGGCAGTGCCTCTGGCATGGCTTCTGCCAGCGGCGGCGACAGCACTTTGCAGATCAGCTCACTGACCACGCGGTTAACTGCCGAGCCCACACCATAGCCCTGCCATTCCGGCAGCAGATACAGGCTGTTCAGGGTCATTTCCAGTGCCGGTGCCGGCCGCTCTGCGGGAATGTCGACGGCAAAGCTCAGCACCCAGTTGCCCACCATGCGCGGCTGTTCACACTCATGGTCCAGCAGGGCCACATTACAGCGATAATCCATGCCGAAGTCGTGAATACGCGGTGCCGCATCGGCACCTTGTTCTTGCGGCCGGCTCTCGCCCCAGAACAGGGGCCGGGGCGCATACACATCTTTATGCTCGTGCAGGGCGCTATGGCGAAAACGCTCAAACAGTGGCCTGTGCTCGGGGTGGTGCCAGTCCATCAGCTGTAAAGACAGCCGGTCCAGCCATTCGGGAAATAACCAGGGATAATCGGAAAACTCATCACGCAGCTGGGTGTAATCCAGCAGGTGATTCAGGGTCCAGTGACCACGGCTGAGGTAGCCGGCCTCACGGACAAAGGTGTGTTTGAGGTGTTTGAGCAGGGGATAAGTATCGGCGGCCACCCGCCGGCGCTGATGTTGGGCAGGCATTATGTAAACCACCCCTTCTCGCTGTATTCACCGGTGGCCACACACAACAGGGGCCGCGCCGCCAGGCTGATGCCGCCCGGCCGTTCACAATGAGAAAACTGCATAGGCTTTGTCTCCGTTTTTGACACAAAGCGCATTATTGTAAAAGCCGGTTTACCCATGTAAAGGCCGGACAGCTTGCTAACCCCCAAAATCCATCGACAGAAACAACCGGCGATAACCGGTGGGCACCGGCGGTGATCGATGCCAAAGACCACAGCCTTCCTGGCCCTGCCAGCCTTCCCCTTTCATCAGCGCCACCTCGCCCGCCGCCAGTTGCTGCCACTGCGCCGGCTCCGCTCCGCCCTGTTCCAGCAGCTGGTTCCGCTGCGGTGTATTCAGCCAGTGAGTGCCCGGGCCGGAATAAGTGCTCACCAGCCGGCAGGGCAAGCGGTCGGTATGAAAGCGCGGACACATGGCGGTTTGCAGGCTGGCCAGCCGCACGCCTACCCGTTTCAGCTCAAATAAACAGACAAACATCTCCGCCAGCTGCTGCACATCCTTTGCCAGCGCCGCCCGGCCCGGCAGATCCGGCAGCTGTTCCGCCAGCGCGGTTGCCACTTGCTGCGGGGGTAACAGCTGCCGCACGCTGACCCGGCTGCTCGCCTGATGCAGCCGGGCGACATAATCCGTTATGTTCGAAGGCAGCGGCCGCTGCCACACCGCCAGATTGCAGTCCGGCTGATAGATGCGAGCAAGCACGCCGGCTTCGGTGCCGGCAGCTGACACCGGCGACAATTCGGTCATATTCATGTTCAAGGTTCCTTGCTGATACACGAAGAAATAAAGATATGTTATGTTATAACAACAAATGTCTTTAAATCCACGGCCAGCATACGGAGCCACTACCATGCACTGCCATTCTCCCCTTCCCGTTACTGTGTTGTCCGGCTTTCTCGGTGCCGGCAAAACCACAGTGCTGAACCATATTCTCAATAACCGGCAGGGCCTGCGGGTGGCAGTGATCGTTAACGATATGAGCGAGGTGAATATCGATGCGGCCACGGTACAGCAGCAGGTCGGCCTGCACAGAGGCGAAGACCGGTTGGTGGAAATGAGCAATGGCTGCATCTGCTGTACCCTGCGGGAAGATCTGCTGCAGGAAGTCAGCCGGCTGGCCACTGAAGGCCGCTTTGATTGTCTGGTGATCGAGTCTACCGGCATCTCGGAGCCCATGCCGGTAGCCGAAACCTTTACCTTTGAGAGCGAAAACGGCCAATGCCTGAATCACATTGCCCGGCTCGATACTCTGGTCACAGTGGTGGATGCGGTGAACTTTCTGGCGGATTTTCAGGCCGCCGACGCCCTGGCCGAACGAGGCGAAAGCCTGGGTGAGGAAGACGAGCGCAGCGTGACCGATCTGCTGATTGAACAGGTGGAATTCTGCGATCTGTTACTGATCAGCAAAACCGATCTGGTGAGCGACGCGCAGCTGGCAGAACTTACCGCCATTCTTGCCCGGCTAAACCCGACAGCCGAGATACTGCCCGTCAGTCAGGGCCGGGTACCGCTGCACAAAGTGCTGAACACAGGGCGCTTTAACTTTGAGCGGGCCGCCAGCGCGCCGGGCTGGCTGCAAGAACTGCGCGGCGAGCACCAGCCGGAAACCGAGGAATACCATATCGGCAGCTTTGTTTATCGGGCCCGCCGCCCCTTTCATCCTCAGCGCTTTTTTGCGTTTTTGCACCAGCCTCAGGAGCAGGGCCGGCTGCTGCGCTCCAAGGGCTTTTTCTGGCTGGCCAGCCGCCCCGATTTGGCCGGCCAGTGGAACCAGGCCGGTGGCATTGCCTATCACGGTGGTGCCGGCCTGTTCTGGCAGGCCGTGCCCAAAGAAGAATGGCCCGAGGATGAAGAAAGCCGGGAGCATATACTGGCTAGCTGGGCCGAGCCCTATGGCGATCGCCGGCAAGAGCTGGTGTTTATTGGTCAGGGGCTGAACCAACACGCAATTTGCCAGCAACTGGACGCCTGCCTGCTCACCGACGACGAAATTCGCGCGGGCGCTGCGGGCTGGCAACGGCTGCCCGACCCCTTTCCGGCCTGGGAGTAGACGGCGCTGAGGTCGCTGACGCACAATAACTGCCATTGTTAAGCCGTTGAGTCCGTTCAATGAAAACCAATCTGATCACCCGTGCCGGCTGGCACAAGCTGGATGAAGAGCTTAAATATCTGTGGAAGGTGGAGCGCCCTGCGGTGACTCAGTCGGTGTCGGAAGCAGCAGCCCTCGGCGACCGAAGCGAGAATGCAGAGTATATCTACGGCAAGAAAAGACTACGGGAAATTGACCGCCGGGTGCGCTATCTGATGAAGCGGCTGGAAGCGGTGAAGATCATCGATCACGACCCGCGTCAGAACGGCAAGGTGTTTTTTGGTGCCTGGGTAGAGCTGGAAAACGAAGACGGCGAGGTCGTGCGCTACCGCATTGTCGGCCCCGACGAAATCGACACCAAAAACAACCACATCACCATAGACTCACCCATGGCCCGGGCGCTTATCGGCAAACAGACAGACGACGAAGTGCTGGTAAAAACGCCGTCGGGCACAAAGGAATGGTACATCAATAAAATTCAGTACCAGCCCTTTGAGCAGGAATAAGCTCTTTATTCCAGCCAGCGGTAAAGAGTGCGGCGGGTAATGCCCAGAATCTCTGCCGCCCGCCGCTTGTTGCCCTCGGTGGCGGCCAGCACCCGGTGAATATGCCGGCGCTGCACCGTTTCCAGACTGGGCAGCGCTTCAGCATGATCTGACGCTCGCCCCTCGCCGGCGACAGGTTCTGGCCCGGCGTCGCCCTGCTCGCGAATGCGCTGGGGCAGATGCTCCACGTCTATCAGGGCACCATCACAAAAGGTGGCGGCCCGCTCCACGGCGTTTTGCAACTCACGCACATTGCCCGGAAAGGCATAATGCTGC
The DNA here is from genome assembly GCF_032842915.1 of Oceanimonas sp. CAM02. Classification (NCBI taxonomy): domain Bacteria; kingdom Pseudomonadati; phylum Pseudomonadota; class Gammaproteobacteria; order Aeromonadales; family Aeromonadaceae; genus Oceanimonas; species Oceanimonas sp. CAM02. Next base: position 35,847 of record NZ_JAWJBK010000035.1, read on the forward strand.
AGCAGCGCACTGGCCTCATCGCTGAAGCCCTTGATATGGCGCTGCTGCCGGGCGTTGAACCGGGTCAGAAAAAACGCCGCCAGCCGCTGTATGTCGTCCCCCCGCTCCCGCAACGGCGGTATCTGCAGGGCAAAGGTTTCCAGCCGGTAAAACAGGTCTTCCCGAAAGCTGCCATCGGCCACCGCCTCGGTTAACTTGCGGTTGGTGGCGGCGATAATGCGCACATCCAGCTGAATTTCATGGTCACTGCCCACCGGCCTGACCTTGCCGTCCTGCAACACCCGCAGCAGCTTGGCCTGCAACGGCAGAGGCATTTCTCCCATTTCATCCAGCAGCAGGGTGCCGCCATTGGCCTGCTGAAACAGCCCGGCCCGCCGGCTTTTGGCACCGGTAAAGGCACCGGCGGCATGACCGAAAAACTCGCTTTCCATCAGCTCACCGGGAATGCCGCCGCAGTTCACCACCATATAGGGCCCGGCACTGCGCTGGCTTTGATCATGCAGCGCCCGGGCCACCAGCTCCTTGCCGGTGCCGCTCTCTCCCTGCACCAGCACGGGGGCATCGGCAGTAGCCACCTGCCGAATCTGATGAAACAGCTGCTGCATGGCCGGGCTTTGCCCGATAATGCCGTGAAACTGCTCAATGGCCAGCATATTGCGATATTGCTGCACTTCGCGGCGTAACCGGCGGTTTTCCAACAGCCGGCTCACGGTAAGCAGAAAATGATCCATCTCCAGCGGCTTGGTTAAAAAGTCATCGGCACCGGCCTGCAGGGCTTTAACCGCCTGCTGCACAGAGCCAAAGGCGGTAATAATCAGCACTGCCGGCGGCATGTCCTGCGCCTTGAGGGCCGGCAATAGGCTGAGTCCGTCCTTGCCCGGCAGGCGCAAGTCGCTTATCAGCAGATCCGGCGGCTGCGTCTGCAGCCAGTGCAGGCCCTGCTCCGCATCGCCGCAGGCGGTAACCCGGTAGCCTTCAGCCTCCAGCTCTTCTTCCAGCAGCTCCCGCAGGGCGGCATCGTCTTCCACCAGCAGAATATGATCGGTTTTGCTCATGCCGGCACCTCCTTGAGTGCATGATTCAGGGGCAATACCAGACAGGCCTCGCAACCACCCTGCCCATGGTTGGCCAGGGTGAAAGTGCCGCCCTGCTCGTCTGCCACCGCCTGCACTATGGCCAGGCCCAGACCGGTGCCTTCACCGGGCGATTTAGTGGTGAAAAACGGCTCTGTCAGGGTAGTGGCATCATGCCCTTTGGGCAGGCCGGGGCCGTTGTCACGTACGCAGATGGTCAGCAGGTCTTCACTCGCGGCGGCCGCAATCTCAATATGACTGGCTCCCGCCTGCAGGGCATTGCGCAGCAAATTCAGCAGCGCCAGCTCCAGCCGGCCTGCATCGGCCGCAAAAGGCGGCAACCCCGAGGGCACCTGCCGGCTTAACCGGCAGCCACCGGCTTCCAGCTCGGGGGCCATGGCGGCCGAGGCATCGGCAATCACTTGTCCGGCATGCAGCAGCCGGGTCTGAGTGGCAGCAGGCCGGCAATAATCCAGCAACTGGCGCACTGTGCGGGTAAGGCGCTGCACCTGGGCACGAATGCCGTTCAGATTATGCTGTTGCTGTGCATTAAGACTGCCGGAACGCTCCAGCCGCCGGGCGCGGCCGTCAATCACACTCAGAGGCGCGCCCAGCTCATGGGCTATGCCCCGGGCCATGCTGCCGATGGCGGCCATTTTTTCATTATCTTTCAGCTGGGCCAGCAGCCGGGTTTCCGCTTCACGGTGCGCATCCAGACTGCGGTGCGCAGCTTCTATGCTGTCCAGCATGCGGTTCAGCCCCAGCGCCAGGCTGGCTACCTCCTGCGGGCCATTCAGCGCTGCCCGGTGAGACAGCTCGCCATCCTTCACTCTCTTCATATGCGCCAGCAAATTATCCACATAACGCCCCACGCCACCGTAGTGCCCCAGCAGCACACTAGCCAGGATCACCAGGCTGAATAGGCCCCAGCCCACCCAGGCAATGACCGTAAACTGCTGCAGGGCCCGGTCGAAGTCGCTGGCCCGGCGGGAGATCTGGATCAGCCCCCGTATCTGACCGCCGGTATCAAACACAGGCAGAAAATGGGAAAACAAGCGCCGGCCATCCACCCGGCTGAAGGCCTCCTGACTTTCGCCGGTAAAGCGAATGCGCGCCGGAATGGTGGTGGCGGTCAGATCTTTTACGGCAAAGCCGGCGGCGGCAATGCGGTTGCCATCCACATCAAATACCGAGGCACCATACACCTCGCCCAGCACAAACACCGAGCGCAGCGCTACCGCCACCGCCTCCATATCGCCTCTGTTGACCGCATCGCCAATGGGAATGCTGATGGCCCGGCCCAGCAGCTCAAGATCGTTTTTAAGGCGCTGCTCCTGATATTGATTAGCCTGCTCCAGCCCCAGACGAATGCCAAAGGCCGTGAGCAGCACCAGAGGCAGCACCACAAACAGCAGCAGGGTGCGTTGCAGGCCGCTGATGCGCCAGCGAAAAGCTGTGTTATTTGTAAACGGGTTATTTTTGCTCATGTGTAATATGTATACATAAATACGCATCCAAAACCCAGCCGCACAGATCACCAAAACGCAAAATAAATTAAATAAACTATTAAAATCATAAACTTATAAATAAAAATAAAATCTGGCACGTTTTCTGTATCAGTGAGAGCACTTTCAACCAGAGGAGTGCTTTTATGACCAAGCTCAAAACCCTGACCACCGCCATTGCCTTTGCCACCTTCGGCATGACCGCCACCGCCGCCATGGCTCAGCAGGCACCGGCACCGCAAACCAGTGCACCGGCCCAGCAGTTTGAACAAGGCCAGGCTGCAGCACCCGTGACTGATGGCGAGCTGAAAAAGTTTGTGAAAGCCAATGAAGAAGTGGCTCAAATTCGCGATGAATTTTCGCAAAAACTGAATCAGGAGCAGGATCAGCAAAAAGCACAGGAGCTGCAGATGCAGGCTCAGGAAGAAATGATGAAGGCAGTGGAAAAGCACGATCTTGACGCACCCACCTACAATGCCATTGCCGCCCGCCTGCAGACGGATCCCGAGCTGCAGGACAGAGTCAGCGCCCTGCAATAAGTGTTAATGATGAATCCGGGGCCTGCGGGCCCCTTTTTTGTGGCCGGCTGTCAGCGCCGGCCATGTTTTGTTTAGCCGGCGGTTCTGTTTCATAATGCTCGCCCTGCTTTTTCAATTGACTGCAAGCCGGGCAAGCCCCCGCTGCCGGAGCACAAGCTGATGAACACCATAAACCACATTCTGGCCAATGAACTGGCCGTGCCTCAGTCTCAGGTGGATGCCGCCGTCAGGCTGCTGGACGAAGGGGCCACAGTGCCCTTTATTGCCCGCTACCGCAAGGAAGCCACCGGCGGCCTGGACGACACTCAGCTGCGCACCCTCGACAGCCGCCTCGGCTATCTGCGCGAGCTGGAAGACAGACGGGCGGTGATCCTCAAATCGGTGGACGAACAGGGCAAACTGAGCCCGGAACTGAAAGCCGAGCTGCTGGCCGCCGACACCAAAACCCGACTGGAAGACCTTTACCTGCCTTACAAACCCAAGCGTCGCACCAAGGGCCAGATTGCCATTGAAGCCGGCCTGGCACCCCTGGCCGATACTCTGTTTACCGACCCCAGTCAGGATCCACAGCGGCTTGCAGAGCAGTTCATCAATGCCGAGGCCGGCGTGGCCGATGCCAAGGCGGCACTGGACGGTGCCAAATATATTTTAATGGAGCGTCTGGCCGAGCAGGCGGATCTGCTGGAAGCGGTGCGCAGCTACCTGCAACAGCACGGCCAGCTGCAGGCCAGAGTGGTGGAAGGCCAGGAGCAAACCGGTGCCAAGTTCAAGGACTACTTCGAGCATAATGAGCCCATCGGCAAGGCGCCGTCACACCGGGTGCTGGCCATGCTGCGGGGCCGCAATGAGGGCGTGCTGTCGCTGGGTCTGGTGGTCGACAGCGACGCAGAGCGTCACCCCTGCGAGACCATTATTGCCCGCCATGCCGGCTGGCAGGACAAGGGCCGCCCTGCCGATAAATGGCTGGCCGGCGTGTTCAGCTGGACCTGGCGGGTGAAGCTGTCGTTGCAGATGGAAACCGAGCTGCTGGGCCAGGCCCGGGAGCGGGCCGAGCAAGAAGCCATTCGCGTGTTCGCCCTTAACCTCAAGGATCTGCTGATGGCCGCTCCCGCCGGTGCCCGTGTGACCATGGGGCTGGATCCGGGCATTCGCACCGGGATCAAGGTGGTGGTGGTGGATAATACCGGCAAGCTGCTGGAACACGCCACCGTGTATCCGTTTCAGCCTCACAATAAGGTGGAGCAGAGCCTGCGCATTCTTGGGGAGCTGTGCCGCAAGCACAGCGTCAGTCTGGTGAGCATCGGCAACGGCACCGCCTCGCGGGAAACCGAGCGGCTGGTGGAGCAGCTGATAAAGCAAAGCCCCGAACTCAAGCTGCAAAAGGTGGTGGTGAGCGAGGCCGGTGCCTCTGTGTATTCCGCCTCGGAGCTGGCCGCCAGCGAGTTTCCCGATCTCGACGTATCGTTGCGAGGGGCCGTGTCCATTGCCCGCCGGCTGCAGGACCCATTGGCGGAGCTGGTAAAAATCGATCCCAAAAGCATTGGCGTGGGCCAGTATCAGCACGATGTGTCCCAGACCCAGCTGGCCCGCAACCTGGATGCGGTGGTGGAAGACTGCGTGAACGCCGTGGGCGTGGACGTGAACATGGCCTCGGCCCCGCTGCTGGCCCGGGTCTCGGGCCTGACACCCACTCTGGCCCAGAACATAGTGGCCTGGCGCAACGAGCAGGGCGTGTTTGCGGATCGCAAACAACTGCTCAAGGTGCCCCGCCTCGGCCCCAAGGCCTTTGAACAGTGCGCCGGCTTTTTGCGCATTCAGGGCGGCAAGAACCCGCTGGATGCCTCGGCGGTGCACCCGGAAGCCTACCCGGTGGTGACCCGCATGCTGGAGCAACTCAAGCAGCCGGTCAACGCCGTGCTGGGCAATGCCGGCCTGCTCAAGACCCTGGACCCGAAAGACTACACCGACGAGCACTTCGGCCTGCCGACCGTGCAGGATATTCTCAGGGAGCTGGACAAGCCGGGCCGGGATCCGCGCCCCGAGTTCAAGACCGCCCGCTTTATGGACGGCGTAGAAAAACCTGCGGATCTGATCCCCGACATGGTGCTGGAAGGGGTAGTGACCAATGTCACCAACTTCGGTGCCTTTGTGGACATAGGCGTGCATCAGGACGGGCTGGTACATATATCAGCGCTCACCGACCGCTTTGTGCAGGATCCGCGTGAAGTGGTGAAGGCCGGCGATATCGTCCGGGTGAAGGTGCTGGAGGTAGATCTGCAGCGCAACCGCATCGCCCTGACCATGCGCCTGGAGCAAAGCGCCGCCGACCATGCCGAAGGCAAGAGCGCACCGCGCCGCAATGAGCGCAGCCGCACTAACAATAACAAGAGCCAGCGCCAGCAACGTCCGGCCCACCGGGAGCAGGCAGCCCCGCAGGGTGCCATGGGCGCGGCCCTGGCAGCGGCGCTGCAGAAGAAAAAGTAACGGGTTTTCATGCGCCTCGATAAATTCATCTGCAAAAGCACGGATCTGAGCCGAACTGAGGCCAGGCGGGCCATTGCCGCTGGCGAGGCGCAGGTTAACGGTGAGGCGGTCACTCATGAGGCCACTCAGGTGCACGAAAACAATCTGGTGACCCTGGCCGGCCAGCGGCTGGTGCCCCGTCCGTTTCGTTACTTTATGATGCACAAGCCCGCCGGCACCCTGTGCTCCAATGTGGACGGCGTTTATCCATCGCTGTTCCGCGGGCTCAACATAGACAAGCCCGACGAGCTGCATATTGTCGGCCGCCTCGACGCCGACACCACCGGCCTGGTGCTGCTCACCGATGACGGCCGCTGGTCGTTCAATATTACGCGGCCCGAGCAACACTGTGCCAAGGTGTATCGAGTCAGCTTGAGAGATCCGCTGGATGGCGGAGTGGCCGAGCGCTTTGCCCAAGGGCTGCTGTTACAGGGCGAAACCAGGCCCACTCAGTCCGCCAGGGTAGAGGCCAGCGGCCCGCGCGAGGCGCTGTTGACCATTACCGAAGGGCGCTTTCATCAGGTAAAGCGCATGTTTGCCGCGGTAGGCAACCGGGTAACCGGTCTGCACCGGGAGCAGATTGGCAACATTCGGCTGAATGTGCCGGCAGGTCAATGGCGCACACTGACCGCCACCGAGGTGGCCGGCATCTGACTGCTGAAACTGCGTTTAAAACATCGTCATTCTGAGTCTGAACCGGTATCTTGCTACCAAACCCGTTTTTTATAACCTGTGGAGACTGCCATGCATATTCAGCTTGTATCCTTTGATAACGAACATCAGCCGGCCATTCGTGCCGTGCGCAATACGGTTTTTATCGAAGAGCAGCGCATTGATCCCGGGCTGGAATATGATGGTCTGGATGATGCTGCCATTCATGTGCTGCTGAGCATAGACGGTCAATGGGCCGGCACCGGCCGCATGCTGAAGGACGGCCATATAGGCCGCATTGCCGTGCGCAAGGAATTTCGTGGTCTGGGGCTGGGGGCCAGAGTGGTGCAGGCGCTGGTGGATGAAGCCGGCCGGCAAGGCCTGAAACGGGTTTATCTGGGGGCACAGAAGTATGCCACCGGCTTTTACCAAAAGCTGGGATTTACCCCTTACGGAGACGAATTTCTTGATGCGGGTATCGTGCATATTTCCATGGAAAAGAACCTGATCTAACTCTTCAGTCAGAAAGTAAAATACACCTTATACTCAGGCGTTACCGGCATTTTCCTCGGCTTTTTAAGGGATCTTGCCGTACTAAGCCATGCCAGATGGTTACTTTGCATTCTAATTAAATTTCACTTATTAGCGCCTTTTCTGTACAATTGGCGCGTTCATGCATTGAACAAAGTGAATTGATGAAAGTTTCCAACCTCAGCCTTAATGAACAAAGGCTGGTGGCCGGCCTCAGTGGCGGCTTCCTGCTCCTCTTCGTAGTTCTCGCCTTTTTTGACCTGCAACAGATGACCCAATGGATCAACCAGGGCTTTGCCTGGACCATTGATGTATTCGGCCCTCTGTGGCAGGTATGGATGCTGGCCAACCTGGTGATTGCCCTGGTGCTTGGCCTGACCCGCTACGGTGATATTCGTCTGGGCGGCAACGTCGCCCCCGACAGCTCCACCTTTCGCTGGCTGGCGGTGATCATGTGCACCCTGCTGGCCGGTGGCGGCGTGTTCTGGTCTGCCGCCGAGCCCATGTATCACTATGTGACCACACCGCCGCTGTTTGCGGAGTCTGAATCGGGTGTGTCCCAGGTGTCTGCCGCTCTGGCCCAAAGCTTTATGCACTGGGGCTTTCTGGCATGGGCTGCACTGGGCACTCTCTCTGCCATCGTAGTGGTATATGCCCATTATCATAAAGGCCTGGCCATGCGCCCGCGCACCCTGCTCTATCCGCTGCTGGGTGACAAGGTGGAAACCCACTGGCTGGGCACCATGGCCGATGTGGTGTCCATTATTGCGGTGGCCGCCGGTACCATAGGCCCCATTGGCTTTCTGGCTACTCAGCTGGGCTTCAGCTTTGAGGCGCTGCTGGGCTGGGAGAACAACTATGGTCTGCAGCTGGCGATTCTTGGCGGTCTGGTGGCCATTTACACTCTGTCTGCCTCTACCGGCATTGAAAAGGGTATTCAGTGGCTGTCCAGCGCCAACGTGGTACTGGCGGTGATCCTGCTGGCCATTATTCTGCTGGCAGGGCCGGGCAACTTCATTATTGATGCCTTTCTTAACGGCATGGGTATCTATCTGCAGGACTTTATGCCCATGGCGCTGAACCGGCAGGATGACAGCTGGCTGGGCTGGTGGACCCTGTTTTTCTGGGGCTGGTTTATTGGTTACGGCCCCATGATGGCGCTGTTTATTGCCCGCATTTCCCGGGGCCGCTCCCTGCGCGAGCTGGTGATGGCAGTGGCGGTGATGGCCCCGCTGGTCACCAACTTCTGGTTCTCCAGCATTGGCGGTGCCGGCATTTTCTACGAGCAGGCCGCCGCCGGTGTGGTGTCCGGCCCGCTGCAGGAAAGCGGTCTGCCCGCGGCGCTGCTGGCAGTGACCCAGCAGCTGCCTCTGGCCGAGCTGATGGTGCCTGCTTTTCTGGTGCTGACGGTGATTTTTGTGGCCACTACCGGTGATTCCATGGCTTATTCCATTGCCATGGCCATCAGCGGCGACCACACTCCGCGCACCCGCCAGCGTATTTTCTGGGCCCTCACCATGGGTCTGGTGGCGGCGGTATTGCTGCGTATGGGCGAAGGCGGCATCAATGCGCTGCAGTCCTTTATCGTGATCACCGCAGCCCCTGTGTCACTGCTGCTGCTGCCAGTGCTCTGGACCGGCCCGCGCATGGCTCATGCCATGGCCTATGAGCAGGGCATTGTGACTCAGGCACCGCGCAGCAAGGTGGCATCTACAGAGAGTGCCTCCTGACATCACTTGAACGAGAGCCTTATGGCTCTCTTTTTTATCTGCTTTCTCTCCGCCAAAGCTGGTTTTTGGAACCATCTTTGTTCTATCTTGTCTGGGTTATGGCCCAAACAACACGGAGTGACTCATGTCCTGGACCCCACAACAACTGCACGACCTGCTGGCCAAGCGCCACGGCTGGCAGTGCTCACTGGAAAATGATTCTTTGCTGATCACCAATGAAGAAGGGCTGGACGCTTTTCTGGCGGTCTCCGGCGAGCAGATTATTGCCGAAACCCTGCTGTTTCCTGCCAGCGTGGTCACCGATGCGGCAGCTCTGAACGACACCATTCTTCGTACCCATCAGCTGTTTCCGCTGACCACAGTGGGTATCAGCCACATTAACGGTGACGACTATTACATTGCCTTTGGTGCCCTGTCTTCCGGATCAAAAGAAGAAAGTGTGCAAATAGAAGTGGAAACCCTGTTCCGCAATACCGAAGCCTTTCTCGAGCTCTATCAGGACCATCTGCAAGGAGTAACCTCATGAGCGTATGGAAAAAACTGGTCACCGCCATCAAGGGCGGTGCCAACGAGGCCGCCGAAGCCGTGGCCGACAGCCAGGCCCTGCGCATTCTGGAGCAGGAAATTCGCGAGGCCAGACAGGAGCTGCGCCGCTCCGACGAATCTCTCACCGGCATTATGGCCAAACGCAAGCTGGCCCAGCAGAAGGTAGACGCCATCAGCGCCAGCATCGCCGACTATGAAAACCATGCCCGGGCCGCCATGGCCAAGGAAAACCGCGAGCTGGCACTGGAATGCGCTCAGCGGGTGAGCGAGCTGAAAAACGAGCAGGATGCAGAAAAGTCCTATCTGGATCAGTTCACCGCCTCTGAAAGCACACTGAAAGACAACATCAGTGCCGCTAAAAACCGCCTGCGCCAGCTGGAGCAGCAACTGGATGTGGTCAAGGCCACCGACAGTGTGCAAAAAGCCCAGGCAGCGGTCTCTTCCCGCCATACCGGTGCCAACTCCCGCATGAAGACCGCGGTGGAGTCGCTGGATCGCATCAAGCAGAAGCAGACCCAGCGTCAGGCCGAGCTGGATGTGGCCGCCGAGCGCGCCGCCACCGAAAGCGGCGATGCCCTGGAGCAAAAGCTGAAAAGCGCCGGCATTACCGGCAGCCAGTCGGCGGGAGCCGAAGACGAGCTGTCCCGCATTTTAGGCAAGTAATATGTTTGACTGGCTGAAAAAGAAAATACAGCCGGCGGCTCCCCAGACAGAGCCGGCCCCGGAGGTGCTGGGGCTGCGCCTGGGCGGCGGCATTGAGCTGGACGCCCTGCGGCTGTCGCTGCTTGAAAGTCAGGTCACCTTTGAAGGGGCCGCCAGCACTCAGATTATTCAGGCAGTCGGCCGGGTGATACTGGATGAAAGCCACCAGCTGCTGCGCTTTTACACCGACGACGACGGCTTTGTACAGGTGCTGCTGAGCGGCGGCACCACAGACGACTGCGTGACCGAGGTCAAGCTCTGGTATTTTTATCGCACCACACCGGTAGACGGCAGCAAGGCCTGGAATACCCTGCTGGAAACTGAGCTGGTCAAGCCCGAATGGGATCTGGACGGCCAGACCTTCACCAGGGCCTGGGACAACACCAAACCGGTGGCCATGACCGAAACCACCTGGCTGCAGAATGGCAGCCGCAGCGAAACTGATCAGTTTGTGATGCTCTATGAGCGCGCGCTAGACAACGATGACGCCGAAATGCTGATGGTGGCCGGCGAAGAAAAAATCACCGGCAGCCAGGCTGAGCACAGCCTGGTGCTGGCTACCGGCATCGACCTGGGGCCGACGGATTTGCGCTTTGTAAGCTGAATCCAACAGTATGCCGATAAAAACGAATCGTGATTTTCAAAACGGAATAAAAGGATATTCATGGACGCTCTGTTAACTTCTCTTTCAGGTCTTGGCCCCTTTGTGCTCTATTTCGCCATGTCCATTATCATGCTGCTGCTGTTCAAGTGGCTGTATGTGCTGGTAACCCCCTATGACGAATGGCGGTTAATCAAGGAAGATCACAACCTGGCTGCCGCCATTGCGCTGGTGGGTGCCTTTGTGGGCTTCTCGCTGGCAGTAGGCAGTGCCGCTGCCAACTCGGTATCACTGCTCGACTTTGCCGTCTGGGGTGTGGTGGCGCTGGTGGCCCAGTTGCTGGCCTTTGTGATAGTGCGGCTGATGTTTCTGCCCAAGGTGGCCGAACGCATTAATGACGGCCAGGTCTCGGCCGGTGCCGTAGTGGGCGGTCTGTCGGTGGCGGTGGGCCTGCTCAACGCTGCCTGCATCACCTACTGAGGAGGCAATATGAAACGCTCCCGACGCCAGCTCTTGACCAGCATGACGCAGCGCATTGGCAAACCCGTGAGTGCTGCCATTGCCGGCTCAGTCATGCTTACCGCCTGCGGCCAGCAAGATCCGGAAGTGCAGGTATATCAGTCGCCGGAAGACTGCAGCAATGCCAATCCGGAGCAGGCCGAGCAATGCCGGGCCGCCTATCAGCAGGCGCTGGCAGAGTCGGCCGATACCGCACCCAAATATAACCGCGAGCACGACTGTGAAGCCGACTTTGGCGGCGGCAACTGTGTGCCCTATCAATATCAGGGCAACAACTGGTTTATGCCCGCCATGGCCGGCTTTATGTTTGGCCGCCTGCTGGACCAGAACCGCTATATTCATCACCCTGTATATACTTCACGCAACCCCTATTCGCCCTACTATGGGCACTGGACCACAGCCGGTGGTTACCGGCTGGGCAAGGCCAGTTACGGCAAGCGCATGCCGGTAAGCCGGGAAGCGCTCAAGCCCAAACCCAAGGTCACCCGCACCATTTCCCGGGGAGGCTTTGGCTCGTCGGCTCAGGCCAAAAGCAGCTGGAGCAGCAGCAAACGCGCAAGCAGCCGCTCCCGGGGCTGGGGCGGCTGATGCTGAGAGTGGCACACAGCGAGCGCCCGCACTGGCGCTCGCTGGCTGAGCAGCTGGGTTTTGGCTTTCATACCATGTATGGCGAACCCTACTGGGATGAAACCGCCTATTACCAGTTCACTCTGAAGCAAATAGAGCAGGACATAGAAGACCCCACTGCCGAACTGCATCAAATGTGCCTGCAAGTGGTAGACAGAGTAGTGCGGGACGAACAGCTGCTGCGCCGTTGTGGCATTCCTGAAGCGCGCTGGCAGGAAGTGGCCGACTCCTGGCACAGGCGGGATCCCAGCCTCTATTCCCGGCTGGATCTGGCCTATAACGGCCGGGGTCCGGCCAAGCTCTATGAAAACAACGCCGACACCCCAACCAGTTTGTTTGAAACCGCCTTCTGGCAGTGGCTCTGGCTGGAAGACAATGTGGATGCCGGCCGGCTGCGGCGGGACGCGGATCAGTTCAATCTGTTGCAGGAGCGGCTGGTGAACCGTTTTCGCGCCCTAGCACCGGATTACGCCGGCCAGACCCTGCATTTTGCCTGCTGCAAAGACACCGAAGAAGACAGAGGCACGGTGCAGTATCTGGAAGACTGCGCAAAGGAAGCCCGCCTGAACACCGCCTTTGTGTTTGTGGAAGACATAGGCCTGGGGGAAGGTGGCTGGCTCACCGACAGCCATGACAACACCATAGACTGGCTGTTCAAGCTCTACCCCTGGGAATTTATGTTTGAGGAAGAATACGCCGAGCACCTTGCCTCCAGCCGGGTCAACTGGCTGGAGCCCATGTGGAAATCAGTGCTGTCCAACAAGGCGTTACTGCCGCTGCTGTGGCAGCAGTTTCCCGGCCATCCCAACCTTCTTCCCGCCTATTTCGGCGACGATCCTGCTCGTTTTCAGCTGAATGAATATGTGCAAAAGCCGCTGTTTTCCCGGGAAGGCGCCAATATACGCATAGTGCGCCACGGTGAGGTGGTGGCTGAAGTGGACGGCCCCTACGGCGAGGAAGGCTTTATTTATCAGGCCTGGCATCCGCTGCCGGTGTTTGGTGGCCGCCATGCTCTGGTAGGCAGCTGGCTGGTAGACGATGCCCCCGCCGGCATTGCCATGCGCGAAGACACCAGTCCCATTACTCAGGATCTGTCCCGCTATCTGCCCCATATTATTCTGGGTTAATTCGCTCTCCCAATATTCGAAAGGAGGGCAAAGGGAGCAGCTTCACGACCGATCAAATGCCATGGCCGAAAATTGCTCCTGCATTTTCGTCATTCCCGCCATCCATGGCGGTCAGATGCATTTGCCGAGCATTACATGGAAGTACTTGAAGCGTGTCGTGAAGTTGGCCGTTTGGCCGACTTGCGCTCTGGATCAGAAGTAATACTGCAGACCCACGCCGTAGAGGTTGTCCTGATCGTCCATCTTGTTCAGCATAAACTCTGCATAAATCTTGGCTTTGGGCATCAGGTAATATTCGGCTGCGAAAATATATTCATCCACCCAGTGCAGGTGCGCATTTTCACGCATGCTCTGCCGGCTGTAACCCACACCAAACGCCATTTTTTCACGGGAATAGGAAACAACTGATTCCCAGTAATCTACCCGGCGCATGCTGTAAACACGGTTCTCTTTAAGAGAAAAAACCTGCCAGTTACGTTGAAAGTCGGTGCGCCCCCGGGTTACGGCGGCATAAAAGCCACCGGGTGTGCTATAGCTCAGGCCCACCGCCATATTGCTGACATCACTGTTAGGATCAGCTTCCCGCTTGTTTTCATAGGCCACCACAGCCCCCAGACCATTTTGAGCCTGGTACCCTACAGAGCCACCATACTGAGCCCTGGTACCATCATGATCACTTTGCTTGTTGGCATCGTTAAACGCATAACCGGCGCGTACATCCCAGCCATTGCTGGCCCAGGTCAGCTTGATATGATCATCCAGGGTGCTATCCACCAGGTAGACATAAGCATTGCCGCCAAACAGATTAAATACGTCCGTTTTGTCCCGCAGCTGATTAAAGGTGCTGTCACTGCGGCCGGCGGTCAGCTCAAAATTATCCTTGATGCGCACACCCAGCCAGGCTTCATCGGCATAAATCTGATCGCCATAGCGGGAGTTATTAAACAGATCCCAGCTCATTTCACCAATTAAAATAACATCAGCATTCAGCCGGCCGGCACCGGAAAGCCCCAGAGAAGCCATGGTATCGCCGCCAAGAGATTCGGCTTTATAGCCACTCTGATAACCCAGGACACCCAGGTTCTGCTCTATTTTGCCATGCAGTTCCAGTACCTGTTGCTGATCATCCGTGCTCCAGGTAACTGCCAGGGCTGACGGGGCCAGCAGCAGCAAAGACAAGATTGCGCGTTTCATACTTATTACCGAAAAAACCAATAAAAAAGGGTGCTGAACACAGCACCCCCGGGACCGTCTCAGTGGCGGTCTTTATTAACGGTAGAAGTTCTTCTTGTAGGAGTACTCGTTGCCGTTCACGTTCTTGTTGATGGTCACGCCATCTTCAGTCACTTGCTTGTCAACGGAATAGGTGTAAGTTTCACCGTTGGCTTTGGTTACCGTCTTGGTGAAAGACACGGTGCCGTCTTCAGAAACGGTTTTGCTCACCTGTACGTCGGCGTAGTCGTTGCTGTAGCTGTTGTTGTAAGAGTAGTTACCACCGAAACCGGCGTTAGCGGAAGCGGCGAGTACCAGTGCTGCTGCGGAAATAACCCATTTGGCTTTTTGCATTTTATATTCCTTTTTATTTACTTTTATATGCGGGCTCACGCTTGGGTGACCACTGCGAAATTTATTCCTGTAACAAAAGCAATCTGCTTCCTGCCCGGGAACAAAATAAATACTACACCCGCCTAAAATGGATACAAAATACAATAAAATTGTATACAAAATGTAAATCAATGCTTTTTTGCGACATTAGTCACACAGAAAAACAGTACTTTTATGAGTGTTACTGTATTCCGCAGAAACAACCTGACCTGCCAGACAAAAAAAGTGGATTATTCTGAGACAGGTTCTGACACAGAATTATTCAATGCAAAAAAGTTACTTTTTTAACTAACAATTTACTGGCAACTCTTCATCAAAATCATGTATTTTGTCGTCAAATTGCGGCATCAAAGCAAAAATCGCGCATAAATAGGATTATGATCCGATACGGTTGGCATATCGATAGCTGTCGCCGATCGCAGTTTAAGATCCCGATAAAAGATAAAATCCAGCGGTTGGTGCAGATACGTCTTAACATAATGGGCATTGTCCATTACTGCCTGACGTAACCCCGTCGCCCGGCAAAAACGGCGCAAATACAAGCGCCGCTGCCGACTCCATGCATTAAAGTCGCCGGCTACAATCAGTGGTCCGGTATGGTGCAGCAGCTCAATACGCACCTGCTCCATTTCTTTAAGAAACAGCCCCGCATGAACAAAGTTAATCGCATGCATGTTGACCACCAGCAGGGTTTTATCCTCAGGCAGTGGATGACGGGTGAGGATCAAACTTTTGTGAGTGGCAAAGCGCAGCTCCCGGCTTTGAGTCAGCAAAGGCTGTATATCCTCAAAGGCACAGCGTCCGGCGGTAAGCACACCAAACATCTGCTTGCGGGTCTGCATATTGGGAGCGGCAGCCCAGGACCAGCTTTCCAGCCAGCTTCCTCCCAAGGGTGCCAGTCGAGCCTCTTGCAGCAATAGTAAGCTGGTCGGGTAAAGTAACGTCAGATCGGTAATGCTTTGATGAAAACGGGCATCCTGGGTCAGTTTCTGGGCGTTCCAGCACAGAACACCAATATCGTCACCGGACAGCGGCTGATGCTGATGCAACAGACGGGACGGTGTGGTGCGGGGTCTCAGCATTCAAATTCACCTGTGCAACACAATACCATTGCCAGAGTGTATCAGCAGCCAGATGTCTTGAGCAGAAAGAGAGACAAGAACAAAAGAAGGACCGGAGTAACGCTGCTTACTCCGGCCAAATGGGAGAGAACCGGTAAAAGCTTAAAAATTCATCGCCAGCCAGGCGTCGGGCGCAACCCGAAAGTCGAGCGCCATGGTCACGCTGATGGCGGTGATGGTAATGATGGACAGCACAAACACACGGCGGGCCCAGCCCAGCTCCTCGGCCCCCCGGCGATAACCGTTAAAGGCCATCACCAGCCACCACAGACTGGTGGCACAGGCCACCGTCATAAAGGTGAGGCCGGTATAACCGCTGAGCGGCAGCAGGGCGGTCACCACACAGAACAGCGCAATATAAAGCACTATCTGCCGTTTGGCCCTGGCCATTCCCTTCGCCACCGGCAGCACCGGAATATTGGCCGCCGCATAATCCTCATAGCGGAAAATGGCAATGGCGTAGGAATGGGGCATCTGCCACAAGCTGAACATCAGCAGCAAAATGGCGGCACCGGCATCAAACTGGCCGGTAACGGCGCAGTAGCCCACCACCGGCGGTACCGCGCCGGACAGGCTGCCCACCAGGGTGCCGTAAACCGAGGCACGCTTCAGCCACAGGCTGTAAAAGCCCACGTACACCCCATAGCCAAAGGCGGCAAAGCCGGTTGCCACGGCATTGGTATAGTGCGCCAGCAGGCCAAAGCCGAGCACCCCCAGCACCAGCCCGTAAACCAGCGCCGTGCGCACCGGCAGCTCGCCGGTCACGGTCACCCGGTTGCAAGTGCGGCGCATGCGGGCGTCGATATCCCGGTCGATACAGTTGTTCACGGCACAGCCGGAGGCCACCACCAGCGACAGCCCGATAACGGTAGCCCACATCAGCGACCAGTCGATATCGCCGCGGGCGGCCATAAAGAAGCCGCCGGCCACCGAGATCAGGTTGCCCATAATGATGCCCGGCTTGGTGACCTTGAGATAAGGCCGAATCATAAAATGCCCCTTGGGATGAACCCCTTGTTCGCGTGTTTATGCCTGTATCCGGCCCGGTTGCCCGGGCCGGAACACCGTCTTAATACATCATCATTTCGTTGGAGCTGATGATGATCCATACCGACAGGCCCACCACCATCACGATAATGAGGGCGGAGAACAGGAATGCCACTGTGTTTTCCCGGCTGCCGGGCTTGAAGCTCAGGTGCAGAAAGCACTTGAGGTGCACTACTATCTGCACAATGGCCAACAGCACCACCGTGCCCAGAGTGGCCCCCGGGCTCAGCTGCTCGGTCATCACCGCCCAGAACGGAATGGCGGTCAGGATCACCGACAGCACAAAACCGGTGAGATAGGATTTCACGCTGCCGTGATCCACGGCGTCATGGTTACTCATGCCATTGCCCCCATCAGATACACCACGGTAAACACACAGATCCACACCACGTCGAGGAAGTGCCAGAACATGCTCAGGCAGCCCAGACGGGTCAGGGTACGGGGGCCTGTGCCCCGCGTCATCAGCTCCACCATCAGCACCAGCATCCACACCAGGCCGGCGGTCACATGCAGACCGTGCATGCCCACCAGAGTGAAAAAGGAGGTGAGAAAGGCGCTGCGTTGCGGACCATTGCCAGACTCAATCAGGTGATGGAACTCATAGAGCTCCATACCGATAAAGGTGGCACCCAACGCAAAGGTCACCAGCAGCCACAGCAGGGTCAGGCCCCGCTTGTGGTTGTGGCCGGCGAGCATGGCAAAGCCGTAGGTAATGCTGGAAACCAGCAGTACGGCGGTTTCCACCGCCACGAACTTGAGATCGAACAGCTCACGGCCACCCGGACCGCCGGCGGTGTTCATATAGAGCACCGCATAGGTGGCGAACACCGAGGCGAACAGCAGGCAGTCGGTCATCAGATAGAGCCAGAAACCGAACAGGGTATTGCCCCCGGTGTCGTGGTGCTCTTCTTCGTGGTGCTCATGCACCTGTTTGAGATCAACGGATACGGCTTCCATCAGGCCTCCTTCATCACGTTACGCAGGTGTGCCTGCTCAATGCGCTCGACTTCGTCGGGCTGCACGTAATAGTCGGTGTCGGTGTCATAGGCCCGGCACAGGAAGACAACAAAGCTGGCCACCAGACCGGCAATCACCATCCACCAGATATGCCAGATGGCACCAAAACCGGCGGCGGTGGCGGCGGCGGCGATCAGCACGCCACAGGCGGTGTTCTTCGGCATGTGGATCGGCTGATAGTTGCCCTGCACCTTGTAGGCGCTGCCCTTTTCCTTCATGTCGGTAAAGGCGTCGATGTCACTGACGTGGGGCAGTTTGGCGAAGTTATAGAACTGGGGCGGTGAGCTGGTGGACCACTCCAGAGTGTGGCCGTTCCAGGGATCACCGGTCAGGTCCTTGTTCGCTTCACGGTCACGGAAGGCTTTGTACAGCTGGTAGAACTGCACGGCGATGCCCACCAAAATGAACACGGCGCCCACGGCGGCCAGATAGAGCCAGAAGTTCCAGGCCGGGTTGTCGGTGCTGTTGAGACGACGGGTCATGCCCAAAAAGCCCAGCACATAGAGCGGCATAAAGGCCACGTAGAAGCCGATTTGCCAGCACCAGAAGGACACTTTGCCCAGCTTTTCGTCGAGGTGGAAACCCATGGCTTTCGGGAACCAGAAGGCAAAGCCGGCCAGATAACCGAACACGGCACCACCTATGATGGTGTTGTGGAAATGGGCGATCAGGAACAGGCTGTTGTGCAGCACAAAGTCGGCACCGGGCACCGCCAGCAGTACGCCGGTCATGCCACCAATGGTGAAGGTGGTCATAAACCCTAAGGTCCACAGCACCGGCACCGTCATGCGCAGGCGGCCGCGATACATGGTGAACAGCCAGTTGAACAGCTTCACCCCGGTGGGCACGGCGATGATCATGGTCATCACGCCGAAGAAGGCGTTGACGTTGGCGCTGGAGCCCATGGTGAAGAAGTGGTGCAGCCACACGATAAAGCCCAGCACCGAGATGGCGCCGCTGGCATACACCATGGAGTTGTAGCCAAACAGCCGCTTGCCGGTAAAGGTGGAGATCACCTCAGAGAAAATGCCAAAGGCCGGCAGCACCAGAATGTACACCTCGGGATGACCCCAGGCCCAGAACAGGTTGATGTACATCATGGCGTTGCCGCCGGCGGCGTTGGTGAAAAAGTGGAAGTCCAGGTAGCGATCCAGGGTCAGCATGCCCAGTACCGCGGTCAGGATGGGGAAGGACGCCACGATCAGAATATTGGCCCAGGTGCAGGTCCAGGTGAAGATCGGCATCTGCATCAGCTTCATGCCCGGGGTGCGCATTTTAAACACCGTCACCAGGAAGTTCACCCCGGTCAGCAGGGTACCGATACCGGAAATCTGCAGCGCCCAGATGTAGTAATCCACCCCCACCCCCGGACTGAAATCCAGCTCCGACAGCGGCGGATAGGCCACCCAGCCGGTTTTGGCGAATTCGCCCAGACCGAGGGAGATGTTCACCAGCACGGCGCCGGACACCGCCAGCCAGAAGCTGAGGTTGTTCAGAAAGGGGAAGGCCACATCGCGGGCACCGATCTGCAGCGGCAGCACTATGTTCATCAGGCCAATCATGAAGGGCATGGCCATGAAGATGATCATGATGACACCGTGAGCGGTGAAGATCTGATCGTAGTGCTCGGGGGGCAGATAACCGTCGGCACCATTGGTAGACAGTGCCAGCTGGGCCCGCATCATGATGGCGTCGGCAAAGCCGCGGATCAGCATGACAAAGGCCAGCACGATATACATGATGCCCAGTCGCTTGTGGTCCACCGACGTGATCCAGTCGCGCCAGAGCAAGCCCCATTTCTGATAACGGGTGATCAGGAAGGCGATCACCACGGCGGCAATGGCCACCACGCCCAGGGTCACCATGATAATGGGCTCATGGTAGGGCACGGCGTCAAGTGTGAGTTTACCTAGTAACGACATATTATTTCTCAGCCTCCGTCATGGTGCTGGCTGAATGATGATGGGAATGCGCATCGCCCTTTATGGGGTGATGGTCCTGCATAAATTTCATCACAACGTTGTGGAACAGATTCGGGCTGACATCGCCGAAGTATTCCACCGGATGGTGTTCACTGGGTTCGGCCAGCTGCCGGTAGGCCGCCATATCGAGGGTGTGTTCGCTCGTTTTCACCTTATTCACCCAGGCGTCAAAGCCGGCTTCGTCTTCGGTGGCAATGGCGTCAAACTTCATGCCGGTAAAGCCTTCGCCGCTGTAGTTGGCGGAGATGCCGTCATAGCGGCCGGCCTCGTTGGCAATCAGGTGCAGCTGGGTTTCCATACCCGCCATGGAGTAGATCTGGCCACCCAGTTGCGGAATAAAGAAGGAATTCATGGTGGTGTCGGAGGTAATGCGGAACTCCACCGGCACGTCTTTCGGGAACGCCAGCTCGTTGACGGTGGCAATGCCCTGCTCCGGATAGATAAACAGCCACTTCCAGTTCAGTGACACCACCTGCACCACCAGATGCTCTTTCTCATGGTCCAGCTTTTTATACGGGTCCAGCTCATGAGTAGAGCGCCAGGTAATAACACCCAGAATTACGATAATAATGACGGGAATTATCCACACCACGGTTTCAATTTTGGTGGAGTGAGACCATTTGGGAGCATAAGCCTCGTTGCGTCCTTCCCGGTATTTCCAGGCAAAGAACAAGGTCATCACGATCACCGGAATCACCACCAGCAGCATCAGGCCGGTAGCCACCATGATCAGGTACTTTTCATCGGCACCGATCTGGCCCTTGGGATCCAGCACGCCGCCTTCGCAGCCGGACAGCGCAAAGGACGCCGTCCCTGCCAGCAGCAGGTTAACTAACTTTCGAATAAACAAAGGAAACCTTCCCCTATTCCTATGGGTCTAGCTTGCCGCTTATCGGCAAGACCATATTGGAACTTTCGGGTATGACCCGATGGCGAAGAATGACGCAGACAAAACGGACGTAATGGTTACGTCGTCAGACTGTCAGACTCCGCAGGGGAAAACAGGTGGCGCGCGACAACTGTGCGCTTTTAACAGAGCACGGCGCGGCTTGGTTGAAGCAGAAAAGCAGGGTTTGCGTTGAGTGAGCCGGGGCCAGTTAAAGGTTTGCAGCAATAAATGCAGCAACAGCAACAGCCATTGCAGCAACAGCGGCGCAAAGACCAGCAAGGAAGTACACAGCAGTGCCTTGAGTGCATCCAGGGGCTGCAGATCTGCCAGCTGGGCCTGATATTCAAACACATCGGCAGACAGGCCGGTCCAGCTCAGCAGCCAGTCACCCACCAGCTCCAGCATCATGAGGGCACCAAGCACACCAAATCCGTCCATACCAGATCGCGACAACGACGCCAGGTCGTGCCATCTCTCGGCTATGGGCAGGTGCAACATCGGGCTCAAGGGCTGTTTCCGTTGGTTCTATCTGTTATTAAATCAGTGACACAGAGCACAAAGGCTGTTTTTTGACCGCGAAAGGCTACCAAACTTTGATCCAGCACACAACTGCACTCTTTGCTTTACGTTAGTTACAATACCACTTTGATGGCCAGCGCCACCAGCACCAGACCGCTGAGCTTGTCGATGACAAAAGACTTTTCACGCAACCAGCCCAGCACAGGCCCGCGAGACAGCAACAAGGCCACCAGTACATACCAGAGCGCATCAATGCCGCCGGCGGTGAGCATCATGATGCCACCCTGCTGCCAGCCGGTATCGGCGCGCACAAACTGGCTGAACAGGGCCACAAAGAAAATGGCCAGCTGAGGGTTAAGAAAGGCCACCATAAAGCCCTCAAAAGCACCCTGCCGGCCGCGTACGACATGGCCACTTTCCCCTGTAACTGCCGGCTGTGGCTTCGCCAGCAAGGCTTTGATGCCAAGCCAGGCCAGAAAGGCGGCACCACCGTAGCGAATAATATCGAATAACAGCGGATTGCGGGTGATCAGCAGCGCCAGCCCCAGGGCGGTGATCAAAGCATAAAGCCCCACTCCCAGGCCATGGCCCAGCGCCGTAAGCACACCGTGGCTCTGGCCGCCGCGCACCGTATTGCGCATCACCACCGCCAGGCTGGGGCCGGGACTCACGGCACCCATGATGCAGATGGCCGCCAGGGCCAGCCAGCTCGACAATTCCATGCTTTTACCTCGCTATAACGAATAGCTGCATTTAAGCATAATTTGCTGTAACTATTGAGTTTTACCTGACGGACTTTCTACACTGTGCGTCTTCTGCCGGCAACTTGCTCTGGAGTTTTGATTAGATGCGCTACGACTGGATACTGTTTGACGCCGATGACACTTTGTTTCATTTCGATGCATTTGGCGGCCTTAAGCGTACTTTTGCCGAATTTGGTGTTAACTTCGATGAAAGTGCCTTTGCACACTATCAGGCTCAGAATCAGCCGTTATGGGTGGCTTATCAGAATGGTGATATTGATGCCGAAGAGCTGCGCCATCGCCGTTTTGCCCTCTGGGCCGAACGGCTGGCGGTGACCACACAACACCTGAACGAGACCTTTATGAACACCATGGTGGAGGTGTGCACCCTGCTGCCCGGTGCCAGTGAGCTGATTGCCGGGCTGGAAGGCAGAGCTCGGCTGGGCATTATTACCAACGGTTTTGCCTCCATGCAGCAGGCAAGGCTGCAGCGCGCCGGCTGGGAGCATGCTTTTTCACCTCTGGTAGTATCGGAAGAGGTGGGCGTGGCCAAGCCCGATCCGGGCATTTTTGAGCATGCGCTGGAGCTTATGGGTAACCCCGATCGCAGCCGGGTGCTGATGGTGGGTGACAACCCCCACTCCGATATTCTCGGCGGCCTCAACGCCGGCCTGCACACCTGCTGGCTCAACACTCAGGGCAAGCCCGCGCCCGAGGGCATTACTCCCCACCATGAAGTGACGTCCCTCGGCCAGCTGCAGCAGTGGCTGCTGAAGGCGTAAGCTCTTCGCTTAAATACCGTGCAATGTTCGTTATCTGAAACGCAGTGCACCACGTCGTCCCAAGGGCACTACTTCGCCGACTCGCCGTGAACCCCTCCCTGGGGGCTCCGCTGCGCCATCCCTGGCGCAGAGGGTGCGGCGAAGCAGACGCCCTCAGGCCTTCCTTACATGACCACAGAGCCGGCTGACCATATCTATCAGGCAACGCTTTGTATCACGAAGCAGCAGCGTGGATTGCCGGAGCCGACCGTCACATGCCAAGGACGGCATGTGCCGAGCGCCCCATGGATGGGCTAGAAGCGTGTCGGCAGAGTGCAACCGCGCTGCTGCTTCGCTTTGCGGCATCCATAGACAACTGGTGCCTCGCTCCAAACGCAAAAAGGCAGCCCGAAGGCTGCCTTTTTTATCGTTCCAGCTGCTGCTTAGCGACGGTTGCCGCGGTAAGCAGGGGACGAGTTCAGCACCATGTGGCGGTTCACGTCCTTGTACAGCAGGTAACGGAAGCGGCTGGGGCCGGCGGCGTAGCAGGCCTGCGGGCAGAAGGCGCGCAGCCACATGTAGTCACCGGCTTCAACTTCAACCCAGTCCTGGTTCAGGTGGTAAACGGCTTTACCTTCCAGCACGTACAGGCCGTGCTCCATTACGTGAGTTTCGTCGAACGGAATCACACCACCAGACTGGAAGGTCACGATGTTAACATGCATGTCGTGACGCAGGTCGGTCGGATCGGTGAAGCGGGTGGTGGCCCACACGTCATTGGTGTCCGGCATGGAAGTCGGCTCAATGTCGTTTTCGTTGGTTACGAAGGCTTCCGGCACGTCGATGCCGTCTACAAATTCGTAGGCCTTGCGCAGCCAGTGGAAACGTACCGGCTCACCGCTGTTGTTCTTCACGGTCCAGTTGGCACCCGGCGGCAGGTAGGCGTAGCCACCCAGCTCCATGTGATGCTCTTTGCCTTCCAGAGTCAGGGTCATTTCACCTTCAACGATGAAGATAACGCCTTCGGCACCGGCATCCAGCTCAGGCTTGTCACTACCACCGTTGGGAGACACTTCCATGATGTAGTGAGAGAAAGTCTCGGAGAAACCGCTCATCGGACGGGCAATTACCCACAGGCGGGTTTCGTCCCAGAACGGCAGGAAGCTGGTGACGATATCGCTCATTACGCCTTTCGGAATAACGGCGTAAGCTTCGGTGAAGACAGCGCGATCGTGGATCAGTTGAGTCTGCGGGGGCAGACCGCCCTTGGGGGCATAATAGGTATTACGGGCCATTACTTTGTCCTTTATGCTTGATGGTTGGACATTTGCCAACGAGAGCAACACGGCAGCTTATCATGGTGCCATATTGCTTAAATGCTGAACACGTGGATTGTAGTGTATGAAATAATAATTTATAAATTAAATAATACAATGATACCCAGTGGACTTCCCACTACCAGGAAAAAATGACTCAACTGACAACACTCGATCCCGTGCTGCTGCGCAGCTTTGTGGCCGTGGTGGATACCGGCAGTTTTACCCGCGCCGCCGACAGCACGCACCTTACCCAGTCCACCGTCAGCCAGCAGGTACGCAAGCTGGAATCCCAGCTTGGCTGCGAACTGCTTAACCGCAAGGGCCGCTACATTACCGCTACCCTGGAAGGCGAGCGGGTGCTCAACTACGCCCGGCGCATACTGCAGCTGATGCAGGAAGCCGTAGCTCAGACCAGCCTGAGCATAGAGCAGCAAAAAATTCGTCTGGGGGTGCCGGAAGACTTTGCCACCCACGCCATCATGCCCGCCTTGTCTGCCTTTGCCGATCAGTATCCCGGCATTCGGCTGGAGGTAAAAAGCGGCCTGTGCAGCGATATCTGGCGGGAGTTTCAGCGCGGCGAGCTGGATCTGGCGCTGGTAAAGCAGCGCCCGGGCAGCGTGCCGGGCATGGCCAGCTGGCCCGAGCCGCTGTGCTGGATAGACGGTCTGGAAAGCAACAACCTGGCCAGTCAGCCGGTGCCGCTGGTCACCTTTCCCATCGGTGGTCTTTACCGGGGCGAAATGGCCCACACCTTTGACCGGCTGGGCCGCAGCTGGCGGCTGGCCTATGTCAGCACCAGCCTGTCGGGGGTATGCTGTGCGGTGGAGGCCGGCTTTGGTATTTCCCTGCTGCCGCGGCGGCTGGTGACCGCCAACCACCGCATTCTCTCCGAGGCCGATGGCCTGCCCGACGTGCCGGATCTGGAGCTGACCCTGCACGCCCAGGATAAACTCTCGGCCCACAGCAAGCTGCTGGCGGAGCGGCTGATCAGTGCCTGCGATAACACCTGCCGGCAGTAGCCACGCCGGCGTTAATCCTGCTTGATATGCTCATTGGCACCATAACCGTGCTTTTCCTGCCACAGGTCAAACACGGCGGTTTTTTCGTCCAGCGGCAGGTGCAGGGTTTCCACGCCCTGCTCACCAAAGGGCTGCTGCATACGCTGATACAGATATTCGGTAGACCAGCCATAGCCCTCGCCCACGTCGTCGCCGGCGCAATACACCAGCCGCGATACGCCGGCCTGGATCATGGCGGCCATGCACATGGCGCAGGGCTTGCCGCTGGCATACATGGTGCTGCCGGCAAAGAGTGACTGCTGATGGGTGCGGGCGGCATTACGCAGCGCCTGAATTTCGGCATGGGCGGTAGGATCATGCTCAACATAGGTCTGGTTTACCCCTTCCGCCAATACCTTGCCGTCCTTCACCAGCACGGCACCAAAGGGCTGGCCGCCCTTGGCTACGTTGTCCCGCGCCAGATCAATGCTCGTTTTCAGATAATCCAAATCGGCCATCATGCCTGCTCCCATATAAAACAACGGCCCGGTGAGGCCGCTGTAACGTTTTTAATAAAATCAGTAAGTTGGCATCATATCCCGCCGGTCATCACGATCAAGCCCTACAGATCGGCAAAGATATGCTTGAGATTAATGTCTTCTTCAGTGGGAGGCTCCAGCTGCAGCTGGGCTTCTATCTCGTTGAGATGATCAATCATCAGCTGCACCGCCCGCTCTGTGTGGTGCCCGGCAATGGCGGCCAGCAGGTCGTTATGCTCGCTGCAGGAAGGGCCGGCATGATGATGCCCCTTGCGCGCGCCACCTGGCTGCTGATACAGGGCCACAATCAGTGATGAGCGGGGAATGATCTCATGCAGAAAGGAGGTCAGCACCGGCTTGTTGGCCAACTTGCCAATCAGCAGATGAAACTCTCCCGACAGACGAATGCGCAGGCTCTGATCCCCCTGCGTTGCCGCCTGGTGCTCTTTTTGCAAATGTTCCTGTAGCAGCTTTTTCTCGCGCAGGGTGCATTTGCTCGCCAGCTCCCGCACCAGTTCGGCCTCAAGCAGCCGGCGCGCCTGAAAAATATCCCTGGCTTCTTCCGGTGTCGGCTCGGCCACAAAGGCACCACTGTTGGGCACCAGGTTCACCAGCTTGTGATAAGACAGCTGCAGCAGCAGTTTGCGCACAAACCCCCGGCTTAAGCTAAAGGTCTCACACAGCTCTTCTTCCTTCAGCCGGGTGCCCGGCAATAGCTTGTGGGCGACAATCGCCTCCCAGATGCGCTGATAAACCTTGTCCAGATCCTTGTTTTTATTATTCATGGGCTTGTCCTTTGTGCTCTGTCGCCATTTAACCTCAGGTTAACATGGCTTTTTATTGTCAACAATCTTGTATTCGTTCGTTAAAAATATCCATTATCAATAGCCGCCAATGCCGCACGGGTAGCAGCAAGCACGGGGACGACAAGCGGAACATCAAAGTGAGGTTGCAGCCTTAAGGCTGAGCCGGTAAGCGGACCACCACCAATAATGACAGCGTCGGCACCGTCTTGCAGCACCGCCAGGCGCACCGCTTCACTCAGGGCATCATCCAGCGCGTCGGGCATGGCCACCAGTTCGGCCGGATCGCCGGCCGTTACCCGAGTGCCACAAAACTGTTGTTCCAGGCCCAGAGAGCGGGCTTTTTGGTTAAAAAATGCCAGCAGATCAGCATCGGGGGTAATGGTGGCAATGGCAAAACGCCGTCCTTCACAGGCTGCCGCCAGATAGGCCGACTCGGCAATGCCCACTACCGGCACCTTCACACGCTGACGCAGTGCTTGCAGCCCCGGATCAGAAAACGCCGCCACCATCAGTGCTGCTGCGCCCTCAGCTGCTGCCGCCACTCCCAGCTCAATCACACCGGCAGTGGCCGCCCTGATCTCGGCCGGCGTGGTCAGCAGGGCAGGCACTCCCGTATTGGTCAGGCCCTGCACTTGCACACCGCCCCCCGCAACCTGCCCGGCCAGCGCCACCATGGCTGCCGTGGCGCTTTCACTGGAATTGGGGTTGATCAGCATTAATGTTTTTGCCACTTCAGGCATATGACTCAGAACCTTTAAAAAACATGTATGGATCATCTCCATCATAACAAGGGGTCATTAGCCGGCAAGACCGCCTTGTCAGTATTGACGCTTGGGCTTTGGTGCCAGCAAGTAATAAAAAACACCGCCAAGCGCTGCGCCTATCATCCAGCCGTAGCCGTTGAGATCACTGAGCGCCGGTACCCAGACGGTGGCAATAGAAAACACCGCCGCCATGGCAAAGGCAATCAGCGCCTTTTTATTCCAGCCATTCTGATAGAAATAGGCACCGTTGGGGTCCCGGGAGAACAGCTGCTGCATGTTCAGGCTCTGACGTTTAATAAGGTAATAGTCCACCACGATAATGCCGTAGAAGGGAGCAACAATGGCGCCCAGGGCA
Source organism: Oceanimonas sp. CAM02 (assembly GCF_032842915.1). Taxonomy (NCBI): domain Bacteria; kingdom Pseudomonadati; phylum Pseudomonadota; class Gammaproteobacteria; order Aeromonadales; family Aeromonadaceae; genus Oceanimonas; species Oceanimonas sp. CAM02. Next base: position 62,986 of record NZ_JAWJBK010000035.1, read on the forward strand.
TTCACGAAACCGGAAATACCGATTTGGCTGATCACCGACACCCAGAGTCCGCCCACAAAGAAGGCCACCACGGCGGTGATCAGGCCACCAATGCGAAAGCTGATCACTTTTGGGAACAGGTTGGCCAAGTCATAAGCCGGCGGAATAAAGTTGGCTACCAGGTTAATACCCACGGTCGCGGCAAAGAAAGTGAGCGCCGCAACAATGGTCAGGGGCAACGAGTCGACCCGGTCCACAATGTCCGCCGGGTTGGTCAGTGCCTCACCAAACAGCACCAGAGTGCCGGCCGTAATGATCAACGCAATAAAGGAAAAGAAGGCCACATTCAGGGGCAGCCCCACAAAGTTGCCAATTTTCATCTGCCGCTCGCTGCGCACAAAGCGGGTAAAGTCACCAAAGTTGATCACAACAGCAGCAAAATAGGCCACCATGGTGCCGACAATGGCAGAAAAAGCCGCTACGTCACTGCCCTGATAATCACCGCCGCCATCAAAGATGGTGGCTACCGCCGGCAGCAGCTGATCACCGGCCTGATACCAGACCACCAGCATCAGCACCAGCATCACCACATACACCAGTGGACCAGCCCAGTTAAGAAACACGGTGATTTTCTCAATGCCCTGCCAGAACAAGGCTATCTGAAACACCCAGACAAGCATAAACGACAGCCAGGCGGTACCCGACATACCGAGAAATTCACTGTTACTCTGACCAAACAGCGCTGTCAGTAACAGAGTCACGGCGGTAGAAGCAAAGTAGGTTTGCACTCCGTACCAGAAGATACCGATAATGGCCCGCAGCAGCGCCGGAAAATTGGCACCGCGCACCCCCATGCTGGCCCGAATCATCACCGGAAAGGGAATGCCGTATTTGACGCTGGGCTTGCCGCTTAAATTCACCAGCACCATCACAATAAAACCGGCCAGAATAATGGCTGCCATCACCGCCCAGCCATTCAGGCCGTAACTCAGAAACAGCGACGCCGCCAGAGTGTAGCCAAACAGACTCTGAATATCGTTGGACCAGACGTTAAAAATTTCAAACCAGCCCCAATGCCGGTCCTTGTGCTTGAGCGGAGCCAAATCTTCGTTATAGAGCAGCGGATCGTGATGGGTTATTTCAAGTTGCTTGTCATCCATGCTTTTTCTCCCGGGATAAAAACAAAAACAGCTCCGCAGCTGATGTGCGGAGCTGAATGACTTAGTTGCGAAAGCGCTGACAGGGCTGCCAGTACTGCATCAGCAGGTAATAGGTGAGGCCGGCCGGGATCAGACTGGCGTACCAAGAGACAGAAGAGAAGGTCAGGGCCACCACGGCACCGGTGAGGGCGGCAATCACGGCGGCATAGTTCACGCCTTTATAAGGACCATTTTCGTCATACAGCTTGTCGATATCCAGCTTGCGGCGGCGCAGGATGAAGTAGTCCACTACCATCACCGCAAAGATCGGGCCGAGAAAGGCGGAGTAGGTCTGTACGAACAGCTGCAGGCCGGCAGACGACTCTTCTTTCACCAGTTCCCAGGGGAAGGTGCAGAAGGCCAGCAGACCCACCAGTATGGTGGAGGTACGGAACTTCAGCTTGAACACGTCCATCAGAATGTAGGTGGGCGGTACCACGTTATTGAGCACGTTGGTGGTCACCTGAGCAAAGGCGATAAACAGCAGGGTGGTCACCAGCAGCGGCGTGTTGTCGACGGCGCTGGAGAACACCTGAATCGGGTCGGACACACCGGTGGCACCGGACACCATCAGGCCAATCAGGCCCATAAACAGGGTGCAGGGCAGAATGGACATGGCATAGATGATGGTGAGCAGGCCCGGCTTGGTGCCTTCCTTCAGCTCACGGGAGTAGTCGCTCACGTTCAGCATCATGGTGCTGTAAATACCGAGAAACAGCATGGTCGCACCCCAGAAGGGAACGCCCCAGGTGCCTTCCATATTCACCAGGTTGGCGGTGATCTCGTCGCCGTAGCGGTTGATCACGCTCCAGAACATGTACACCAGCGCCAGCAGAATAAAGCCGCTGCCCACGTTTTCCAGCCACTTGATGCCCTGGAAACCAAAGATCGACAGGCCAATCTGCAGGAACTGGAACAGCACGAAGAACAGCACCAGATTGTCAAAGCCAAACAGGGTGGCCGACACCGCATTCAGCGCCCCTGCCCCGATCCAGCTCTGAAAGCCGTACCAGACAATGGCCGGCACCGCCCGCACTAACCCCGGGAAACGGGTACCGGAAAAGCCAAAGGCGGCCCGGGCCTGCACCATAAACGGAATGCCGTACTTGTAACCGGCAGCGCCGTTCAGTGCCAAAGCAATGCCAATGACAAAACAGCCAATGGCAATGGCCACTACCGCCTGAGTGAGGTTAAGGGTGCCGACAATGCTGGAGCCCATGGTAAAGGTGCCAATCGACACACAACCACCGAACCAGGCCAGCAGGTAGGACACCCTGCCCATAATACGGTGCTTTTGCGGTGCCAGGGATTCATCCCCGGCTTTTTTGTCATTGCCGGCGGCCTGAGCCGGTTGGGCCTTGCCGGTGTTCATGGGAATGGCGGCTTCGCTGTTGATATTCTGAATAGCCATAGTTTAGTCCTCGGTATTCCATCACATGAGGGCAAGCCCTCATTCATGCGCTGGCCGTCGTTGGCCATGCGCTCCAGAGTGGGCTCAGGCGATTTTCAATCCTTTGCCCTGCACAGCCAGCTCGGGGCGTGGCCAGTTAAAGGTCAGCACCTTGCTGGTGCCCAGTTTCATGTCCACCATGGCTTCGCACAGCTTGAGTGCAGCCACGGTGCCGTCGATCACCGGAATGCCAATTTCCTGCTCAATAAACTCCCGGTAAGCCGACATACCGGCGCAGCCCAGCACAATGGCCTCCGCCTTGTCTTCTGCCATCGCCTTGCGGCACTCGGCAATCACCTTGGCGATGGCGGTGTCCGGCGAGGTGGCCAGGTCCAGCACCCGCATGGGCGTGGTACGAACACCTTTACAATGCTCGCCAAAGCCGTAACGGCTGACCAAATGCTCAGTCATAAAGCGCACACGAGGCGCGGTGGTCACAATGCTGAAGCAGGCACCGGCCATGCTGGCCATGTGAAAGGCGGCTTCGGCAATGCCCAGTACCGGTTTGTCGGTCAGCTCGCGGGCCGCATACAGGCCGGGGTCGCCAAAGCAGGCCAGCACATAAGCATCGATATTTTCTTCCCGATCCCCTTTGGCAATTTCTTCCAGCACGCCGGGCACCGCCAGGGCTTCGTCGTAAAAGCTTTCAATGGAGGCCGGACCGCTGGCCGGGCTCACCGCCAGCACCTGGGTATCGGGACGGGCCACGCTGTCAGCCAGTCGCTGCAGCGCATCGGTAAACGCTCGAGTGGTGTTGGGGTTGATAATCTTGATCCGCATACTGACTCCTTGTTTACAGCAAACCTGATAAATCGTTAACGATTTGATTATGGAATCATCGTTAACGATTTGTAAACTTGTTTGTGAGTGATGCGTTAATCATTTAGACAGGTTTGGTTGACATGAGAAGTGCGTACTAAAAGTAATCGGACAGAAAATTAAGGTCATTAAAATCAAAAGTTTAAAAAAACTTAGAGGATGAAAGGCATTCTGAATCGTCGATATACCATGCTTTCAGGCAGGTGCTTGAGTCACAAAAAACAGAAAAATTGTTAGCAATTATGTGATCCAAGGCACGCTATGGTGAGCATCAGTGGGGGGGCATAATACCGGGCAGCATGACTTCGGCAGCAAAGCCGTCGGACTGTCCTGGTGCCGGTGAAGACAACACCAGGCGAGTGCCGGCACCGCTGGCAATGGCATCCACAATGGCCAGTCCCAGGCCGGCCCCCGGACGGGACACATGAGCCCCCGCAGCACGGGCAAAGCGGGCGGTCAGTCCGGCCAGCTGATCCGCCGGCACCGGCGGGCCGCCATTACTGACTCGTACCCTTCCCTCACTCGACAGACTGACCCTGACCGGCTGCGTCTCATCACCGTATTTAAGCGCGTTTTCAATCAGGTTACGCACCAGAATGGCAACCGCATCCATATCGAGTGTGGTCATCACAGCACCCGTCTGCGGCAGCTCCAGCTGCAGACGCCATCCTGCCGGATCATGCCGGAACTCACTGGCCACCAGCCTGATAACAGCCACAGCGTTATGCGGCTCGGTGGCCAGCAAGGCTCCGCCTTCTGCCTTGGCCAGCTGCATCAGCTTTTCCGACAGGCGCGCCAGCCGCTGAAGTAACGCCTCAATATGATCAATTCGCTGCTGCCACTGAGTTTCCGGTGCTTCCTGCCGCAACCGCTGTACCTGAGCCAGCGCGGCGGCCAGCGGAGTGCGCAACTCATGGGCGCTGTTGGCGGTAAAGCTGCGTTCCGACTCCAGCGCCCGGCGCAGCCGCTCCATCAGCTGATCCACAGCCTGTGCCACCGGCTCAATCTCTTCAGGCAGCGCTATCTGGGTAACCGGTGACAAATCACCTGCTCCGCGGGTTTCAATGGCCGTTTTGTAAGCCAGCACAGGGCGCAGGCTGCTGCGCACCCACAGCCAGATACCGGCAAGACTGAGCGGGATCAGCAGTAACAATGGTGCCAGCAGCGCCATCACCGCTTGCCGCGCCGTTTCCTGCCGGTGCGCAAGCGGCTCCGCCACCTCAATAAAAATGGTATTACTCACCGCAGCTTCACCATAGATACGATGACTGTCCGAGGTACGGAATCCGGTTACCGGACGCGCGGCAAACAGCGCCGGGTTAACATCATGAGACTGCAGCAACACTGTGCCACTGGCATCACGCACCAGATAACTGAGCATTTCGGTATGCGGCCGCAGCATGGCAATTTGCTGCGACAGGCCCGGCAGCTCTCTGTTTACAATTTCAGTCACTGCCAGCGGCAGTATGCGCTGGGCCGTTTCTTCCATGGCACTGTCAAAGGCCGCATCCAGCTCGTTACGTACCACCACCCCGGATGCCAGGGTGGCCAGCAACCACAATAAAGACACGCCCAGGGTCAGACCAAGGCCCAGGCGGCGCTGAAGGCTGGTGGAACCACTCATGGCCGTACCAGCCGGTAGCCCATGCCACGCACTGTTTCAATCAGCCCGCGCCCCAGACGTTTGCGTAACCGGCTGACATATACTTCTATGGTGTTGCTCTCAATTTCAGCACCAAACGCATAGAGATGATCTTCCAGCTGTGTCTTGGACAACAGGGTTCCGGGCCGTTGCAGAAACGCCTCCAGCAGTGCCCACTCACGGGCGGTGAGCTCAATGCGCTGCTCTGCTCGCCAGACGGCGTGCTCATTCAGATCCACCTCCAGATCGCCTATCTGCAGCCGCGGGTTAGAGTGACCATGGTAACGCCGGGTCACGGCATGAATACGCGCGGTCAGTTCGGCAAGATCAAACGGCTTGACCAGATAGTCGTCGGCACCGGCATTAAGTCCTTCAATCCTGTCGGAAATACGATCCCGGGCGGTCAGAATAATCACGGGAGTAACAGCTCCCGACGTCCCGGCAGGTAATGCCCGCAGCCAGCGCAGAAAGTCCAGCCCGGCACCGTCGGGCAGCATCAGGTCGAGCAGAACCAGATCATATTCCGTGGTCCTGATGCAGGCACGGGCAGGTGCCAGCTGCTGCATCCAGTCTACCGCATGGCCATCATCGGCAAGCTGATCCCGTATTGCCTCTCCCAGTCCGGCACTGTCTTCAATCAGTAATATACGCATGGATTCTTCCCGCTGTCGGTCTCTGTCTGCTTCAAGCATATCGCGTTTGGCTGACAGCCGGCTGAAGCTGTCCGTTATTACCGAATATCAGCACACATTTTTATGACATTCAGGTGTCTGTCAGGAAAACAGCGCACACTGAAACAAGACACCAGAAGGAGACAGACCATGAAATATCTTTCCCTGAGCGCAACCGCCCTGGCTCTGATGCTGGCCGCCGGCAGTGCCCATGCCGATGACGACTGTCACGATGCCGTTGCAGACTGGCAGCCCCGTGAAAACCTGCGCCAGATGGTGGAGCAGCACGGCTGGCAGGTGCACCGCATTAAAGTGGATGACGGCTGCTATGAGGTCAAGGGCCGGGACCGGCACGGTAACCGGATAGAAGCGAAATATGCACCGGCTTCCCTGCGTATTCGCAGCCTGGAAGTGGAATTCAGTGAAAACAGCGATCTCTCGGCTTATGATGATTTACCAACAGCGTCGCGGAGACACTAAACCGGATAATGGCTCCCCTGGGGCTGGATGTGCAGACCCTCAAGGCGGAAGGCCGATACCGGGAAGATGTGTACTGAGAGCGCAAAAGGGGCAGCCTGCCGGCTGCCCCTGTGACGATAGGTTTACAGAGTAAGGATGTATCAGTATTCGGCGTTGTGATACACGTTCTGAACGTCGTCCACATCGTTGAGCATATCAAGAAAGCGCTCCATCTGAGCCACATCATCACCGCTGATTTCTACCGTGGTCTGGGGCACAAACTGAATGGCATCCACCTCAAAGTCGATGCCTTCAAAAGCATCGATCAGCGCTTGTTTGGCCTTGGCATATTCGGTATTGGGCGCAAAGACGGTGATCTTGCCGTCTTCCAGCTCAATGTCAGTTACATCTACATCAGCCATCATCAGGGCTTCCAGTACGGCCTCTTCGTCGTCACCGTCAAATACCAGAATCGCGCAGTGATCAAACATGTGGCTCACTGTGCCCGAAGTACCCAGCTTGGCCTTGACCTTGTTAAAGCACTGACGCACGTCACCAATGGTACGGTTGGGGTTGTCGGTCAGGCAGTCCACAATCACCATGCAGTTGCCCGGGCCAAAGCCTTCATAGCGGGCGGGTGAAAAATCTTCACCGGCACCGCTGGTGGCCTTTTGCAGGGCTTTTTCAATTACATGGGTGGGCACCTGGTCTTTTTTGGCGCGTTCGATCAGGCCACGCAGGCTCAGGTTACCATCGGGGTCGGCACCGCCGGCTTTGGCGACCACGTAAATTTCGCGGCCGTATTTGCTGTAGACCTTGCTCTTGGCATTGGCGGTCTTGGCGATGGATTCTTTGCGGTTTTGATAGGCTCTGCCCATGACGTGATCTCGTTGTTCAGCAAAAAGAGCACGAATTTTACACACAGCGCCGGATTATTTCTATTTTCAGTCAACGGCCACTGCGCGGTCGTCAGACCTCCACATCCAGCACGGCATCCGCCTGCCCTTCCAGGTCGTGATAACGCCGGTTGATCACTTCCAGCCGGCGGCTCATGGCCGGGCTGGTGCCAATCAGACAAACCGCGCCCTGATGCAGACTCAGCCAGGCTTCAAAGGCTTCTTCCCGCCGGCTGCGCTGGCGTTGCCGGTCACGCTGACGAATGGCCACATAAGGCTGTACCGCCCGAATAACCGGGATGGCAGGGCGGCGCACATTATCTGCCCGGGCCGCCTCGGTGGCGGGCTGGGCCGGATTGGGCGGCATATTGGGCAGAATGACGGGTATGGCCATAACGGTTTCCTTCAAGGCGAGATTGCCTGTCAGTTCTGACTATAGCCCAGAGCGTCCGGCGGGGCAGCAAGCTGGCTCACTTCAGCCGGTGCAAAAAGTCTCTTATTCTGTCCGCAGTGGCATCGGGGTGAGAAATAAAGGGCGCGTGAGAGGCTTTGGGCTCAATATGGCTGTCACTGTCAGGTGCCAGCTCGTCGGTCAGCACCGCCGCCTTGCGCGGCACCAGACCATCAAGCCGGCCATAAAGCCGTAGCAGCGGCATCTCCAGCTGTGCCAGCTGGGCCCGAAGGTCAGTCTCGCCCAGCAGACCAAGGCCAGCTGCCAGTGCCCGGGGATCCGGTGCCGGCCGGCTGGCCAGACTGTTACGCAGCCGACGAATGTCTTCTCTGGCATGCTCGCTGCCCATGGCCTGCAGTGCCAGGAAACGGTTCACTACCTGCTGATGGTCCTCTGTCAGTTGCTGTTCAAAACCACTCAGCACCTCGGGCTTAATACCGGGCCAGCCCGCTTCACTGACAAAGCGGGGCGAACTTGCCAGGGTAATTAACGCGCTTAGCCGCTGTGGTGCCTGCAGTGCCGCCTGAGTAGCCACCAGCCCGCCCAGCGACCAGCCCAGCCAGGCGGCGTGTTCCGGCACCACTTTCAGTACACTGGCGGCCCAGTCAGCCAAAGAGCTGCCTGCTGGCAACGGCGCGCTGTGGCCAAATCCCGGCAAGTCCACCATATGCAGACAAAAATCACTTTCCAGCCTGCCGGCCAGCTCATGCCAGACGCCGCCGTTCATGCCCCAGCCATGCAGCAACACCAAATCAGGGCCACTGCCCCGCCGTTCTGTATATACACTCATTACATGTTTCCTTATCGTCTCCGGCCCATCATACGGCCCCTGCTGGCCCGCTTACAATCCGGCCCGCTGTGGCAGGGACAGTGCCTGTTGTGCCGGCAGGACTGTGATGAGCAGCCATTGTTATGCCGGCATTGCCGCACCGGTCTGCCGGTGCTGACTTATCCCTGCCCGGGTTGTGCTTTTCCGCTGCCAGTAGACGATGCCCACTGTGGCCGCTGTCAGAAACAGCCGCCGGCCTGGCAGCGCATGCGAGTGCTGGCCCCTTTTGATGCTCCCTTTAACCGGCTGATCCACGATCTGAAATATCACGGAAAAATGCTCAATGGCCGCCTGCTGGGGCACTTGCTGGCTGCTGAGCTGACCCCGCCATGGCCTGAAGCCATACTGCCGGTGCCGCTGCACTGGTGGCGACAGTTGCGCCGGGGCTTTAACCAGAGCCATGAAATAGCCCGTGGCCTGCAGTCATGCCTGGATTTGCACATAGATAGCCGGATGCTGCGTCGGGTGCGTGCCACCGCAGCGCAAACCCATCTGAGCAGAGCAGAGCGCCGGCGCAATCTGACCGGAGCCTTTGCTGTTGCTAACTGCCGCTATCGCCACGTCGCCCTGCTGGACGATGTGATCACCACCGGATCCACCATGACGGAGCTGACTCACTTGCTGCACGACAATGGCGTGGAAACCGTCGAAGTCTGGGCAGTGTGCCGCACTCTTGAACGCTGATCACTATTCAAGCGCTGGCAACAGGAGTATGATTTAAAGTTGAGTTGTTTAGTCAGGTTTACGAGGATAGCGATGATTACGATTTCCGAAACCGCCCAGGGGCACTTCTGCAAGCTGCTGTCGCAGCAACCGGAAGGCACCAATATTCGCGTGTTTGTGGTTAACCCCGGCACACCCAATGCCGAGTGCGGCGTTTCTTACTGTCCTCCCGATGCAGTGGATCCGGAAGATACCCATCTGCAGTTTGATGGTTTTGAAGCCGTGGTTGACCCGCAAAGCGCCCCCTTTCTGGAAGAAGCCGAAATTGATTTCGTCACCGATCAGATGGGCTCTCAGCTGACCCTGAAAGCTCCCAATGCCAAAATGAGCAAGGTGCCGGATGATGCCCCTCTGGCCGACCGGGTCGAATATGTGCTGCAGTCCCAGATCAACCCCGGGCTGGCCAGTCACGGCGGTCAGGTAGTGCTGACCGAGATCACCGAAGACGGTCTGGCCATTCTGCAGTTTGGCGGCGGCTGTAACGGTTGCTCCATGGTAGACGTGACCCTGAAGGAAGGCATAGAGAAGCAACTGCTCGAGCTGTTCCCGGGTGAACTCAACGGCGTGCGTGACGCCACCGAGCACCAGCGCGGCGACCACTCCTACTACTGAGTGCCTTCGCCCCAAAGCAAAAAGGAGCCATTAGGCTCCTTTTTTGTTTGCTTCGGGTTTACTACTCCGCCCTTGGGTTACCCTGAACTGACTGATTGCAAGCAGAACACGCAGATATTACTCGAAGCAGCAGTGGGGATTGCCGTAGCCGACCATTAAATGCCATGGATGGCATTTTCGAGCGTTACAGGGAAGTACTTGTAGCGTGTCGGCGGAGTGCAACCGCACTGATGCTTCGTGCTGCCTGCTTCAAGCTTCCAGCTCTGCTACTCCGCTTTGCGATCCCGGCTGAGCAGGGCAATGGCGGCCTCTTTGGCGTTCTTGCCTTCATACAGCACTCGGTATACCTGATCGCAAATGGGCATTTCCACCCCGTGGCGGCCCGCCAGCTGATGCACCTCGGCGGCATTGCGGTAGCCTTCCACCACCTGCCCGATTTCGGTCATGGCGGTATCTACGCTCTTGCCCTGCCCCAGTGCCAGGCCAAAACGACGGTTACGGGACTGGTTATCAGTGCAGGTCAGCACCAGATCACCCAGCCCGGCCATGCCCATAAAGGTTTCCTGCTGAGCACCCAGGGCCACGCCCAGACGTTGCAGCTCGGCCAGCCCGCGAGTGATAAGCGCAGTGCGGGCATTGGCACCAAAACCCAGCCCGTCTGCCAGACCGGCACCAATGGCAATCACGTTTTTGACGGCACCGCCCAGCTGCAGCCCCACCATATCGTCGTTCAGATATACCCGGAACGAGCGGCCACAGTGCAGCAGATCGGCCAGCTCTCTGGCAAAGCCGGCATCGTTGGATGCCAGGGAAATAGCCGTGGGCAGGCCCATGGCCAGCTCTTTGGCAAAGGTTGGCCCCGACAATACCGCCAGCGCCCTGTTTTCACCCAGAATATCGGTCGCAACCTGCTGCAGCAGGTTGCCGGTATCCGGATCCAGCCCCTTGGTTGCCCAGGCAATACGACTGTCCGGGCGCAAAAACGGCTTTATTTGGCGTAACACATCGGCAAACACATGGCTGGGCACCACAATCAGCAAATTGCGGCTGGCCTGCACCACTTGCTGCAGATCCGCGTTCGGTATCAGGCTGTCGGGAAAGGCCGCATCGGGCAGAAAAACCTTGTTACAACGGTCTGCCGCCAGCGTGGCCACCTGCTCGGGCCTGTGGCTCCACAGCAGGGTACGGTGGCCGTTGCGGGCCAGCGCAATAGCCAGGGCCGTGCCGTAAGAGCCGGCCCCCAGCACTGAAATGGCAGCCTGCCGGGTCATCAGGCATCGGCCTGCTGCTGTTGCTCCTGAGCGCGCTGCATATGAGCGGCAAACAGAGCATCAAAGTTGACCGGCGCCAGATTCAGCTGTGGGAAGGAGCCCTTGTTCACCAGACCGGATACAGTTTCACGGGCATAGGGGAACAGAATATTGGGGCAGAAAGAACCCAGGCAATGAGCCAGCTGCGGCTCGGCCATGTTACCGATGGTGAACACACCAGCCTGCTGAATTTCACACAGGTAAACGGTTTCGTTTTCGCCCATGTTGCAGGTGACGGTCAGGGTCAGCACCACTTCAAATACATTGTCACCCAGGCGGGCGCTTTTGGTGTCGAGATCCAGTTTAACTTCAGGTTTCCATTCCTTCTGGAACACCACGGGCGTACCCGGTGCTTCAAAGGAAACGTCTTTCAGATAAATACGCTGGATCTGAAATTCTACCTGTTGTTGCGCCTGAGTGTCGGCACCGTTTGCTGCTTCAGCCATGAAACTATCCTTTTGCTCAATGGGTTATAAAAATTAACGCTTGGTGGTCACCGGCAGGTTCTGAGTGCGCCAGTCGGTCATGCCGCCGCGCAAAGTATGAACCTGGCTGAAGCCCGCCTTGCTCAGCAGGCGGCCGGCTCCGGAGGTGGTCATGCCGCTTTCACAGACCAGCACCAGCGGTTTGTCTTTATACTTTTCAATCAGATTGAGGTTGTTGGCCTTCAGCTGACTGTTGGGTACATTAATGGCACCGGCAATATGGCCTTTGCGGAATTCTTCTGCGGTCCGAATATCCACCACGGCAGCATTCTGCTTGTTAATCAGCATGACCGCTTCCTGAGCCGGAATCACCTTCACCTTGGAAAAACGGGCAATGATAAAGGTATATATCACTGCCATGGCCAACCCCAGCCAAACCATGCTCAGCAGCGGATGCCGGCCGGCAAAATCAAGGTATTCTTGCATGATGTTACTTCTTGCGAATTAAAGACGGAAAAGCCCGAGTATACATGGGGAAACATCAAATAACAGCCGCCGCTGTCCGCCCAAATGCGGGACGGATCACCCAATGGCAAATCCCACACCCCTTGTCTGGTGACCAATTCGGCAATTGTAGTAAAATGACACACAGTTTCAGTTTTCATCGCATGACACTTTAAATAACGATATAGGGTTACACCATGAACTCGACCAAAAAACCCCTGGTACTGCTGATTCTCGACGGCTGGGGGTACAGCGAAAAAACCGAACATAACGCCATTCACAGCGCTCATACTCCCGTGCTCGACGGCCTGATGAAGAACCGGCCTTCCACCCTGATCTCCACGTCAGGTGACGATGTGGGTCTGCCCGACGGGCAGATGGGCAACTCGGAAGTAGGTCACGTCAATATTGGTGCCGGCCGCATTGTTTATCAGGACTTCACCCGCATCGGCAAGGCCATTAAAGACGGCGACTTCTTTACTAACTCGGCCCTGACCAAGGCGGTGGATGGTGCCGTGAGCAAGGGCAAAGCGGTGCATATTATGGGCCTGCTGTCGCCCGGTGGCGTGCACAGCCATGAAGATCATATTGCTGCCATGATTGAACTGGCCGCCCAGCGCGGTGCCGAACAAATCTATCTGCATGGCTTTCTCGACGGCCGGGATGTGGCCCCGCGTTCAGCCATGAGTTCACTCCAACGTTTTGACGATTTGTTTACAAAACTGGGTAAAGGCCGGCTGGCCTCCGTCATTGGCCGCTACTACGCCATGGACAGGGACAACCGCTGGGAGCGGGTGCAAATTGCCTATGATCTGCTGACTCAGGGCAAGGCGGAATACAGCGCCGGATCAGGTCCTGCTGCCTTACAGGCAGCCTATCACAGAGACGAGAACGACGAGTTCGTAAACGCCACTGTGATCGGCGAGCCGGTTATCATGCAGGATGATGACGCCGTCATCTTTATGAACTTTCGTGCCGACCGGGCCCGGGAGCTGACCCGTGCCTTTGTGGAGAGCGACTTCGCCGGCTTTGAACGCAGCCACTATCCGGCCCTGTCCGATTTTGTGATGCTCACTGAATATGCTGCCGATATTCACACCAGTTGCGCCTATCCGCCGGTCCGGCTGGAAAACACCCTCGGAGAGTGGCTGGCCAATCACAACAAGACCCAGCTGCGCATCTCTGAAACCGAGAAATACGCTCATGTTACCTTCTTCTTTAATGGCGGCATGGAAGACTGTTTCAGGGGCGAACAGCGCGAGTTGATTCCAAGCCCTCAGGTGGCCACCTATGATCTGCAGCCGGAAATGAACTCTGAGCAGCTCACCGACAAGCTGGTAGACGCCATTGAAAGCGGCGAGTTCGACGTCATTATCTGCAACTACCCCAACGGTGACATGGTAGGTCATACCGGTGTATTTGAAGCGGCGGTCAAAGCCTGCGAAGCGGTAGACAGATCTATTGGCCGGGTGGTGAAAGCCCTGGAGAAAGTCGGTGGCGAAGCCCTGATCACCGCCGATCACGGCAATGCCGAGCAAATGGTCAACCCACAGACAGGTCAGGCTCATACCGCTCATACCAACCTGCCGGTGCCGCTGATTTACATCGGCCGGGATGCCACGCCGGTAGCAGGCGGCAGGCTGTCCGATCTGGCCCCTACCATACTGACCCTGATGGGGCTGGAGATTCCGCCGCAAATGACTGGCAAGCCTCTGATGGTTCTGAAATAATCACGGCCCTATGGGCACGCAAAGACTGATTGTTTCGTTATTGCTGAGCACCGGCCTGATGGCCGGTGCTTGCGCATGGGCGGACGACAGCAAGGACCTGGGCAATGTAAAAGGACAGATTGCCAGCCAGCAAAAGGATATTCAGACTCAGCAGCGGGAGCTGAAGGCATTGCAGCAACAGCTGGCCAAGGATGAAAAAGCCATTTCCGCCATGGCACGACAGCTGAACCAGACGCGCAACAAGCTGAAAGGCAACGAGCAGGAGCTGGCCCGGCTCGATCAGGAACACAAAGCCCTGAACCGTCAGGCTGATGAACAAAAACAGCAGCTGGCCACACAGCTGCGCGCTGCCTATCAGAATGGCCGCCACGATTATCTGAAGCTGCTGCTTAATGGTCAGGACAGCAGTGATATAGACCGTCTGCTGCACTATTACGCCCACCTTAACCAGGCCCGCGCCGATGCGCTGCACAGACTGGCCGACATTCGCCGCCAGCTGGCGGATAACCGCCGCCGGGCCGAGCAGAGCCGGGTTCAGCTCAAAGCGCTGCTGGCAGGCCAGCAACAACAGCAACAATCGCTGCAACAACGGCAAAATGAGCGTAACCAGACCGCTAAAAAGCTTAACGCTCAGCTGGAGCAGGGTAACCGCCGGCTGGCCAATCTCAAGCAGGCTGCCAGCCACCTTGAACAACAGATAAAAGCCGCCGCCGAGCGCGCCGAACGAGAACGGCTGGAGCGTGAACGCCGTGAAGCCGCTGCCCGTCGTCAGCCCGGCCCCTCGGGTCACACGCCGGTGGTGGCCAAAACTCAAGGAAACTTTGGCGGCCTGGCCAAAGGCAGCCTGCCCTGGCCACTGAAAGGCAAACTGCAGCATCGCTTTGGCTCATCGCGGACCAGTGAACTGAACTGGAAAGGCCTGCTGATTTCCGCTCCCGCCGGACGGCAAGTCAGTGCGGTGGCCAATGGCCAGGTCGTGTATGCCGACTGGCTGAACGGCTTTGGCATGGTGATGGTGATTGATCACGGAAAAGGTTATTTAAGCCTTTACGGTCATAATCAGTCTTTACTGCTGGGGCCCGGTGACAAGGTCAAGGCCGGCCAGGCCATTGCTCTGAGTGGTGAAAGCGGCGGCCAGGACAAGCCCGGCCTGTATTTTGAAATACGCTACAAAGGTCAGGCCGTGGATCCCCTGCCCTGGCTGCGCCGGGGTTAGGACGTTCTCAGAACACAAAATCGACGAATAGCAGCAGGCAACGTCGATGCTACCCGAAGCAGCAGTGGGGATTGCCGTAGCCGACCATTAAATGCCATGGATGGCATTTTCGAGCGTTACAGGGAAGTACTTGTAGCGTGTCGGCGGAGTGCAACCGCACTGATGCTTCGTTGCACAAGTGCAACAGTCAGGCCGTCGCCGCTTCCAGCTCGCTGATAAGCCAGATGGCGTTGTCCCGGCTGGTGCCGCATACGTCTTCGGCCGGGTTGAAACGGGCACACAAAGCCGGCCGCTCGGGCCTGCCGAACAGCTCACAGCGCATGTCTGCCATTAAATGAGCACAGGGCACGCCCGCCGGTTTACCATTGGGCATGCCCGGCAAAGGTGCACTGATGCTGGGTGCAATACAACAGGCACCACAATTGGAGCGACACTCCATTAATACTCTCCTTCCGCCGGCAGCAAAGCGGCCAGTGCGGATACATGCTCGTCGTGCACGCCCTGGGCAGCCAACGCACTCGCCAGATTCAGCAAATATTCCCGGTTACTGCCGCTGGGGCCGTGAGCGCGGGCGATGTGAGCTGCCATTTCCTTCAGCGGAGCGGCTCCCAAAAAAGCCGCATTATCTTCGGTGGCAAGATAAATCAGCCCTTCCTCACCCCGGCCGCCGTCAAACCGGATGATGACCCGCTCCCGCAAATAGCCGTTCTTTTCTCTGAGGTCGAGCCCGGCCAGCACCGCCGGCTCAATACGATAGGCCATGCCATAACAGAGCGCGTCCGGCTGACGGGTCAGGGTTGCCACCCGCCCCGGTAACTCCGGCGTGCCTCTGTGATCATGAGAACCCTGCCAGAACCGCCGCGCCCAGCCTTCAATATAAGCGGGCCTGCGTTCAATAAAGGCAAAGTCTGCCTTCCAGATCAGGGAGCCATAACCAAACAGCCAGAAGCTGTCGTGCTGATCGAAATGGGTCATGGCGCTGTTGTGCGCCCGGGTATCAAAGCTCATTGCAAACATCATGGTAGAAAACACGCCGCCATGATGCCGCTCGGGCCGGCGTTTGTCGAACCGGCCGCGTGTTAGAATAGGTATTTTCATCATCAGGGAGCGGCATTATGCGCCTTACCATACACCGGCTTACTCACCTTCCCGAGCAGCATCATCAGCATGCCGGACTTATTCTGCAGCAGCATACTCTGCCGGAGAAACAGCCCTTTTTACTGGCCACCTTCAACGATAAGGCGGTGGCCATGGCGTGGCACCGGCAGGAGCAAATTGTATTTTTTGCAGTACGGGACATTACCCGCCGCCGGGGCGTAGGCAGCGAGCTGCTGCGCCGGCTGAAAGAGCAGGCCAAAGCAGAGGGCCTGACCCGGCTGGAACTGAATTTGAACGACGCGCCTGAACAGCAAACCGAGGCACTGGCGGCGTTTTTTGAGCAGGCGGGCTTTCACCGTCAGCAAGGAGTGCTAAGCTGTTCTTTGTATTCCTAACATCCTGAAATGAAAGGGGGAAGCAGTAATGAAAATGCGAACAGAGCAAGACTCCATGGGCAAAATAGAGGTGCCGGCCAAGGCCCTTTATGGTGCTCAGACCCAGCGCGCCATTAACAACTTTCCCATTTCAGGCACCCCTCTTCCCGCCGGCTTTATTCATGCGGTGGCAGCCATCAAGGCAGCCTGTGCCCATGCCAATAGTGAACTTGGCCGGCTGGAACAAAGCAAGGCCGATGCAATTCTTCAGGCCGCCCATAGTGTGATGCAGGGTCAACATGACGATGCCTTTCCGGTGGATGTGTTTCAGACCGGCTCGGGCACCAGCACCAATATGAACGTTAACGAAGTACTGGCGAACCTTGCCAGTGACCATGCCGGTCTGCCAGTGCACCCTAATGACGACGTCAACATGGGCCAGAGCTCCAATGACGTGATCCCGTCGGCCATTCATGTCAGTGCGGCGCTCGCCTTCAGCCGGGATCTGCTGCCGGCGCTGCACCAGCTGGAGCAAACCATACTGGGAAAAGGAGAACAGCTGCAGAACAAGGTAAAAACCGGCCGCACTCACCTGATGGATGCCATGCCCCTGCGCTTTGATCAGGAGCTGGGTGGCTGGGCCACTCAGATACAATATGGCCGCGACCGGCTGCAGGGGCTGCAGAGCCGGCTGCAGCAGCTTGCTCTTGGCGGCACCGCCATCGGCACCGGTATCAATGCCGATCCGCGTCAGGCCAGGCTGGCTTGTGACTACCTCAATCAGCTCACCGGCCAGGCGTTTTGTCCGGCAGAAGACTACTTCTATGCGCTCAGCAGCCAGGACACGGCGGTGGAGCTGTCGGGCCAGCTGAAAACCCTGGCGGTGGCACTGATGAAAATTGCCAACGATCTGCGCTGGATGAACTCGGGACCGCTCACCGGTGTGGCCGAAATTCAGCTGCCGGCGCTGCAGCCGGGCTCATCCATTATGCCTGGTAAGGTCAACCCGGTTATTCCCGAGGCGGTGGCCATGGTGGCAGCGCAAGTAATAGGCCTGGATGCCGCCAATACCGTTGCCGGGCAGTCGGGCAATTTTCAGCTGAATGTGATGCTGCCGCTGGTGGCCAGCAACCTGCTCACCATGATCAAGCTGCTGGCCAACTGTACGCCCCTGCTGGCAGAAGCCATTGACGGCTTTATCCTGAACGAGGCACACATTGAAAAAAACCTGGCCCGCAATCCCATACTGGTCACGGCGCTGAATCCGGTGATCGGCTATGCAAAAGCCGCCGTCATTGCCAAAAAAGCCTATGCCGAGGGTCGCCCTGTTCTTGAGGTGGCGCAGGAAGAAACCGAGCTGTCTGACGCCGAGCTGCGCGAACTGCTTGACCCCGCCGCCCTGACCCGGGGCAGCCAGCAGCGTTAGGCCAGCCAGAGCAAGATGAGTGAATAAAATCGGCAGGTTGGAACGAAGCCCATCATGCTAGCGGTCAGTCTCCGGCTTTCGGCTGTTTGCTTTGGGAGTTTTGCCGCCAATCGCCTGCGTCACTTCCCTGGCAGCGTCCATTACCAGGGCACTGAGCTGGGGAATGCGCTCCCACTTTACCCGCACCGCCGGGCCCGAGATGGAAATGGCAGCCACCGCCTCGCCGTATTCGTTATAAATGTTGGCGGCAATGCAGCGCAGCCCTTCAAACTGCTCCTCGTCGTCGAGGGAATACCCCTGACGGGCAATTTTAACCAGTTCCTGCTCAAACTGGCTGGGGTTGATAATGGTGTGCTCTGTGTAGGCTTTCATACCGCCATTACGTACCAGCTCCAGCGCCTCTTTCATGGGCAGGGCCGACAGCAGCGCCTTGCCCACGCCGGCGGCATGCACTGGCGAGCGGCTGCCCAGAGACACCACCATACGCATGGTCTGGGGGGATTCCACCTGGCCCACATAAACCACGCTGCCCTGCTCCAGAATGGCCAGGTTGGAGGTTTCACCGGTTTCTGCCACCAGCCGCTTCATATGCGGCCTGGCCTGGGCAATAAAATCGCGCTTTTTAAGGTAGGCATTACCGATGGAAAAGGCATTAACGCCTATGCTCCACAATCCCTGAGTATCATCAAGATCGACAAAGTCATAGCTGCGCAGGCTGTTCAGCAGGCGATGGGCGGTAGAAGGTGCCAGCCCCAGGCTGCCGGCCACGTCGGTCAGCGACATGCCCATATCAGAGGCGGCCAGCCGTTCCAGCAGCAGCAGCGCCCGGGACAGGGACTGAACCTGGGTGGCACCACCCGCCTTGGTGTTTTTGGTTTTTTTGAGTTTTGTTTCGTCAGCCATTAAAAAGCCGTGTATTACAGAGACCTGGCTCACATTGTATGGTTAATTGTCGCGCAAGTCCCGCCCTGTGTGGCGCTAACTGTATACAGAAGAAAGGAAAATGAAAAACACGAATGCGCTAAACAGCGTCATGCCGATGCCGTGCTGCAGACGTAAAAAAACCGACCCTGAGGTCGGTTAATTTGGTCGGCGTTGCAGGATTCGAACCTGCGACCCTCTGGTCCCAAACCAGATGCGCTACCAGGCTGCGCTAAACGCCGGAAAACGTTGTATTACTTTAAATCTGTTCGGGTCGCGACCCTCTGGTCCGCTTATTCTCAAAACACGAGATACACTACCAGGCTGCGCTAAACGCCGTTAAACTGTTTGAAAGCAGTGGTGCGAAGGGGGGGACTTGAACCCCCACATCCGTAAGGACACTAACACCTGAAGCTAGCGCGTCTACCAATTCCGCCACCCTCGCATCGTGTACTGCTTTCCAGGCCGTGGCCTGAAACTGGGGTGACCGACGGGGCTCGAACCCGCGACAACTGGAATCACAATCCAGGACTCTACCAACTGAGCTACGGTCACCAGTATTACCTTGTCCAAAACCGAATGGCGCGCCCGACAGGATTCGAACCTGTGACCTCTGCCTCCGGAGGGCAGCGCTCTATCCAGCTGAGCTACGGGCGCTCTACATTTGGACGCTGCGAATACTAAGCGTCAGCCCTGCCCCTGTCCAGTACTTTTTTACTAACAAGACACGCCTGTCGCTTTTATCAGCACATTGCTGCTTTTTTTAACTAAAGTGATGATAAGGCCTGATGCAGACAATTGACTTGAGCCGGTAATTCTCTAGAATCCTCAAAAGAGGAATGAACGTTCATTCACTCTGGGTTTCAAATGACGATGAGCAAGACATGGTAAACAAACGCGAGCGCATTCTTAATGCAGCGGAACACCTGATCGCCCATAAAGGTTTTCAGGGCATGTCGATGCAGCAGGTGGCCAACGAGGCCAATGTGGCCGCCGGCACCATTTATCGCTATTTCAAGGATAAAGAAAGCCTGCTGCGTTGTGTGCATGAAGAGCGGCTGCAGGATGTATCTCAGGCGCTGCTGCAAGGGGTGAACACGCAACAGCCTTGCCTGGCGCAATTTCGCGTGCTGTGGCGTAACTGCCTGCATTATTTGCTGAGCAACCCCGACTGCCTGCTCTATCGTGTGCAGTATGAAGCGTCTCCCCTGTTCACACGGGAGGAGGAAGTGCGCATGGATGAACGTTACTTCAAGCCGGTGTTCGAGTTTTTTGAACACGGCCGTGAAACCGGCTTGTTCCGGGATCTGCCGGCAGAGCTGCTGGGCTTTCTTGCCATGGAAAACCTGATGTTGCTTACCCAAAAACACACCCGGGGCTGCATTCAGCTGAGTGATGCTATTTTTGATGAGCTGATGGATGCTGCCTGGAACGCTATTTTAAAACGCTAACAACCACGTCGCGGGAGTGACTTCGATGAAAAAGTGGACCCTGTCCATGCTGCTGCTGGTAATTCTTATCTTTGGCAGCGTCATTGGTTTTAACCTGTTCAAACAAAAAATGATGGCCCAGTATTTTGCCAATATGCCGGTGCCCAGCTTTCCTGTCACCGTTACCGAAGTAACACCACAAGACTGGACTCCTCGTATTGCTGCTATCGGCTTTATTGAGCCGATTCAGGGCATTAACGTCAGCAACGAGTCTGCCGGCATTGTCCGTGCCATTCACTTTGAATCGGGTCAGCAGGTTAAAGCCGGTGATGTGCTGCTGGAACTGGATGCCGATGTAGAGAAAGCCAACCTGCGCAGTGCCGAGGGCCGCCTGCCTGCAGTTCAGGCAAACCTGGAGCGTATGCGTCAGCTGTTCCAGCGTGGCTCAGTGTCTCAGGGCCAGCTGGATGAGGCCAACGCCAACTACCGGGAACTGCTGGGGCAAATTGACTCTCTCAAGGCCACCATAGAGCGCCGTACCATTCGCGCGCCTTTTCAGGGGGTGATGGGTATTCGTAACGCCTTTCTGGGGCAGTATCTGAATGCCGGCACCGATATTGCCCGGCTGGAAGACATCAGCCAGTTCCGCATTCGCTTTACCATTGCGCAGACCCGCATTGCCGATATTAAGGTAGGACAAACCCTGAATATTCTGGTGGATGCCTACCCGGATACGCCGTTTGAAGGTGAAATTGCCGCCATTGAACCGCAGATTAACCCTGAGTCCGGTGTGGTGCAGGTGCAGGCCAGCATTCCCAATCCCGAAGGCAAGCT
This sequence comes from Oceanimonas sp. CAM02, assembly GCF_032842915.1. NCBI lineage: Bacteria > Pseudomonadati > Pseudomonadota > Gammaproteobacteria > Aeromonadales > Aeromonadaceae > Oceanimonas > Oceanimonas sp. CAM02. The sequence continues at coordinate 83,984 of NZ_JAWJBK010000035.1, forward strand.
GCGATCCGGCATGTTTGCCAAGCTGGATGTACAGCTGCCGGTGAAAACTGACCAGATTCTGGTGCCTCAGCATGCCATTAACTTCACCCTCTACGGCCAGACCGTGTATGTGGTAAAAGAAGAGCAGACCGACGATGGCGAAACCGTGCAAGTGGCCAGCCAGCGGGTAGTGGAAGTGGCCGAGCGTGAACAGGACTACGCCCGCGTGGTAAAAGGCCTGGAAGCCGGTGAAACCATAGTCACTTCGGGTCAGGTGCGCCTGTCTAACGGCAGCCGGGTCAAGCCGGTGGAAAGCGACGCCCTCAACACCCCAGAGTCGGCCCCCCTGCTGTAAGCGGAGAATTCCATGCGTTTTACCGATATCTTCATAAAACGGCCGGTACTGGCCGTCTCGATCAGCCTGCTGATCGTGCTGCTGGGGCTGCAGTCCCTGCAGAACATGCAGGTGCGAGAATATCCGGAAATGACCAACACCGTCATTACCGTGAACACCGGCTATTACGGTGCCAGTGCTGATCTGATACAGGGGTTTATCACTCAGCCTCTGGAGCAGGCCATTGCCCAGGCCGACAACATCGACTTTATGTCGTCGTCGAGCAGTAACGGCAAGTCTGTTATTACCGTACAGATGAAGCTGAACACCGATTCCAACGCGGCGCTGTCCGATATACTGGCCAGGGTCAATTCGGTGCGCTCACAGCTGCCCCGGGAAGCGGAAGATCCCAGCCTGGAGATGACCACGGGAGCCTCCACCTCCATCATGTACATTGCGTTCAGCAGTGAGCAGCTTAACTCGCCCCAGATCAATGACTATCTGGAGCGGGTAGTGCGGCCACAGTTTTATTCGGTGGATGGCGTTGCCAAGATCAACCTGTTTGGTGGTGCCAAGTTTGCTCTGCGCATCTGGATTGATCCCCTGCGCCTGGCGGCTCAGCAGCTGACCGCTGCCGAGGTGCTGTCGGTGCTGCAGGCCAACAACTACCAGGCAGCCGCCGGCCAGTCTACCGGCTATTACATGCTCTATAACAGCGACATCAATACTCAGATAGAAACTGCCGAGGAGCTGGAGTCACTGGTGGTAGCAACCCGGGACGATGCCGTGGTGCGCCTGCGCGATGTGGCTAATGTGTCGCTGGAAAAGAGTCATGATGTGGTACGCGCCCTGGCTGATGGTCAGTCGGCGGTGATCATAGGTGTGGATCCGACGCCGTCGGCCAACCCGCTGAGCGTGGCTGAAAACGTGCGTAACATGCTGCCGGATCTCGAACGCAATATGCCCGACACCATCAAGATGGAACTGCTCTACGATGCTACCGATGCCATCAACGAGTCCATTTTTGAGGTAGTAAAAACCATTCTCGAAGCCTCATTGATCGTGGTTGTGGTGATCACTCTGTTCCTGGGCTCACTGCGCGCCGTACTGATCCCCATTATTACCATACCGCTGTCGCTGATAGGCGTGGCCATTCTGATGAGCGCCTTTGGCTTCAGTATTAACCTGATGACCCTGCTGGCCATGGTACTTGCCATCGGCCTGGTGGTGGATGATGCCATTGTGGTGGTGGAAAACGTCGACCGCCACATCAAGGCCGGAGAGTCCCCCTATCGGGCCGCTATTCTCGGCACCCGGGAAATTGCGGTGCCGGTGATCACCATGACCATCACCCTGGCGGCGGTATACGCACCCATTGCGCTGATGAGCGGCATTACCGGCTCGCTGTTCAAGGAGTTTGCGCTTACTCTGGCGGGGGCCGTATTTATCTCCGGCATAGTGGCACTGACCCTGTCGCCCATGATGTGTTCCAAGCTGCTCAAGCCCCACGACAACCCCAACCGCTTTGAGCGGGGCGTGGAGAATACCCTGGATCGCATGACCAACCGCTACAGCCGTATGCTGGATGCGGTGCTGGCCAAACGCCCGGTGGTCATCGCCTTTGCCCTGCTGGTGTTTGGCTCCATGCCGGTGCTGTTCAGCTTTATTCCCAGCGAGCTGGCGCCGAGCGAAGACAAGGGCGCCTTTCTGATGATGGCCAAGGCACCCAACACCGCCAACCTCGATTACATCGAAAATAATATGCGTGAAGCGGTGAAAGTGCTCAATAATGACGATGCTCTGTCCACTTCCCTGACCATTGCCGGCGTGCCCAACGCCAACCAGGGCCTGGCAGTCGCCGTACTCAAACCCTGGAGTCAGCGGGATGCGCAAAAAGCGGTGATTGAGCGGCTGACGCCACCGTTGCAGGCCATTCCGGCGGTGGCCATCAGTGCCTTTGAGTTCCCCGAGCTGCCCGGTGCGTCCAGCGGTTTGCCGGTGCAATATGTGCTGACCACCCCCAACAACTTTGAAAGCCTGTATGAAGTCGCCGCCGAGGTGCTGAAAAAAGTCAGCCAGAGCCCGCTGTTCGTCTACAGCGAGCTGGACCTGGCCTTTGACTCGGGCACCATGAAAATCAAGGTTAACAGAGACAAGGCCGGTGCCTATGGCGTGACCATGCAGGACATTGCCCTGACCCTGTCTACCATGATGAGTGACGGTTATGTGAACCGGGTGGATCTGGACGGCCGCAGCTATGAGGTGATCCCTCAGGTAGCCCGGGCCGACCGGCTTAATCCGGACTCCATCAAGGACTATTACGTGCGCGCCCATAACGGCGACATGGTGCCCCTGGCCAACCTGGTATCCATTACCATGGAAGCTCAGCCCCGCGCCCTGCCCCACTATAACCAGCTGAACTCGGCCACCATTGGTGCCGTACTCACGCCCGGAGTAAGCATGGGTGATGCCATTGGTTTTCTGGAGCAGGACGTCACCGCCGAACTGCCCAACGGTTATAACCACGACTATCTGGGCGCTGCCCGCCAGTTCGTGACCGAGGGCAATGCGCTGTATATGACCTTCCTGCTGGCGCTGTTCATCATCTTTCTGGTGCTGGCCTCCCAGTTTGAAAGTGTGCGCGATCCGCTGGTGATCATGGTGTCTGTGCCGCTGGCCATTTCCGGCGCTCTGGTGGCGCTGGCCTGGGGTCTGGCCACCATGAACATATACACTCAGGTGGGGCTTATTACCCTGGTGGGCATCATCACCAAGCACGGCATTCTGATGTGTGAAGTAGCCAAGGAAGAGCAGCTGCATCGTGGCAGAAGCCGGACCGAGGCCATTCGGGTGGCGGCCCGCATTCGTCTGCGCGCCATTTTGATGACCACTGCCGCCATGGTGGCGGGCCTGATTCCGCTGCTGTTTGCCACCGGTGCCGGTGCCTTCTCCCGCTTTGGCATGGGCATCGTCATTGTGTCCGGCCTGAGCATAGGTACACTGTTCACCCTGTTCGTGCTGCCGGTGATCTACACCTTCCTGGCATCACGGCATCAGCCGCTGCCGGAGTTTGACGAAACTCAGGCACCCAAGGCATTGCCGGAACAGTAAGCTGATTCAAATAAACCAAGGGCTGCATCACGCAGCCCTTTTTATTGAGCAATGCTGTAACAAGACAGGCAAAGAGATGAAAAATCAGAAAAAAGCCTATTTATACGGGCTGGGCGCGGTGGCCTGCTGGTCTACCGTGGCCAGCGCCTTCAAACTGTCGCTGGGTTACTTTGAACCGGCCCAGCTGCTGCTGGTGGCCACCCTCAGCTCACTGTTGTTACTGCTGGGACTGCTGGTGCGCCAGGGCAAACTGCATCTGCTGGGCCGCACCTTTAAACAGAATCCCGGTTACTACGCCCTGCTGGGGCTGATCAATCCGGCGCTGTATTATCTGGTGCTGTTTCAGGCCTATGATCTATTACCGGCCCAGCAAGCCCAGACCCTCAACTACACTTGGGCCATTACCCTTACACTGCTGGCGGTGCCCTTTCTGGGGCAGACCATTCGCCGCCAGGACTGGATCGCCATCCTGCTCGGCTACCTGGGTGCCATGGTCATCGCCACCAAAGGCGATTTGCTCAGCCTGGACTTTGACAGCCCGCAGGGGGTGGCGCTGGCACTGACTTCTACCCTGCTGTGGGCCGGCTACTGGATACTGAATACCCGCAACCAGGCCGAGCCGCTGGTCACACTTACCCTGAGTTTTTTACTGGGGCTGCCGGTGATTGTGCTGGCCACCGCCTGGCTGTCGGATTTTTCACTTACCGCCTGGCAGGGCTGGGTGGGAGCCATTTATGTAGGCTTGTTTGAAATGGGCTTTGCCTTTGTGATGTGGCTGCTGGCCCTGCGTTATGCGGAAAATACTGCCCGTATCTCAAATCTGATCTTTATCTCGCCCTTTGCATCTTTGCTGCTGCTGTGGCTGCTGGTGGGCGAACAAATTTACCCTGCCACTCTGGTTGGTTTGGTGATGATAGTCACGGCATTGCTTATTCAGCAATGGCAACCCCGCCGCCGGTTTGCCAACCATACAGAGGCAGAGTAGAGTGACTGATACCAAAAACGTATACGATTTTTCATGAGCCGAGCTCCCTATAAAACGCTTACCCAATCGGTGGTAGAAACGCTTCGGGCGCGCATTCTCAAAGGCGAGTTCAAAGCCGGCGCTCCTTTGCGCCAGGACACCCTGGCTCAGGAGCTGAATGTAAGCCGGGTTCCGGTGCGCGAAGCGCTGATGCAACTGGAAGCCCAGGGCCTGGTCAAGTTTGAGGCTCACCGCGGTGCCGTGGTGACCGAGCTTGATGCCGAGGCGATTGACGAGCTGTTCTATCTGCGTGCCATGCTGGAAAGCGACTTGTTGTTTCAGGCCTTTGATCACCTCACTGAAGAACAGCTGAGTCAGGCCGATACCATTCTGGCCGAATTTGATCATATTCTGGAAACCGGCGATCAGATTGAACGCTGGAGTGAGCTGAACCGCCGCTTTCATACCACACTTTACGGCCCGGCTAACCGGCCGCGCACCCTGGCGCTGGTAGATCAAATTAACCTTAGTTGCGACCGCTACATTCAGCTGGAGCTGCTGCACTCCCGGCAAGGCATTATGACCGCCGAGCGGGAACATACTCAGCTGCTGAGTCTGTGCCGGCAGGGGCGAAAATTTGAGGCCGCCGCCCTGCTGCGCCAGCATATTGAATCCGCCGGTCACTCCATTAAACATCTGCTCAAGACCCGTTAAGGAACCATAATGACTCATGCCCAACGCCTTGCCAGTGTTCGCCACGACCTGCAGCAACAGCAGCTGGATGCCTTTATTGTGCCCCACGACGACGAGCACCTGGGTGAATATATTCCTCCCTATGCCGAGCGGCTGGACTGGCTGACCGGCTTTACCGGATCTGCCGGCGCTGCCGTGGTGCTGGCCCGCAAGGCGGCGGTGTTTGTGGATGGCCGCTATACGGTGCAGGTGCGCCATCAGTGCGATGCCAGCCTGTTTGAATATCGTCACCTGATTGAGCAGCCGTTGCTCGACTATGTGCTGAGCGAGCTGAATACCGGTGCTCGTGTGGGCTTTGATCCGCGTCTGCACAGCCGGAGCTGGTTTGATGCCGCCCAACAGAAACTGGCCGCCCGCGGCCTGCAGCTGGTGCCAGTGAAGCACAACCCCGTAGACCGCCACTGGCACAACAGGCCCGAGCCGACAATTAACCCGGCCCTGTTGCTGAGCCAGGAATACAGCGGCCAGCACAGCGAAGCCAAGCGCAACCGCATTGCCGAACAGCTGGCGGCCGGCAATATCGACGCGCAATTACTCACTCAGGCCGAGCCCATTAACTGGCTGCTCAATATTCGCGGCCGGGATATTCCCTGCCTGCCGGCGGTGTTAAGCTTTGCCCTGCTGCATAAGGACGGCAGCGTGCAATTGTTTGCCGAGCCCGCCAAGTTTGAAGGCCTGGATCTGACCGCCCACTGCGGCCATAACGTGACCCTGGCGCCCTTTAACGCCCTGGAACAGGCACTGACCGAGCTGGGCAACAAGGGTGCCCGGGTGCAGCTGGACCCGGCCACCGCCAACGCCTGGAGCAGCCTGGTGCTGGAGCAGGCCGGTGCCAAAATCGTGTTTGCGGATGATCCCTGCATGCTGCCCAAGGCCTGCAAAAACCCGGTGGAAGTACAGGGCAGCCGTGCCGCTCACCTGCGCGACGGCGTGGCCGTGTGCCGCTTTCTGGCCTGGTTGGATCGCCGCCTTGAGCAGCCCGCTCCCGAGCGCGAAGACGAAGGCACCCTGGCCGACAAATTGCTGGCGCTGCGGGCCGAGCATGCCGATTTTGTCGAGCCCAGCTTCAGCACCATTTCGGCACTGGGACCCAACGCCGCCATGTGCCACTACCATCATGACAACGGCACGCCGCGAAAGCTGGGTCAGGACGCTATCTATCTGGTGGACTCCGGCGGCCAGTATCTGGACGGCACCACCGACATTACCCGCACCGTAGCGGTAGGCGAGCCTGATGACGAGATGCGCAAACTGTTTACCCTGGTGCTGCGCGGCCATATTGATCTGGCCTCAGCCCGCTTTCCCGCCGGCACCGGCGGCCTGCAGCTCGACGCCCTGGCGCGCATGCCGCTGTGGCAGCAGGGCTACAACTTCGATCACGGCACCGGCCATGGCGTGGGCCATTACCTCAGCGTACACGAAGGTCCTCAGCGCATTTCACCCAAGGGCAGCACAGTTCCGCTGACCACCGGCATGATAGTGTCTAACGAGCCCGGCTATTACCGGGAAAACGCCTTTGGCATTCGCTGTGAAAACCTCGAAGTAGTACAACCCGCCGACACCTCCGGCGATATTCCGGTATTTGAGTTTGAAAATCTCACCTGGGTGCCCTTTGACCGCCGGCTGATCGACAGCAACTGGCTGGACGCCAGGCATATTGAATGGCTTAACGACTACCACGCCACTGTCTGGGAAAAGATCAGCCCGCAACTGGAAGGCGAAGACCTCACCTGGCTCGAGCAGGCGACACGCCCGCTTTAAAGCTGGAGGGGTAGGTTGGGACGAGTCCCAACATGTAATGTGGCAACGCCTTTGTTGGGATTCGCTGCGCTCATCACCAACCTACCTTTCTCCCTGCTCCCCGCAGTGATTTGCTGCCCTTTGCCTTAATTCGGTAAACTGCACCGAATCTTGTCGTTTGAGTATGGTCTTAAACGGCAATGTTATTAATCAGGTTCATTATGCGACTAGCCAACTACTACCGAAGTCTGCTTCAGCGTTTGCCTGCTCTGTCGGTGAATGCCGATCAGGTGCGGGTGCTGCACTCCGCCGCCGATTTTAAATCCCGGCTGCTGGCGCTGATTGCCACCGCCAAAACCCGCATCTGTCTGGTGGCCCTCTATCTGCAGGACGACGACGCCGGCCGGGAAATTCTCACCGCCCTGCATGACGCCAAACAGGCCAATCCGGCGCTGGACGTGCGCCTTTATGTGGACTTTCACCGGGCCCAGCGTGGTCTGATTGGCCACAAAGGTCAGGGCGGCAATCACTGCATGTATCAGGAGTTTGCCGAGCGCTATGAACACCCCATCGCCATTTATGGTGTGCCGGTCAAGGGCCGGGAGCTGCTGGGTGTGCTGCACCTGAAAGGCTTTGTGTTTGACGATACCCTGCTTTATTCCGGTGCCAGCATTAACGATATTTATCTGCACCAGAACGGCCGCTATCGTTTTGACCGCTACCACGAAATTACCGATGCCAGCCTTGCCGACACCATGCTCGGCTACGTAGACCGGCTGTTTGCCCACAACCCGGCGGTGCCGGCGCTGAACAGGGCGGACATTCCCACTGCCCGTCAGCTGCGCCAGTCCATACGGCAGTTTCGTCAGCAACTGCGCCGGGGCCAGTATCAGTTTGATGATAAATCCCGCCAGAGCGGCGAGGTAGCGGTCACGCCGCTGGCCGGCCTGGGCAAACGGGGCAACAAACTGAACAAGGCCATTCGGCTGCTGGTAAGAAGCACGCAGCAGCGGCTGTTTATCTGCACACCCTATTTTAATCTGCCCAAATCCCTGGCCCGGGACATTCGTGCCCAGCTGAAAAAAGGCCGGGAAATCACTCTGGTGATCGGTGACAAAACCGCCAACGATTTTTATATTCCGCCGGACCAGCCGTTCCGCACCATAGGCGGCCTGCCCTACCTGTATGAAGCCAACCTGCGCCGCTTTGCCCGGGCCAACCAGACCTTTATTTACAAGGGCCGGCTCAACATTATGCTGTGGCACCACGACCACAACTCCTATCACCTCAAGGGGCTGTTTGTGGACGACGATCTGGCCATGATCACCGGCAACAACCTCAACCCCCGAGCCTGGGGTCTGGATCTGGAAAACGGCCTGCTGCTGCAGGATCCGGAGCACAAGCTGCGGTCAGTTTTTGAGGAAGAAAAGGCCAATATTCTGCAGCACTGCCGCCGCCTGACTCACTTCACCGAAATCGAGCAGCTCAGTGACTATCCCGAGCCGGTGCAGCGCCTGCTGAAGCGGGTGCAGCGCACTCAGGCCAATGTGTTACTGAAACGCCTACTCTGAAGCTGAAAGCCTGAAGCCGGAAGCTGGAAGCCGCTCTGGTCAGCTTCGCGCTTCCAGCTTCCAGCTCTTGTTGCTATTCTCTGTACATATTTACAGTGAAGGGCCGCCATGAGACCGGACAAAATGCCCCTTAACCTGCTCAAGGGCGTAGGCGACAAAATGCAGGAAAAACTGCACCGGCTGGGGCTGGAAACGGTGCAGGATCTGCTGTTTCATCTGCCGCTGCGCTATGAAGACCGCACCCAAATCTGTCCGGTGGCCGAACTCAGGCCCGGCATGCATGTGTCTGTGGTGGGCGAGGTGGTCGACAGCCACATCAGCTATGGCCGCAAACGCATGCTGCTGTGCCGGTTGCGGGACCACAGCGGCACCCTTACCCTGCGCTTTTTCAACTTTGCCGCCGCCCAGAAAAACAGCCTCACCGCCGGCACCCGGCTGCGCGCCTTTGGCGAAATTCGCCCCGGTCATCACGGCCTGGAAATCATTCATCCGGAATATACTCTGCTACAGGGCGATAATCCGGTCAGCGCAGAAGCCAGCCTGACCCCCGTTTATGGCACCACCGAAGGGCTGCGCCAGATCAGCCTGCGCCAGCTCACCGATCAGGCGCTGGCGCTGCTGGCGCAAACTCCGCTGCCCGAGCTGCTGCCTGAGGGCCTCTATCATCAGCAAATTCCCCTGAACGATGCCGTGCGCCTGCTGCACCGGCCACCCCCGGACGTGGCGCTGGATCAGCTGGAGCGCGGCCAGCATCCGGCCCAGCAGCGACTGGTCATGGAAGAGCTGCTGGCCCATAACCTGTCGGTGCTGCAGGTGCGCGAACAGGGTCAGACCCATCTGGCCCGGGCACTGCCCGCCGCCGAGGCGCTGGTGAATGACTTTCTGGCCCGGCTGCCGTTTTCTCCCACCGGTGCTCAGCAGCGGGTAGTAGCGGAAATTGGTGCCGATCTGAATAAAAACGTGCCCATGATGCGGCTGGTGCAGGGGGATGTGGGCTCGGGCAAAACCCTGGTGGCGGCACTGGCGGCGCTGCAGGTGATCGGCAACCAGGGGCAAGTGGCGCTGATGGCACCCACCGAGCTGCTGGCAGAGCAACACGCCGCCAACTTTGCCGCCTGGCTGGCTCCCATGGGTATAAAAGTAGGCTGGCTGGCGGGCAAGGTAAAAGGCAAGGCCCGCACCGAGCAACTGGAAAAACTGGCCAGTGGCGAGCTGGCCATGATAGTGGGCACCCATGCGCTGTTTCAGGAACAGGTGCAGTTTAACGCCCTTGAGCTGGTGATTATCGACGAGCAGCACCGCTTTGGCGTGCACCAGCGGCTGGCCCTGCGGGAAAAAGGCACTCAGGGCGAGCACTATCCGCACCAGCTGATCATGACCGCCACTCCCATTCCCCGCACTCTGGCCATGACCGCCTACGCCGATCTCGACACCTCCATCATTGACGAGCTGCCCCCGGGCCGGACGCCGGTGACCACGGTTGCCATTCCCGACACCCGGCGCGATGAAGTGATTGAACGAGTGCGCCAGGTGTGCCGTGAACAGGGCCGCCAGGCCTACTGGGTGTGCACCCTGATTGACGAGTCGGACATACTGGAATGCCAGGCGGCGGAAGACACCGCCGCCGCCCTGTCGGAACGGCTGCAGGAGCTGAAGGTAGGGCTGGTGCACGGCCGCATGAAAGCCGCAGAAAAGCAGGCAGTGATGGCCGATTTCAAGGAAGGCAAACTGGACCTGCTGGTGGCCACCACCGTCATTGAAGTGGGGGTGGATGTGCCCAATGCGTCGCTGATGATCATTGAAAACCCCGAACGTCTGGGGCTGGCTCAGCTGCATCAGCTGCGCGGCCGGGTGGGCCGGGGGGCCACCGCTTCTCATTGTGTGCTGCTCTATCACGCTCCCCTGTCAAAGACCGCCACTCAGCGGCTGGGGGTGCTGCGCGATACCAACGACGGCTTCATCATCGCCCAGAAGGACTTGGAAATTCGCGGCCCGGGCGAGTTGCTCGGCACCCGCCAGACCGGGCTGGCAGATCTGAAAATTGCCGATCTGGTGCGGGATCAGGCGCTGCTGCCGGAAGTACAACGGCTGGCCCGCTATCTGGCCGACCGCCACCCCGACTGCGTGCAGCCATTGATCCGCCGCTGGCTCGGCACTCGGGATCACTACGGTAAGGTTTGAGAAAACAATATTGCATGCCGTATGTCATCTGCATCGGCGTGCAGATCCGTCGGGCACGGCGCACTACTTCACGACACGCTTCAAGTACCTCCATGTAGCGCTCGGCAAATGCCATCCATGGCATTTGATCGGTCGTGAAGCAGACACCCCGCACCCTCCTTATGCAGCTCCTGAGTAGCCTGAAGACTAAAAGTAAATCAGTTTCCGGCGAAGTCCTGCCTATGTATGATACAAGCAGCGGGTTTTAAAAGGATAAGTGCATGAAAAAACTGGCCAGAAGAGGTTTGACGGGGCTGCTGGTGCTGTTGCTCGGCGGCTGGTTGCTGCTGAACCTGCTGGATGTGAATCAGCTGAAAAAGCCGGTGCTTACCTGGCTGAACGAGAATACCGAGCTGGATGTGAGTATTGGCCGGCTGGAATTCAATCCGCTGTCACCCTACAAACTGCTGGCAGAAGACGTGCGGCTCGGAGACTGGTTCAGCGCCCGCCAGGTTTATCTGGAGCTGGAGCAGCTGGCACCGCTGGCCGGACGCACCGAGATCGCCATTCTCGATATTATCGACGGCAGGCTCAACCTTGAGCAGACCCGGCCCCCCGAACTGCCCGCCAATCTGGCCAATGTTTATATTCATGAACTGAATACCCGCAACCTCAGCCTCGCCGGCAACGGCTGGGAAGCCGGCGGTATTCGGCTGAGCGTCAGCAACTGGCAACCCCGGCAAAACGGCCAGTGGCAATGGTGGGCCGATGCCGATGTCAGCGGCAATCTGCGCCAGCTGTCTCATCCCGCCCTGGAGCTGGCCGGATTTGGCTTTACCGGCCAGTTACGCCAGGGCCGGCTGGAGCTGGATGATATGCGCAGCCGGCTGTTTGGCGGCCTGCTCAGTGGCAGTCTGGTGCTGGATCCGGTCAGCCGCGAGCTGCGTCTGAACAGACCCCGGTTCAGTCAGGTAAAGCTGCCGGTCAATCCGGATGTCACCCTGGCCGAAGGCTGGACCCTGCAACTCACCCGGGCCGGACTCGATAACGTCAGTCTGACCACACCTTCGCTTGTTGTTAACGGCATCAGAGGCGAGATCAGAGACCTGGAATGGACAGGTTCCGGGCTGCCACAAGGCCGGGGACAATGGCAGGCCAGTGAAGCCACCCTCGACTGGCTGCGCCTGGACAGCCATACACTGCAGTGGCTGGGAGACAAAGAGCGTCAGAGCATCACACTGGCAGGCAACGCCTGGGAAGGCAATATTGAGGCTGAACTAGGCTGGTATGCGGATCAGGGCAGGCTCGACGTAGACGAGCTGCGACTGAGCAACACCAAGCTGGTATGGCAGCCTGATATACACTGGCCGGTGCCGGATGTGCGTATTCATAAGCTCAACCTCACCAGTACAGAGCTGCTGTCGCTGGACAACGAGCTGCCGCTGTCTGTTTATAACGGCGATGTGTTTATCACGGATCTGGCCTGGTCGGCAGGATTATGGCGGCCACTCAGCACTCAGGCCCGAATTGAAGGCAGTGTGACCGAGCTGGTCTGGAACAGCCTGATCGGCCGCAATACTGAGTTCAGCGCTCGTCTTACCGACGAGCAATGGCTGCTGGATAACCTCAATGGCAACTGGCTCGACGGTCAGCTGACAATGAACGGCAGCATGGGGCTTTACCCGCCTCACAGCACAGAGCTTGAGCTTGCAGGCAAAGACTGGCAGCTGCGCCATCTCAGCAACTGGCTGCGGGCCGACAGAGGCTTTGCCGGTGATCTTACCGTTAATGTCAGGCTCACCGGTGAGCCTGGTAACGCCGACAGCTGGCAGGGAAAGCTGGCGCTGGACGGCCGGGATATTTTTGTGGAGCAGGCGGGACTGGATCACTGGCTGCGCAACCGGCTGGCAGAAGACTACCCTCGGCCCAAACAGGTGGATGCGGCCCTGGCCGGACTGGATTTAATGCAACATGACGGCTTTATCTACCGGCTCGACTTACAGGGGCCGGTTCAGGCTGGCCGCTGGCAGCTGAACGGCAGCGCTCTGCAGAGCGTGCGCCATTTGCTGGCCCTGCGCGGCAGCATCAGCGCCGGCGGCCAGCTCAAGCTCAATCTGGGGGTGATTAACGATGCCGGTTGCCGGGAGCTGGCCATTCAGTTAACCGAAGACTGGCAGGCACCCAAACTGCGCCTGCACCAGCCGACACTGGCCGAGCCCTGCCAGCCCTGGTATTCGGGCGCTGTGCCCTACCCGGCCGCCGGCCTGCCCGGCAAGCTGATTGAGGCAGTGCGGGCACTGCCGGCGGCACCCTGAGCGCCCTTTACACCGTTGGCCGCACCACAGGAAACTGCTCGGTATAACTAAGGTTGTACAGCTCGACCAGGTACTGCCAGAACATATCTACTTCCGGCTTGACCGTGTGCCGAAAGCGATACAGCAAAATGCGTAGATCCACAGTATGAAAGCCTTCATGCAACAGGGTTAACTGGCCCTGGGCCAGTTCATTCTGGATCAGTCCATAGGGCAGCCAGGCCACGCCATATCCCTGCAAGGCCATGGCTTTGAGCCCCTCCGCCAGGGCGTTTTCACACACTATGGTGTATTGAAAGTCCGGCGGCAGTTGGTTCAGGCAGAGTTCTTTCACCAGCCCGCCCAGATAGGAGTCGTCTGGATAGGCCAACAATTTAAGCGGGGTTTTGCCGTTCACCGAAAACACCGGCGTGCCTTCAGGCGTCAGTGCCGATACCGGCACCAACCTGTCGGTCCCCACCTGAATGCAGGTGGTGTCATTGCGTGACAGCTGTCCCATGTCGCCGGCGGAAGAAAAGCTCAGCAGAAAATCCCCCATGCCCGCCATAAAGGACTCGGTCAGATCGTGCAGGTTGCCGGTACTGAGCTTGACCAGGGTATTGCCCACCAGGGGCTCCAGGGTGCGAATCCAGTGAGGAAAAAACGACACTGCCGGTGAATGCTGAGCAAAAAATACTAGGCTCTTCTGAATCTCCTGTCCCTGTAGCCGCGTACGCACCCGGTAGGTGTCGTGGATCATCCGTTTAGCTTCTTCCACAAAGGCCAACCCCCTGGATGTAAGGGTAGTGGGATATTTTTCCCGGTCTACCAGCGCCACTCCCAGCCAGTTTTCCAGCGAACGAATCCGCCGGCTGAATGCGGGCTGGGTCACAAAACGGGCCTCGGCCGCCTTGGAAAAACTGCCGTGTTCATTCAGAGCCACAAAGTCCTTCAGCCATTTTAATTCCATTAAAAACAATCCCTTACTGTCTCATTTTGGCCCTATGCCCAAAAGTAACCAGGAGCGAAGCCAATATAGCATTGGTCGTGGAACGGTGATTATTCCACCATGCAGTTGTTAACCAAATGTATCGCACATGTTCAAAACGAAGAGGAATGTTAAAATGCATCTAGCTCGTTATCCCCGTCTGCACTTTGCTCATCTGGCCACCCCGCTGGAGCCGATGCATCAACTGACCAAACTGCTGGATGGTCCGAACCTGTGGATCAAGCGTGACGATTGTACCGGTCTCGCCGGTGGCGGCAACAAGACCCGCAAACTCGAGTTCCTGATGGCCGATGCCCTGGAACAGGGTGCCGATACCATCATCACTCAGGGTGCCACCCAGTCCAACCATGCCCGTCAGACCGTGGCCATTGCCACCAAGCTGGGCATGGAATGCCACATTCTGCTGGAAGACCGTACCGGTTCCGAAGACGCCGATTACAACTACAACGGCAACGTCATGCTCGACCAGCTGTTCGGCGGCATGCTGCGCAAGTACCCGGGCGGCACCGACATGAACGCGGCCATGGAAGAACTGGCCAGCGAACTGAAAGCGGCCGGCAAGAAGCCCTATATCGTGCCCGGTGGCGGCTCCAACGAAATCGGCGCCCTGGGTTATGTAAACTGCGCCCTGGAACTGCTGGGCCAAGCCAACGACGCCAGCCTGCGCATTGACCACGTAGTGCACGCCACCGGTTCCGCCGGCACCCAGGCCGGTCTGGTCACCGGTCTGTCCGGCAGTAACAGCCGCATTCCGGTACTGGGCATCGGCGTTCGTGTTCCCCGCGAACAGCAGGAAGCCAACGTGTTCCGTTTGGCCGAGCGCACCGCCGAGAAGCTGGGCATTCCCGGTGCGGTCAAGCGCGAAGACGTGGTCGCCAACTGTGACTACGTGGGTGAAGGCTACGGCATTCCCGCTCCCAGCACCCTGGAAGCCATTGAGCTGTTTGCCCGTCACGAAGGCATTCTGCTGGACCCGGTTTACTCCGGCAAAGGTGGCGCCGGCCTGATCGACCTGATCCGCAAGGGCCACTTCAAGAAAGGTGAAAACGTGGTGTTCCTGCACACCGGCGGCGCACAGGCGCTGTTCGGCTACCGTGATGCCTTTGGTTTTGCCAAATACTACTGATTGATTCGGGCGGCCACACTATGGCCGCTCATAACCAACGAACTCTGTTGTCAGCCAGTTGGCTCGTCTTTTTAACAGGTGATATACCATGGAATATCTCAAAGAGGCAGCGGCAAACAGTGACGTCGTACTGAGAGATGAATGCATTCAGGGCGTAGTCAAGGACATGCTGGCCAATATTCGCCGCAACGGTGAAACCGCGGTGCGTGAATACGCCAGACAGTTTGATAACTGGCAGGGCGATTTCGTGCTGACCGAGCAGAAAAAGCAGGCCCTGATCGATCAGGTGCCCCAGCAGGTCAAGGACGATATTGACTTTGCCCATCGCCAGATCAAGCGCTTTGCCGAAGCCCAGCGTGACAGCCTGACCTCCTTTGAAATTGAAACCGAAGAAGGCGTACGCCTGGGTCAGCAGGTACTGCCGGTGCAGTGTGCCGGCTGTTACGTACCCGGTGGCCGTTATGCCCACGCCACCTCTGCGCTGATGAGCGTGGCCACCGCCAAGGCCGCCGGCGTACCCTTTATCGTGGCCTGTTCACCGCCCCGGGGCGACAGCATCAACCCGGCCGTGGCCTATGCCATGCATGTGGCCGGTGCTGATATGATCCTGGAAATGGGCGGCGTACACGCCGTGGCCACCATGGCCTATGGTCTGTTTACCGGCCGCCCTGCCGACATTCTGGTGGGTCCGGGCAACGCCTACGTGGCCGAAGCCAAGCGCATGCTGTTCGGCGAAGTGGGTATCGATGTGTTTGCCGGCCCGACCGAGTCGGCCATTATCGCCGACAAGAATGCCGATCCCATGACCATTGCCGTTGACCTGGTGTCCCAGGCCGAGCACGGTCCCAACTCCCCGGTCTGGCTGTTTACCGACAGCCGCGAGCTGGGCGAGAAGGTACTGGAGATCATGCCCCATGTGATTGCCGACATGCCCAATGCCGATGTGTGCGAAGCGGCCTGGCGCGATCACGGTGTGGTGATCCTCGGCGACAACCGGGAAGAAGTCGCCAAAATCAGCGACGAGTGGGCCTGTGAGCACCTGCAGGTGCTAGCGGACGATCTGGAATGGTGGAAGGCCAACCTCAACAACTACGGCTCCCTGTTCCTGGGTGAAGGCAGCACCGTCTCCCACGGCGACAAGTGCTCCGGCACCAACCACATTCTGCCCACCAAGAAGGCGGCCCGCTACAGCGGTGGCCTGAACGTGCAGAAGTTCATGAAGGTGCTGACCTATCAGGAACTGAGCGAAGAGGCCAACCTGGTGTTCAGCGCCGCCGGTTCCCGCATCTCCCGTGCAGAGGGCATGGAAGGCCACGCCCGTGCCTGTGACTGGCGCCTGCGTAAGTACTTTTCTGATATCACGTGGAACTTTCCGGTATACGAACAAAAGAAATATCAATAATGCATTACCAGAGGGAACAACACTAAGTAGGTATTAAAAAATTTTTTACATTTTAGCCTAATGAAAATACAGAAAATGACATTTTAAACATGGAGAATAAAATGAAAAAAAATAAACTGCTACGTACTGCTCTTGGTATATCTATTGCTCTTTCTCTGACCATGGGGGCAGCACAGGCCAAGGAAACCATCCGCATTTCCACTTATGTTAACGAGACTGACATTCGTTATCAGGGTTTTGAAAAGTTTGCCGAGCTGGCCACTGAAAAATCTAATGGTGATTTAGATATACAAATATTCCCTTCATCTACATTACATGGCTGGAGCGAGGGCGTTGATGCGGTACAAGGTGGGTTGTCTGATATCAGCTGGATCCCCTCCGACAAACGACTTGCATGTTATCGGGTGACCTCTTTATATCCCGTCGCTGTGAGCCTTGAAAATCAAATTGAGCTGGATAAAGAGTACTCCAACTTAATTAGGGCTGAAGCAGAAAAAGTTGGGTTAATGCCGCTAATTAACTCAAACTACTCTTATGATCAGGAATGGTGGTTTAAGGAGCCTGTTAGTGATCTCGGGAACCTGGATGGAAAAATGGTTCGCTCTATTGGTCCTTTGGTCAGCAGCATGATCGAAGCCTGGGGTGGGAAGCCTGTTTTTGTATCACCCAATGAAGTTTTTCAGTCAGCTGAGAGAGGCGTTGTTGATGGTATAAACATGGGTGTAGCAACCTATAGCTCATGGAAACTGTGGAGCGTCATGCCAAGCATGGTTAATGCCAACTTGTTCTATGCCAATATCATTTATATGATGAACAAGAACAAGTTTGACTCTCTGAGTGAAACTAACCAAACCGCCCTCCTTGAAGCAGCGCAAGAGGCTGAGACCTGGCTCAAACCACGCTATGAAGACTGGATTGATCAACGGGTTGGTAATGCCGTTATGAAAGGTAATGGTTCTGCTTTCACCATCTCTCAAGAAAAGAGACACGAACTAATTAATAGCGTTCAATCTTCATGGGATAATGAAGTGAATGAAGCATGTGGTGAAGATTTAGCAAATGACATTCGTGAATTGTTTGCCAAACATGCCAAATAAATTTACATAGCTTTACTTAGGGACGGAGATGTCAAAATGCAACAGGCATTGACTTTAACGCTATCAAAGGTGACGAGAATCTTGGAGAAAATAGCAAACATTCTGCTTTACTCCGGAGGTCTTGTTGTTTTCATTCAGGCATCCTGGATCACTTACGGTGTGTTCATGCGCTATGTAATGGATAACCCGGATGGTATGGTCACTGAAGCAACAGCCCTCATGTTAGTACCTGTTGCATTTTTTGGACTTGCGTATGCACTTAGTAAGGATGCGTATCCAAAGGTGACTTTACTACGTGATATACTGCCAAAAAAAGTCCAGGCTGTCATTGACAGGGTAAACCTTTTAATTATGACCTTAACCGGATTATTTTTCAGCATTGCATCCGGCGAAGCTGCTGTACGGGCTTTTCATTCAGGCGCTGCATCTGAGATTTTACTTTGGCCAAGATTCTACTTCTGGATCCCCGTGGCTATTTCACTTTTTGTTTTCACCTTGTTGGCACTTGTCCTCTTGTTGAATTATCAGCACCCTCTTGATAGAAATTACACAGAGCTGGAGGAAGTATAATGGAATGGTATGTTGTTGGCCTGGGCTTACTTGGCCTATTAATCCTTTTTATATCTATTGGCCTTCCAATTCCATTTGCGTTGGCTGCAGCTTCTTTACCTTTTTTGCTTAACATTCAGTCCTTATCTACTTCACTGATCACTGCTGAACTCAAGCTTTGGGGAGTCTGGGTTGATTACATTCTGTTGGCGGTACCCTTGT
Organism: Oceanimonas sp. CAM02; assembly: GCF_032842915.1. Classification (NCBI taxonomy): domain Bacteria; kingdom Pseudomonadati; phylum Pseudomonadota; class Gammaproteobacteria; order Aeromonadales; family Aeromonadaceae; genus Oceanimonas; species Oceanimonas sp. CAM02. The sequence goes on from NZ_JAWJBK010000035.1 coordinate 102,292, forward strand.
TTGTTTTATTGGGGGAGCTGATAGGAAGGTCGGCAATAGGCCCGAATCTTTACTGGTTCATGCACAGTAAAGTTCCAGTCCGCGGCTCTGCTGCTTATGGTAGCATTGGTGCCTGTGCTGGCTTTGGTGCAGTATGCGGCTCAAGTATGGTTGGCTCACTCACCATAGGTGGCGTAGCCTTGCCTGAAATGCTTAAGCTGGGTTATGGAAAGCGCCTGTCCAGTGGGGTTTTGGCAGCGGGTGGCACACTCAGCGTTCTGATTCCCCCCAGCCTGATCTTGCTGTTTTACGGCATTGTAACCGACCAGTCTATAGGTGACTTGTTTATTGCCGGAGTTATACCTGGTGTTATACTGGTTTCTCTTTTTATTCTTATTGTCAGTGTCTGGGGCTGGCTGCAGCCCAAAGAAGTTCCTGAGCGAGACAATAGTAACCCAATCCCTTGGGGGCTTGCATTAAGTGCCGTACTACCAGTTGTTATCATTGGTTTAATTATTACCGTCTCTATTTACACAGGCATTGCAACACCAACAGAAGCAGCAGGAATTTCCTGTGTGGCCACCATAATAATGGCATTTTCTGTTGGCGGTTTACGCTGGGATGGTTTTGTAGAAGCAATTCGAGCAACCATGAAAACGATGGGGTATCTTGGGCTGCTCTTGTCAGCTGGTGTGCTTTTCGGTTTTGTAATGACTTATTATAGGGTACCGCAGCAATTTACAGCACTATTTACAGCGATGGAATTATCTCCTTATGTGATTCTGGCTGCAATCATAGTGTTCTATGTCATACTTGGCATGTTCCTAGAGCCAGTATCAATGACATTCATCACATTACCAACACTATACCCATTGGTGTCAGCCGCTGGATTTGATCTGATTTGGTTTGGTGTCATCTATACCATCACCATGGAGATAGCAGTACTTACTCCACCAGTCGGGCTAAACTTGTATGTAATTCAAGCCTTGGCCAGAAAAGAAGTAACTATCGGCGATGTGATTATAGGGTGCTTACCATTCATCGGCGCACTTATCGCTCTTCTTGGTATGATGGTAATGCTACCAGATATAGCCACTTGGCTACCCAATGCAATTAAATAGGTATAAGCAATGAATTACATCCGAACTGGAAATGGCCCAACACTAGTACTGATTCATGGTTTTTTAAGTGGCTACTCTTATTGGAGCGAGCAAATAGAGTATCTGAAAAAGCACTTTGACGTTATAGCCATGGATCTTCTTGGTTATGGCGATAGTACAGAGAAAACTGGCCTTGACAGCATCTCTGACTTTGCTGATTATGTGATTGAAATACTGGATGTACTGAATGTGGGTGATTTTCACCTTATTGGGCACTCTATGGGTGGAATGATCGCCCAAGAAGTGGCACTAAAAGTAAACCATAGAGTACAACGACTGGTACTCTATGGTACAGGGCCCGTAGGTAACTTACCTGGCAGGTTTGAACCACTTGAAGTTAGCCAAGAAAAGGTAAAACACCAAGGAACAAAGGAAGCAGCTACTTACTCGGTTAAAAGCTGGTACCTTCAAGAAACTGCAGACCCTAATTACCAGCCCAGCCTGGAGTTAGCTCAGAAAGTTTCTACACAGACTTATATCAATGGCCTGAAAGCCATGAAAAGTTGGAGTTCCACTGACAGACTGGATCAGATTCTTGCTCAGACATTGATAGTCTGGGGAAATAAAGACCGCACATATGTTTGGGAGCAACCTTATGCTTTATGGCGTGGTATCAAGGACGCTGAAATAGCCGTATTACCACAGTGCGCTCACAATATACACATGGAAAAGAGCGAGCTATTCAATATGATAGTAAGTGATTTCCTAATAGAACATTATTAAATTAAAGGGAGGAAGCATCCTCCCTTTTTTTCCTAATCCAGCTTATCATGTGGCATTATTACTGACCTTGCCCTCTAGGCATAATGAAGAGCCTACCACTTAACTAAGAATATCAACAACTTAAGAGGTGAAATATATTAAACCAAAGGAATTGGGTCAGTAACAATGACACCTTCTTAACCCTTTATAATATACCGAGCATATTTTGTTTATACTCCATTTTAGCCAAGTGGCTTTATGGAAGTAAAACAACTCGAAATATTCAAATTCAGGTAACAGTATCCATATCCACACTCCCACGCAGAACGAGGGAGTGTGTATTTTATTCTAATGGGACAATATCACATAGCGTCCGGTAAACAGGGCGGCCCGGGTGTCGCCGCTGTACAAAGTAATGGACAGCTCCACCTTGACCCGCTCGCCCCGGCCCAGAGGCTGCAGTTGATCCCGCAGCCGGCCCTGCACTTCGGCGGTGGGCTCGTCCCACACCGGCGTCAGATATTTAATGTCACCACTGCTCTGCACTATGTCGCCGCTGAGGCCGTATTCCTGCATTTGCAGCCAGATAAGCCCCCAGCCACTGAGTACACACTGACTGTAAATGCTGCCGGCAAACATGGACTCATGCATATTTAAATTGGCAGTGAGATTAGCCAGGGTTTTCAGCTTGCTGCCGGTATACTGAATAATCTTGACGCCCATTTTTTCACTGATGGGAATGCGCCTGTGCCACTGGCGCTGCAGCTCGTCGCACAGCTCTGGTCTGTGGCTTATCTCATGAATAGGCGTGAGTGCCTTGATCATCTGCCGGTGCGGAATTTTGCCAAAGCTGATGGGACCTTCCCCCACCACGGTAAATCCGCAGTGCGTATAAAACGCCACCGCCTCTTCCCGGGCGTTCATCACCAGCCGGCGCACTCCCTGCTGACGGGCGACCTGTTCCAGAGCCTGCACCATACGTGAGCCCAGACCGTGATCCCGGCACTCCGGGATGACCGCCATAAAGCGGATCTGAGCTTCATCGCCGCTTACATAAAGGCGGCCCACCGCCACCAGTTTGCCGGTGTCGTCCACCATCATGCGATGATGGGCATATTCGTCAAATTCATCTCGTTCCGAGCCCTTCGGCTGTTGCCAGGGCTTACGCAGCAGCTGCCAGCGCAGCTGATAATAGGCTTCCAGTTCCGCTTCCGTTTGCGGGGTGACCACACGATACATGGTCTGCTCCTGTTGTGGTTATTCGTAAGTAAGGAATGCCGGGTGGGGCATACGCCCTGAAGCGTGCAGGCTTATGCCTGCAGCCAAAAGGTAACGGGACCGTCGTTAGTCAGGCTTACCTGCATATCGGCGGCAAAGCGGCCCGCTTCTACCGCCACGCCCTGATCCCGGGCGGCCATCAGAAAATAATCATACCAGTGCTCTGCGTCTGCCGGTGCCGCACCGCGGGAAAAGCTGGGCCGCAAGCCACTGTTGGTATCGGCGGCCAGAGTAAACTGAGACACCACCAGCAGGCTGCCACCCGCCTGACGTACATTAAGATTCATTTTACCATTTTCATCGGGAAACACGCGATAGCCCAGCACCTTGGCCAGCAGCTTGTCGGCTTTAACCTTATCGTCGTCCCGCTCCACCCCCAGCAGCACCAGCAGGCCGGGGCCAATGGCACCTACTTGCTCGCCGGCCACGGTTACCGAGGCGTCTGTTACTCGTTGAATCAGGGCAATCATACTGCTGCCAACTCCCTTGCCATGTGATCGGTGGCCTTGATAAGCGCGTCCATAATACCCGGTTCAAAGGCCGAATGCCCGGCACCGGGCACAATTTGCAGGTGAAGTTCGGGCCAGCAGGCAGCAAGTGTGGTGGCAGCGGCGGGTTTGCAGATGGCGTCGTAACGGCCGTGCACCAGAACAGCGGGCAGGCCGCGCACGTTATTTATGTGCCGAATAATGTAGTTTTCTTCAAAGAAACAGTGATTTACAAAATAATGACACTCCAGCCGGGCCAGTGCCAGGGCGCTGTGCGCTTCACCATAATGGCTTTCGGCATCGTGCCGGGGCAGCAGAGTAGAAATGCGCCCTTCCCAGATGGCCCAGGCCCGGGCAGCATTGAGCCGGGCCAGCTCATTATCACTGGTAAGCAGCTGATAGTAACGGTGCAGCAGATCTTCTGCGTTACCGTTAAGGGGCGTCAGAAACTCCCGGTAATAGTCGGGAAACAGCTGGGCAGCACCGCCTTCGGGCTGATACAGCCAGTCAAGATCCTGCTGCCGGCCCAGAAACAAGCCTCTCAGCACCAGCCCCAGTACTCTGCCCGAATGCTCAATGGCATAGCACAGCGCCAGCGTCGAGCCCCAGGAGCCGCCAAACACCAGCCAGCGCTCAATGCCAAGATGAACACGAATTTGCTCCATATCGGCCAGCAACGCCTGCGTGCTGTTATCGGCAAGCTCCGCATGAGGCACAGACTGACCGGAGCCTCGCTGATCAAACAAAATAATGCGATAGCGCTCGGGATCAAAAAAGCGTCTGTGCTCCGGGCTGATACCGGCCCCGGGTCCGCCATGCACCAATACCACGGGAATACCCAGCGGATTACCACTTTCTTCCACATAAATCTGGTGTAAATCGGATACAGGCAGCCAAAACTGCCGGTTAGCATTAATTGCCGGATACAGGGTGCGCATCAGTCAGAGCCCTCGTCGTCTTTATCATCCTCAAAGCTTAGTCCGTGGCTGTGTTCATAATCACCCAGACTGGCGGTCAGCTCGGCACCAAACAGCGCTATCATCCAGCTGAAGTAAACCCATACAAATAAAATGGGAATGGTCGCCAGAGCACCGTAAATGGCCTGATAAGACGGAAACTGAGTGATATAAAAAGCAAAACCGCGCTTGGCAATTTCAAACAGCACGGCCGCCACCAGACCACCCACAATGGCATGGCTGAAGCGCACCCGCTTGTTGGGCACCACCATGTAAAACACCACAAACATCAGGGTAGACAGCAGAAACGGCAGCATACTCAGCAACAGGGTTCCCACACCAAAGAAACTGTCACCCTGAAACAAGCGCATGGAAGTAATGTATGAGGTGACCGCTAGGCTGGCACCGGCCAGAATGGGCCCCAGGGTCAATATCATCCAATAGGTGGAAAAGGCTACCGACCAGCGTCGTTTCTGGGAAACCCGCCAGATATGGTTGAAATTTTCATCAATGGCCGAGATCAGCAGCATGGCAGTCACTGCCAGTGCCGCCACACCGATGGCAGTGGTTTTGGATGCATTGTCGATAAAGCCCTGAATGTTCTTTTGCACCACGTCTCCGGCGGCCGGCACAAAATTGCTGAACACAAAGTTTTGAATGGTCTCGCGCAGCTCGGCAAACATGGGAAAGGCCGACATCATGGCAAACACCACCGCCAGCATGGGCACCAGCGACAACAGACTGATATAAGTAAGATAACCGGCAGTAATTTTAAGCCGGTCCTGTTGCATGCGCTTGAATACAAAGAGAGAAAAATCCACTCCATGCTCCCGAATAAAGCGCAAGCGATGCCCGATGCGGGCGGCAACCTGAGTCATGGCACATCCTGTTTAGGGTAAGTAAATGTTTATTGTGGCAAATTTAAGTCCCAAATGAAAAACCGCCCGGCTTTTGGGACCGGGCGGTGTGCATAACACAGGCGGGTTTTATTTACTGGCGTACGCCTTCCAGATGCATATCCAGATAAACAGTGGCAGCGGCCGGACCCAAATCATAGTCGATGCCGAAGTCAGCCAGTTTTATTTCCATCTCGCCTTCAAAGCCGCGACGGAAGCCCCCCCAGGGATCTTCACCGGCACCTACCTGCTCAATTTCAAATTCCACCGGCTTGGTTACGCCGTGCAGGGTCAGATCCCCTTTCACCACATATTCACCCTCGTCATCATCGTCTTTGGTGACGCTGGTACTTTTAAAGGTGGCTTCCGGAAACTTGCTCACATCGAGAAAGTCGTCACTGCGAATATGGCGATCCCGCTCACCGTGGTTGGTGTCGATGCTGGCCGTTTTTATCGTCATCTCCACGCTGTTGTTGGCGGCATTGCTTTCATCAAAGGTGAAGTTACCACTGAAATCATTAAACCGGCCCACAATCCAGCTGTATCCCAGATGGTTGATTTTAAAGTTTACCGAGGCATGCATGCCTTGCGTATCAACGGTGTAGCTTTCAGCAGCAGCAAACGCCGGTGAGGCAGAAACGGCCAGCAAAGCGGAAGCAATCAGTGTTTTTTTCATGTTATCTCTCCTGTGTGAGAAAAGGCTTACAGCATGCGTTTCAGTGTCTGGTCGCGGTCAAACCAGTGATGCTTAAGAGCCGCCAGGGCATGCAATGCCACCAGGCCAATCAGCGACCAGGCGCAGATTTCATGAATAAGCCCGGCTACATCTTCCTGATTTTCAAAGGCAGTAAACAAGGCCGGAATATCAAACCAGCCAAAAAGCGAAGCGGGCCTGTTATCGGAGGTGGCCACCAGATAACCACTGATAAACAGCCCGAACAATAATAAATACAGCACCCAGTGCATCAGATGAGCCAGCCGCTGCTCCCAGGCCTTGTGGCTGGCCAGCGGCGCGGGCTGAGCACTAAACCAGCGGCTTAGCAGGCGCAGCACTATCAGGCCGGCCAGCAAAAAGCCCACGCTTTTATGCCAGTAGGGCAATACCTGATAAAGCGGATCGTAATAACCCAGGCTGCGCATCCATAACCCCACCCCAAACAGGCCAAATACCAGCAGGGCAGTGAGCCAGTGAAAAAGGCGCATTGTAATTGAATATTTCTGCATGAATGGCTTCTCCTGCGCCGCCGTAACCAGCCACGCAATCAACTGTGCATGATTATTAATCTCAAGTCTAATCGCTTTAACTGAAAATCAAAGCGACCTTTACTGGCTTTGAGGTTCAAATTATTTGAATAAATTTCCCATAACGAGTAGGGTGAGGCGTTACCGCCTCATCCCTCTCACAGAACCGTACGTACGGACCTCGTATACGGCTCATGCCTGCTTTTATTCAGCCTGCGGGCTGAACACATACCCTGTCCTGACATCTTCAAGATTGACCAG